>JANXTU010000230.1 GCA_025352235.1 Fimbriiglobus sp.
GCTGCAGCGCCTAATTTGTTGCAGGCATGCACCGCTACCGCACGTCTGATTCAAGACAATTCCCCAACTCGATTTGCGTTGATTGCCCCTTCGGCAATCGCGACAGCCGAGCGAGCCTTTGCCAGCAGATTGCTAACACCAGGGCATTCGTGTGGCACCCGTCGGGGAGTTGCTACCATGGCGAGTTTACAGCAGCGAAGCGGATGGTTCCACCTCCACTTCCGCTACCAAGGGCGGCAGTACAGCCACGCCCTCAAAACCAAAGACCGCCGAGAGGCCGAAGCGCATCGCGGCACCGTCGATCGACTCCTGATTCGGATTCGCAATAAGGAGATACCAGCGCCGCCGGCCAATGCTGACATTCCCACCTTCCTTCTCTCTGCTGGGAAGTTCGCGGACGACCCGGCACCCATTCTCAAACCGCTCACTCTGGGTGATCTTCGTGACCGCTACTTGCGGACACACGCCAACGGTTCGTTGGAATCGAAGACCATCGTCATGGCCGAGATCCACTTTCGCAACCTCATTCGCCATTTTGGTGAGCGGATGCCGCTACTGAAGCTCACAGCGGACTTGCTCCAAGATTACCTCCTGGCACGAGGGAAAGCCAAAGGCAAGAAGGACGCTCCCATCCGTGCGACGACGATCCATAAAGACATCGCTACGCTGCGGGCCGCGTGGAACTTGGCCGTCCGTACCGGTTCGCTCGTCGGAACGTTTCCGGGGCGATTTCTGATCTACCCCAAGACCGACGAGTCGCCGGGCTTCCAAACGCGTGAAGAGATCGAACGCAAGATCGCCCGAGGCGGACTGACCCCGGCCAAGATTGACGACCTTTGGGCCGGCCTGTTCCTGACCCAACCGGAACTCGTCGAGTTCTTGGAATTCGCCCGGACAACGTCGAAGGACAAGCATCTCTACCCGATGCTGGTTTTCGCCGCCCATACCGGTGCCCGCCGTTCGGAACTCATGCGGATGGAGATCGATGACGTCGATTTCCAAGCGGATTCGGCAATCATCCGCGAGCGGAAGAAGAACAAGGGTCAGCGGACGACCCGTCGAGTCCCGATTTCCGGTTTCCTGAAGGCAGCGATTCAGGATTGGCTCAGCAAACATCCTGGAGGCCAGATGATGTTCTGCTGGAAAAAGGAAGCGGCAGCCCAGCCGACCGCCTTAAAACCGATGCTGGCCTACGATCAGTTCCGTCGACTCGTTCGAGGGTCGAAGTGGGACGTGATGAAAGGATGGCACGTTCTCCGGCACTCCTTCATCAGCATCTGCGCCGCCGAGAGCGTCGATCAACGCGTGCTGCAAAGCTGGGTGGGTCACTTGTCCGCCGCGACCCACAAACGCTACACGCACCTAATTCCGAGCCGGGAACAGCAGATCATCAACAAGGTGTTCGGCTGAGTGAGCTTGAATCGTGGCGAAGCACTTGGAGACGAGTCAGCGCGTCTCCAACTGCTCAAAACGGGATATCTGTCGGTTGCGGCGGAGTAGGTACCACGTTCATATGACGACGAAAGCTGAGTTCATCCGCTTTCGGAAAGGTCACATAGCCTTCGATCGCTTCGAGAACTACGGCGGCGACTTGGCGGCAACGCTCGTGGTCTTTACCCAGGTTTTCGATTGGCTCCATGAAGCCGAGCCTGTGATCCGTGAGAATATCAGCAGTGCTGAATGCACACGCATGGGCAATTTCTTTGTCGAGCGCATCGAAGCGAACCGTGGCCGGGCGTGCGCCGAGGAGTATCTTTGTCGCCTCAATGAACCGTCTGCCGAATTCCTTGAACATCACTTTCCTCCTCAACCATCTCTTTTCTTCACCGACGTCAGGTATCGATCCGGAAGAGCGAAGTCAGAATGCCCTGAGCCATTCGAGTAGCCGCTTTTGTGCAGTAGCTCTCTTCGATCTCGATCCCGATGGCCCTCATATCGAGGTTCTTCGCAGCGCGGAGCGTGCTCCCACTGCCCATGAATGGATCGAGCACGATACCGTTCGGTGGGCAGTATGCGTGGAGGATCGCCGCCATCGAAGCGACGGGTTTCTGATTGGGGTGCAGTGCGGTTTCGTCACGATGCCAGTCGAAGACATCGGAGATCGCCACTGCGGGCTTCGGAGGATGACCTTTGGCCAGGAGGAAGGCCGTCTCGTGTCCGCTCCGGGTGAATCGCCCGAGGCCCCATTGGCGTTTGACGAACGCCAAGTGGCTCACCGGCCGGAAACCGATCTCCTTCCAGATGCCGAGGAAAGCATCGACGTGCGGCCAACCGTAGAAGGAGACGCACAGCGTGTCGGGCTTCATCAGCCGCCAGATTTCCGCGAAGGCCGGGCGGATCCACGCGGGATCCTCATCGCCCACGATCACCTTCCGGGCGCTGTCCCAGCGCCCTTGGTACCCGACCAGATAAGGCGGGTCGGTGAGAACGAAATCGACCGATTCCGAAGGCAGCGTGGGCAGGACGTCCAGGCAGTCGCCGTGGTGAATCGTGATGCCAGCGCTGTGGTAGTACGGTTTGATGGTGTTCACGAGTCACCTTCGATGATGGCGACCCGGCGCAGGCCTTCGTTGCGGAAGCGAAGGAGTTCGGCGTGGCCGATCAGCCATTCCGGATGGGCGCCGCGCGTGTAGGCTTTCTTCGAGGCCAAGAGGCGCTTCTGTCGGCACCATTCCCGGACGGTGTATTCGGCCTTGCCGACGAGGACCGCGACTTCCGCCGTCGAGTACCAATCCTTGACGGCCTTTTCGCGGACGAGCGTTTGGAGCACCGCTTCGATGCGCGAAAGGCGTTCGACGACTTCGGTCAGACTTTCGCTCATCTCAATTCTCCGGAGCGGACTTCTTGGCCAAACGGTGCAGTTCCCGTTCGCGCTGTTCGAGGGATCGCCGGAGGCATTCCGCGATCAATGTCCGCACGGCGTGGAAGGCTTCGAGCAGTTCCGCATCGTCGAGACGCGATGCGAAATGATTCACGACGAGCTTCGCCGCCCGCCACGATTCGTCGTGAATCAAGTTGACCTGTCCCATAGGGAACCCCGGGAAGCGGTTAGCGGGGGAATGGGCACGGCCGGGTGAACGGCTGCAGGTACGTGTCCGGCGAATAGACGATGGCCCCGGCGGGTGCGGGTGTCCGAAGCGGCGCGGTCGGGGTTTTCATGGCGGGCACAGGAGCGAGCGGAACCGTCGTACTCATCCGTCCAATGGGCGCGGACGGTCTGGAGAGAGTCACGCTCGAAAACGATGCCGGAGCATTGGCGACCGGTGGCCGCATCGCCGAGGCGAAGGCTTTGGGGGCCGGGTTCGCCGCCCGTTCCGCTTTCTTGCGTTCCAACCGTTCCGTTTCTTCCCGCTTGGCCTGTTCGCGTTGCTCCGCTTCGCGTTTTGCCAATACTTGCCGTTCGACCGCTTCGACTCGCAAACGCTCGGTTCTTGCGATTTTATCTTTTCGGGCGGCTTCGATTTTTTCCTTCACCAGGGCCTCCTTTCGGTTGCCCTCCTGGATGACTTTCGAGATCGCCTTGGCGCGGAGGACTTCGCGGAATTCTTCGAGGGTGCGAATCAACTCGGAGAAGGTCAGGACGAACGACTCGAATTGGGCCGAGTAGCGTTCGCGCGGATCGGCTCCGATGCCGGGATGGCTGCTCAAGAACAGCACCGTGTCGTCCAGGAACGCGTTCGCTTCGCGGACTTTGAGCGTCCACTTCGGAAGCGTTTTCTGGAACGCTTCGAGCGCCGCGATCCGTTCGGGAATGGTTTTCGCAATCGCTTCGTAGTCGTCCGCGAAGCCGTTGAGTTGATCGCGGAGCTTCTTGGTGGAGTAGTCGCGGGCCTTCTGCCGGAAGAGGTCCGCCGCCGATCGGTAGGAAAGGCCGAGGTGCTTCATCGACCGCGCGAGATCGTTCGTCGCGGTATCGAGCGACGCGAGCGAGTCCGACGCTCGGATCACGACGCGGCGGATCTCTCGGGCCAGCGCCAGGAACTCATCGACGGATTGCCGGATGCGAGCCGGGTCGGCTTTCGCCGATCCCAGCAGCGACCGGAGTTCATCGAGCCGTTCCAAGAGCAATTCTTCTTGGTCGGCGAACGTCTGTCGCGTTTGAATCGCGCCCGCGATGAGCGGGTCGGTCGTCGGCGATTCGACGGCTTCGCCGGCGGGCTTCTTCGAGGACTTCACCGCGTCCGAATCGCCCGATTTGTCGGCGTTCGCCTTGTCCTCGGCCTTGCCCTTGTCGTTGCCTTTGACCAATTCGTCGCAGCCGACGAACAGTGGAAGGCAGCCCAACATCAGAGCCGCGAAGGTCACTTTGCGGAACATGGTCATCATCATCTCCTGGGGTGTCGATTTCGCTAGCGCGGGGGAAGCCCGAGTTCTTCGAAATCGGTATCGGTCAGCGGACGCAGCCCCTCGGATCCCGGACTTCGGGACGAGGTGTTCGGGAACGTCGGATCGGTTTTCACGGTGGTTTCGCCGACGAACGAGCAGGTGACTTTTGCGTTTCCGAAGGCGGGGCTGACGGCGAAGAACACCATGCGATCTTCGATGGGATCGGCGAGCGGGGCATGGAGCAACTCGTCGGGCATCACCGTCGTCCGGGTTTGCAGTTGCTCCGAGACGGTGGTGGAACTGCCGTTCGCGCTGCTCGTCCGCGAACTGAGAACGACGATGCCGTCCTGACTTCCCATGCGGCCGACGACATATTCGGCCGTCTTGCGCGAGCCGCAGCGGAAGCCGATGGTCGTCGCGCAACTGGCGAGATACGCGTGGGCTTGGTCGAGACCGAATTGCGCTTCGAGCAGCTCCAGACTTTGTGTGGCCGCAATCACGTGGATGCCGTGCGAGCGCCCGACGCACGTCGCTTTCACGATGGATTCGACAACGCCCCGGTTGAGGAGAGCGATCTCATCGAAAATGAGAAACAGCCGGTCATGGGGATGGGCGATGGTCTGGGCTTCTTCGATCAGGCGGCGGATGAAGACGTTGTAAACGGGGAGAACCGCTTCCGAGCCGGTCGGCGGGATTCCCAGAACTGCGATGCCGTCGTCGCGGAGAAACGATTTGATGTTGAAACGGGGCGGATTCTGCCGCTCGGCGAGCGCGGCCGGGATCAGCGGTTGAATCACCGAACGGATCGTGCTGAAGACATCGGGGCTCGATTTCACGTTCGCGCTCAGCGTCGCTTTGTAAAAACTTTTGGCCTCGTAATCGCAGGCCATCACGCGTCGCAGAGACTGTTTGTCGCTGAGGATGGAGCAGAGTTCGAACAATCCCCACGGCCGCTTCGAACGGTGCTGGTATTTCTGGAGGACGGCGGCGACCAAACCGATCGTTTGCCGGGCGCAGTTGCGGAAAAATGGGGTTTGGTCCCCCGGCGTCGGCGGACAGAGCGTATGGGCCAATTGGTCGAGATCGCTGCGGCCCGGGAACATGGCCGGGCAATCGAGAACCGAACCCCGCGAGTCGAGCGGATTCAAATAGTGGATCGGGATATTCGAAGGGACCAGGGCATGGAGACGGCGAGGGAGTTCATTTTTGACATCGAGGAACACGAAGCGGGTCCGGCCCGAATGCAGGCCGAACAGCTCAAAGAGCGCCGGAAGCATGCGGTTTATAAAAGTCGTTTTTCCAGCCTCGGGAAGCCCGAAGAGAATAGTTGGCTTATTTAAAATCTGGAGTGGCACAAAAATCGTTCCAAACGGGATCGGGAGTGCATTGGCTTTCTGCCCCGCCGCCAAAAACGATTCGATTCTCCGCGCGGTCGCCACGTTGGCTTGCGCGCTCGTCGAGACATCCGGCGCCCCCCGAAACGGAAACCAAAACTTCCGACTGCCGGAGGCGCAGACGAGCACGACGACGACGATGACGAACAACGCGACTTCCATCACTTCCCCCTCCACACGGCTATCCCGAACGCGACCAACCACCACACGGGCGGCAGGCACGTCAGTAATTGGATCGAGTAGCGCCCGATGCGCGGGCGCACGCATGCAACCAATTCGCCGACTTCGGACCACGAGAGTGCATGCCGAGTCGGTGCGGCCGGGGCCAAGCCGCGTGGATCGCGAAGTGCAACGGCTTCGTTGTGGCGGTCGAACACGCCGACGAGGGCGGGATCGCCCCGGAGCGAATTGGCGAACAAGCCGCCGAGCGGCAGCACCAGGCAAAGCAACACCCACCACCGCACCCATCCTTGGGGATGGAATTCGCGGAGCTTTTTCTGGGTGGAGAAGGCGGCGACCAGCCAAAAGAAGCCGATGGCCATCACCGCGCTCAGTCCGCTCGACCGGGTCGAGTCGGGGCACGAGAGCGTGAAGGCCACGCCGACGACGGGCGGGGCGGTCAAAAAACAAAACCAGACGAACCAAGGCATGGCCATCTCCCGTTAGGGTTTCTGTTCGGATTGACGGATACGGTGGCAGGCACCGGGCCGCATCGTTTTCGCGTACCCCTTCAAGACCGACCGAGACCACTGGCCTTCGACGAGCAACACCCGCGCGTTGGCCTTGGCGGCTTTCGCCACGAGGAACTTCACATCGCGGGGATTGGCCGCTTCCACGTCGCGGACGATGATCAGCGCCAGGCGCGGGATGCGGAATTTGGGCCTGCGGCAGCGGGCGTAGACGCGTTCGCCGTGTTCGAGTTTCTGCACGAGGTCGCCGTTCGACTTGAAGATCGCCTTCATCGCGGTCCGGTGCGATTCGAAGTACGGCAACTTCGAGAGATCGCGGACCAACCCGGCCAAGCTGCCCGGCGTTTTTTTGCTTCCCCGACCGCGCACCTCGCAAATCGCGCGGCACCGAGCCGAGTAGAGTTCGATGGCTTTGGCGGCGATTTGAATTCCCAACTGACCGACCGCGCCGACGATGCGATACGAGCGAAACACGTGACTCATCGTCCGCTGCCATTCGGGCTTTTCTTCAGCGCCGGGACTCGCTCCCGAGTTTGGCGAGGCTTGTTGGCGAGCTTGCCCATTCGTGGCCTTGGCACTGGAGGTTTGAGCCGGACCAATCGAAGGTTGCACCGGGGTTTGCTGAGGTGGCACTCCGGTCGCCGAAGGATCCGGTGAGGTCGTCGCCTTCCGAGAGCCGACGGTTTGCGATTGTCCAGTTCCAGCGGCGGCAGAAACGGCGGGGGAAGGCGGACTCGCAGGAATCGGTTGTTTGGGCGCGGGTGTGCTTTGAGCAGGATCGCGTGATGGCGGTTGAACAGATTTCGGAACCGACAACTTGGGAACCGGAGCCGGCGCGACGGGGAGAACCTTCGGCGCGGGGACGACCGCGAGTGTCGGCTTCGCCGCCCCGTTGGGACGCTTGACGCTCTCGTTTTCGACGTAGAGGTACTCGACCCGGTCGCGGATGGCTTTCCACGGGGCGAGGGGCTTCGCGGACGCATATTGAGTCTTGCCCCGGCCATCGACTGCGACGCGGAGTCCGAATCGGTTCGGTGCTTGCAGCACGGCATTCGTGGCCGCTTGCAATCGTGCGACCGGCTCCGAGATACTGGCTTTCCCAAAGACGTGCAGGAGGAGATCTTCGCGAGAAAAGCTTCGGACGGATCGCAGCAATCGAAGCGCTTCGCGACCTACCGCGACGGTCAAAGCGTCTACGGCCTTCAGGCTATCCTCGGGCTTCGGATTCAGTGGAATGGGACCACAGATCGATGCGCTGCGAAACCCGGACTGGCGGATCGCCTCTCGAAAATCGTCCCGGCCTTGGCGGGGATCGCGATTGTCGGTGCGAGTCGCCAGCGCGGCCACTTTGCGGGCGAGAGGTGTGTTCTTGAAGCCGTGCCGGACGATGAAATCGTCGATCTGCTTCGAGCGACCCGAGCCCAACCCGCACAGCGAACGCGGAACTTCGGGCAACCATACGGTGTGCGCGGTTTTTGAAACCTTAGCCCGAAACGTTTGGCTCAACCGAGATGCGAGTTCTTGGCCGACGGCCGCATTGAAGAGTTTGCGCTGGCGATAGAGTTCCCGCGTGTCCGTCGCGTACTCCTTGTCGATTCCCGAAACTCGACAGCGCGAATGGACGGCAATGTGAGCGTGGAGTTGCGGCTCCCCGTTGTTCGCTTCGACGTGGATGGCGATCACGAAACTCACATCGGCGGGCAAGCGGACTTTCCCTTGTGCCCCCGTTCGCGCCGTGAATAGCGGAGCGACCATTTTCAATCCCGCGATGATCGCGCTTTGAAAGTCTCGGATCGCCTTCGCGCGGTTTTGAGCCGACGCACATGCCGCGAAGACCGAAACGGATTTGTGGGCCGAGACGGACCACCCCGCGACTCGGTTCGAGAACCGGGTCTGAAATTCGTCCCGTGCCATGGTTCGGATCGAGACGACGCCCTTGCGCCGCTCCACGAGAACCGGGTCGAGGCCCGACGCTTGGACTTCGTTCCAAAACTTCTCGTCGACCCAGTAATTTCGACCTTGAAAAACGACCTTGATCACGGCGTCACCGCCGTTTCCGACGCGACGTTGTGCGCTACCAATTCGCGGGCTTGATCGAGGTCGATGGTGTCCGAGTTCGCGGCGATGATCAGCGCGGCGAGCGAACGCAGTTCATTCACGAATGCGGCGGGTGAGGATTCGACGCCGGACAGCTTCTCAATCAAAATCATGCGGCCGAGATCGCTTTCCGTCAGACCCAGCGCCTGCGCCTTGGCTTGCAGTGCGGCGCGAACATCATCGGGCAAGCGCGTCGAGAACGGCTTCATTTGCGATTTGGCGGCCATGGATCTACTCCTTCGTGCGGGGTTGGGGATTCAGAAAGTCGTCGGGAAAGAAATCCCGATCCACGTAGTGCGAGCGAGCGGGCTTCGAAGTCGTCGAAGCCTTTTGGAACAGGGCGGGCCGAGTTTCTTCGGATTCGGGTGCTGGCAATGACGAGTCTTGGAAGCGGGGGAAAAGAATCGCCAAAATGCCGATGCCCATCAGCAGCAGTCCGCGTCCGCCCCACCGCCGGATCGGCACGGGGGCATTGGCCAGCGGATTGGAAAGCAGACGTTTCCAGTCACCGAGATCGCGAAGGACTGGCGCGGGCTTCGACTCCCAGTTGCGAAAGGCGCGAACCCATTCATCCGCCGTGGGACGGTCACGCGGATCGTCCGTGGAGAACGTCCGAAAAAACATTTCGCGGAGGTCGTTCGGCAGAACCCCGAGCGAGGGGTCGAGCGTCAATTGCGTCCAACCCGTAGGGAGCGGCGTCGCAGGAGCGAATGGAAACAAGCGACGTTCGATCCGCTCTCCCAGCGGCGGCACATCGACGTTGCGCGGCGAGGCCACGGCGAACGGGTGCGAACCGTTGAAGAGCAGCAGCCAGCACAGCACGGCGAGGCCGAAGTTGTCGGAGAAGACCGTTCGCGGACTGATCGACCAGTCGGTCGGTTGGACTTCGGGAGCCGTGTAGGCTTCCGTCGCCACGCCGGACGCGAAGATCTCGTGGCCGCGATTCGTGCGAAGGCTGATTTGCAGGGAGTTGCAATCGATCACGGAAACGGCCGTGACCCGACCGAGCCAATTCCGACAGATGAGGAAGTTCGTATCCGAAACGTCGCCCATCACGAGATTCGCCGTGTGCAGTCTGGCCACGGCTTCACTGAGGAGTCGGCACAGCTTCACTTGATGCCCGAGTTGATCCGGCAAACCGCAGCGCGTGCGGCTCGTCGAATCGAAGGCGCGGGTGATCGGCACCGTCCGGCGAAAAAACGGTTGAACGAAACCGACGACGGCGCGGGTGGCGACATCGAGGACGGTTTCCAGCGGCAGTGCCACGAACTCGGGTTTGGGCAGATACCCGGTGAGGAGTTCGAGTTTTTGAACGGCACGGGCCGAGGGACGCACGTCGAAAATCTTCAGCAGGATCGACGCGTCGCCGATGACCCGATACACGGCTCCTTCCCCGGCCCGCGCTAGCAGGAACCCGGTTCGATACAGTCGGCCAGAGACGGAACCGATCACGTCCACTACAAAACTCCACACGGATGCGGCGACAGCATGGGTAGTTTGTGGAGTGAAGACTTTTGGGATCGGCACACATGCAAAAAGATCAACCCGAAGTGGACGGACGAAACAGTGAAGAGCCCAAAATGCGTCTTCCGCTCTCACCACCATGGGAAGCGAAAGCCGAACGGTTGATCGAAAAGAAAGCGAAAGGGAAGTTCCGAGAGCCGGGGCATTTCGCGGGAAAAGTGTTTCGAAAGCAGTTCTTTCCGATCCTCGCCCGCGTCTATTTCGACGAATTGGCCGCTTATGCCGAGTCGAAGCACGGATTGGACAAAGTCAGAATTGCGGAAGAACTCGGACTGAACGCATCGACCTTGACCCGGTGGGTGAACGGACAGAATCCTCCGGGTGCGGACAAGTTCTTCGCCATCGCCGTGCTCCTTCTCAAAAAGAGTCTTAACGACATTCCGTTTTCGGATAGGGATGCCATGTTGTTTCGAGCGGTCGTGGAGCAATTGAAAAGTTTTGTTCGCAAGTACGCAGTCGAACCCGAATGCGAAATCGATCGTTTCGTGTTCCGATGCCTGGTTTACGCGATGAAAGACTGCACTTCGGATAAACTCCTGCCCGGATTGAAGAAAGTCAGCGCCAATGAAAGAGAAGCCGCACTGAAAACAGCGACCGATAACCTGAACGCGCAGCTGACACGCGAATACGAAGCGTGGAATCGAACGAATTCGAAGAAGGTTCTCAAACCGCCGACGGTGCTTCCGAGTCAGTTGTCGCTCTGGCTTACGAACTGGGGCATGGCGTACACTCTCCTGGCTTACGGCACAAAGTCTGTATTTTGGGAATTGAGTGATGCAAAAATTCGGGAATGAACCATTACTGGACGACGCGACTTTAAAGCGGTTGGACGAAGAGTATCTGGCGGGAAATTTCGAGAAGCTGAGTATGCCGGAACTCCCTCTTCTCGATCCGAAGACTGACCCATTCGGCATGAATTACGAATGGCTCGGACCACCGGCACCGTTCATTGCGGAGGTGCCAGCCGAGAATCCGAAAGACAAGTAATTCAGAGCGTCGAAACATTGGGCCACTGACACACAATTCGGCATCGACCGAACCGACTTGTCCAGGAGAATCGACGATGCCGAGATTTCCAAAAGAACCCCTATTCGATGAGGCAACGCTGAAGCGGATCGACGAGGAATACTTGGCGGGGAGAGTCATGAAGAGCGACGAGTCCACTCTTGAGTCACTCGATCCGAACTCCGATCCGTTCGGAATGAATTACGCATGGCTCGGGCCACCCGGCGAATTCGTGCAAGAACCAGAAACCTATCCTCAAATGTACAGCCGTAGCCAAGCGGCAAACTATCGGCTGGCTGCATCAGCACTCCGTCGAACCGCGCTCGCCGGAAGTCTCGCGGGCGGTACGGACGCCGAGATTTTTCAACAGTGGCTCGGGAAAGGGTTCGTCGGCTTGTGTCACGAAGCTGGACCGAAGGGGGTCGAATTGCTCGAAACGATCCGGGGAGACCGCGAGCTGCTGCCGGAACGAATCGAGGCGATCCGGGGCGTGTTCCGGGAGACTTTGCCCGCGGCTTCCTTCACGGCGGAAGAAGAAATCGCGATTGCGACCGCCATCGTCCAGGCCCTGATGCTTCCCCTTTAAATAGAAAGCTGCGCCATGATCCTGCCGCCCTACGGACTGTCGGGCGGTTCCATGAGGTTCGATCCGGGATCGCTGGTCTTATATGTGGGCGGTTCGCTCGAAGAGATTCAAGCCGTTTTGAGCGGCGGACTCGAATCGTCCCACTCCGGATCCGACGGTATTGGACTTCGAAGCCGATTGGTCCACGAGCGCGATCACTTCTTTCGTCACCTCTCAACCAGCTACGGCTTCTTTCGACACGGCCAGCATTCCCTCATGGTCCGGCAATTCTACGCCATGGCCGCGAACGCCGATCCCTCGATTCCACTGACTTTGAACGGCCTCATCGGCCAGGAACTCCGAAAAATACTGCGAGCATCGCCCCCACCGGAGATCCTCTCGCAGCTCTCGCAAAATGCGCGAACGCGACCTGCGCTCATGTATTTGGCGAGTTTGGAATGCGTCTTGGCAATGGACGGGGATGCGCCGTTCTTGGATCGGGATCTGCTATCCAACGGGATCGCGATTTGGGAATCCGTCGCCCAGACATTATCAGGTCGGAGCGGGGAGGGACTACGGAATTTCGCACTGAACAAAATGCCGCCGGAACGACTGATGGCTTACGCCGATTCCTCCGATCCCTTCGTTCCCCGCGTGAAGGGCAAACCGCTGGGTGCCGCCCACATCCTCGAATTCTTCGGCGTCCTCATCGAGTTCGCCTACTTGAGCAACCAAGGCGTCGACCGCATTGAAACTTCCGACCTTCTCGGTCAGGAAGAGTACTTCCGACTCTCGTCGGTGTTCTTCGGCGACTTCTTCCAAGACGAGATGAAGGACGGGCAGTTCCCCGCCTTCCCGGTCGAGTTGGAAGCCGCAGCGGACTTGGCGCTGGCGATTCCCTTATCGCCCCGAGGGATCCGAACGGTGGATCGACCGCTCTCGTGGTTCGACATGCAACCCGGTTGGCGTTTCCTGCAAATCTGCGACTACTTCAAAACGACGAAGCGCCCGTGGATGCACATTTCCCCCAACGACGAATCGTTCGACAACTATGACGAAGCGTTTCGGCGCATCCAAGACGAAGTGTGCGCCGCTTTGGGATGGCCGAGCGTCCGAGGGCTCGATTCCGAATGGCACGCGCTGCTGGTAGAACTCAAAACGAAAGCGGTGTCGCACCCGCTGTGCGTCGATTTGCGCGGGTCGGGCCGACAGAAGATCGGGCAGCACCTCCTCTCGGAACGGATCGGGTCGCCGTACTCGATGTACTTGAAACGCCGCAGCGGCGCGGTGGACCGCGAACTGTTCTTCCCCGCCGCCGTGAGCGACGAAGGGATGACCGCGTTCGGTGGCTCGCATTGGAAAACGGAGGACGCGGATCCGGTCAATTGGGATGAATACCTCTTACTGACCGGCTTGAGGTTCTTCTCGGAAGGAGCGACCCGGCATCCGCAGATGAGGTACGACCACGCGGTCGGTGCGGCGGAATTGCTGTCTCGGTGCGCGCCGATGTTCGGGGCCGTTCAAGAGCGCATGGAGCGGTTGCTGGCGGACTACCTCAATCTCGATGCGTACCGAAGCTTCGAGGGCGGCATCGACGAAAAAAGCCGTGAGCCGTCCTGAAGACGAATCACGGCCGCGTCGACGTCCGGTTCCGCTATTCGATCGGCTGCATCCCCTCCGGAAGTTCGAGTTCGAGTTTCTGCCCCCGTCGGGACTGGCTGAACCGCTCCGCCATCTTCTGGATGAACGGCATCAGGCAAGCGGCGTTCAACTCGTCGATCCGCAGCGGAGGCACCGTGTTCGCCAGCGCCTTGAGCAGCGGTATATTGAGTTGGCTCCCCACACCGACCACCAAGTTCGTCACCGCCCACTTCTTCCCGAGTTCGAGGAACTTCCGGATCGACTCGTTGAGTTCTTCTTCCGTGGTGCCGTTCGCGTAGCCGTCGGTCGTGATGATCACGACGCTTTCCGTCCGCTCGATCCCCCGTGCGCGGAAGTCCGAAAACAGAGTGCCGAGGTCGTGGGTCATTCGATCCAGCGCCGTATGCAGCGGTGTCGTCGATGCGATATGCAGTTCCGGCACTTGGAACTTGGCGATCTCCGAGAAGCCTGTCGCCACCGGGGGCGAACCGATTTGCACGATGTTCATCATCGCCGACCGGGACGTGGCCGGGAGTTGCACGAGTTCCCCGACCATCGACACGGCACTTTTCAGTTGCATCTCCGTGAACCCGGTCATCGACGGCGAGCCGTCGGTGATCCAGCCGATGGGAGTTCGCGTCGTCTTGTTGGACGGGTCGAGCCACGTCACGAGTTGGGTTTCTTCGCAGGGCGCGTGGCCCAGTACGAGCGGAGGAAGCTCCGTCGCTTTCGAAGCCTTCGGCTTCTTGGTGAATGTCACCGGCATCGCACGATCTCCTTCGGGTGGAATTACCCAAAGGAAAAATTACGGCGGCGGGTTTGAAACCCATGCGCACGCGTGCAAGGATATCGCGGGGCACGCGAAGAGCAGCCGAAGCGAGGGGCTTGAGAATGTGCCGGTCTGTTCAGATCAAATCCGCGAACGGCCTGAGCAAAGCGACCGTCTGTACCATGCCCACATTTTCGAGCGTGGCCAGGTGTTCGGAGACCGCCTTCGGCGGCGATTTCAGAAGCTCGCGCTGGCGCCGGGCCGCGAGGCAAACCGAGACCGGCGATGTTTCCAAAAGTCGGCTCACGAAATCATCCGGATGAATCGCTTCGATCCGATAGGGACCGAGCGAAGCCTCCGGAAAATCTCTGAGGTTGAAGGTGACGATGCAATTCGCATCGCCGTGAATCGCCGCCGCCAAGACGTGGCGATCATCGGGATCCGGTAACATGAGACCCGAGACAAGTGCCTCGTAGCCCGTGACCAAGGAATCGGGCACGCTCTCGTCCATCAACTCTCGGCAGCGTTCCAAACTGGCCTTGAGAACCGTGGGGCGGTGGACCAAGACGCTGCGGATCCATTCGTCGTGAATCGCCGCCGACCAGCGGGCGCGGCAAGCACCCGTAATCGCGAGCCAAACGAGGAAATCCCGCAGCGAAGGCGGGAACAGGACGCACGCATCGTAAAGGGCGACTGGAGTCATTTCGAGGGTTCGTCGTACAGGCCCATCTCTTGGCTCAGCTCGGTCAATTCGGCCATGCCTTGGAGTTGTTTCGCGTACATCACTTTCTTGTAGGCGATCACGTCGTCGAGGAGCAAGCGGCGTTGCACGCCGACCTTCCGGCTAGGAATGGCCCCTTCATCGACGAGTTTCACGAGATAGGGACGGGAGACGTTGAGCAAGTCGGCCGCCTGTTGCGTGGAGAGTTCCGAGTGAATCGGCGTGACCGTCACCGAATGGCCCTGACCCATTTCCGTCAGGACGTGGAGGAGCGCCCGCACCGCGGGCGTCGGAAGCTTCAGCGTTTCCCCCGTGACTTCATCGCGCACTTCGAGAAGCGAGCCGTTGTTGTTGCGGCCGAGTCGCGCCGCGAGCGAACGGCTCGATTCTTTCGCCAACTCGGCATCGGCCGAATTCGGCGAGATAATGTCGGTTCCATTCGTGAGCATCGGCATGGCAAACTCCTCCCAATATCTTGATGATAGCACAGTGGACGAAGCAGACGCAACAGACGAAATCGACGAAACGCTTCAGTTTCTGGTCGAATCATTGCCCACAAGCGCATTCCATCGGTGTTTGGAGCGGGGCGGAAACGCCAGTGATTGTTGGGTAATACCGTTAAATGGGCACTTCGTGCGAAGCGCCTTCGGAGGTGTGCCGACAGCGCTTGTCGTAAATTTGTGTCGTCGTGATATGCCGGTGCCCGAGGAGTTCCTGAACCTTGACGAGATCGACGCCCGCGTCGAGTAGGAGCGTCGCGGCCGTCGCCCGCAGCGAATGGGGCGAGTAAAGGCACACCCGCACTTTCGTTCCATCGGCCCGGATCACTTCGCGGGTCGAATTCGGCAGTGCGAGAAGGTAGCGGAGGAGAAGGCGGTACATGGCCAGCGGCTTCAAACCGGCTTCGCCGAGCGTTTCGCTCCGCGAGTTCTTTTGCGAGCGAAAGAGTGGGCCAGACGTGAGTTCGGCCTTCTCGATGTACTCCTGGATCGCTTGGCTAGCCGCGACGTGCAGCCCGATGGTGCGGCGGCGATCTCCTTTCTCCCGGAGCCGAACCGTCGCACCCGATTCATCGGCGGTGAAATCCGCGACCGATAACAGGCACCCGGCGGCCAGTCGCGCACCGGAATAGACGTAGAACTTGAGAATCGCCCGATCCCGGTAATCGAGAATGGACTCGCACGACGGCATCGAGATCAATTGCCGGGCGCGGGCCAAGGTGAGCGCCTTGGTTTCGACGACCGCATCGCTCGATGCTCTGGGGATGAATTGCGAATGGGCCGGATTCGGCACGATGATCGGCAAGCGGAGTTCGGCCGCCGACGCCGCCAGATACTTGTAAAAGCCGGACAGCGACGAGATGCGTCGGTTGATCGTCTTCGGAGCCGCGCTATCCGCCACGAGCGAATCCCGATAGCCCTGGACCGTTTGCACCGAGACTTGCAGGAGCTTCCCCGCGTCATCGGGCCAGCGGAGCCTGAGATAGCCCCGAGCGAAGTTCATCACGTCCTGATCGTAGGACCGGCGAGTGTGCGGACTCGTTCGACGCCCGAGCCACGATTCGTAGATCGCGGCGACCGAGAACAAGAACTTGCGGACACGCTCTTCGATCAAAGGAGTCGCTTGACCGTGAAGTATCGGCGGAAGTTCGAGATTGGATGGCAGCAAGGCGGTTTCGCGGTTCACCCCCGAGAATTACCGCACCCCAAGCGAACTGTCACGAGGAAAGATAATCCATTTTACCTATCCTGGTTCAATCAGGTGTGAAACCGCCCGGAGGTAGCAATGTCGAGACACTGTATCCGTCCGGCGAAGCTTGCAATTACCCACAACTTTGCCTCGCCCTCGCCGGTCGTTCGGGGTAACGTCGCCACCCGGCTGACTTTCCACAACGGATTCGCCGGTCAGAGGTACGGGCATGGACGCCTGGGTCGAACACGAATTGGCGGGCGGCA
>JANXTU010000232.1 GCA_025352235.1 Fimbriiglobus sp.
TGCCGCCCGCCAATTCGTGTTCGACCCAGGCGTCCATGCCCGTACCTCTGACCGGCGAATCCGTTGTGGAAAGTCAGCCGGGTGGCGACGTTACCCCGAACGACCGGCGAGGGCGAGGCAAAGTTGTGGGTAATTGCAAGCAGGTGAATTGACGCAGCTTATTTTGGCGTTCGGACGGGTTGGTGATGGGCGGGAATCTCAGCAGGTGGTGGGGAGATGGCGTTTGGCCCAGGCGTCGGGCAAGAGGTGGAGTACGTCGGCCGGTTTGGCGGCGAGTTGGTCGAACAGGTCGGTGAGGTAGGTCCAGGGATTGATCGCGTGCCGTTTGGCGCTGGCGCAGAGGCTCATCAGGACCGCGGCGGTCCGGAGCCCGCCGTCGCCCGCGACGAAGAGCCAATTCTTTCGCCCGACTGCCAGAGGCCGCACGGCGCGTTCGGCGACGTTGTTGTCGATGGTGAAGCGGGCGTCGTCGAGGTAGCGGCCGAGCGTCGGCCACTGGTTTCGCGCGTACGCGACCGCTTGCCCGAAGGGGCTTTTGGGCAACGCCGTCCGATGCTCGCTTTCCAGCCAGTCGCCGAACCGCTTCAAGATCGGCCCGGCCCGCGTCCGCCGCAGGGACACCACACTGTCACCGGCGAGTTTCCCCTCGGCGATCTCCTCTTCGACGGCGTAGAGCGTGCGGATGTAGGCCAAAGCCTCGCTCGCTCCGGCCGGATGGTTGTCCCGGGCTTCGACGAATTTCCGCCGCACGTGGGCCCAGCAGCCGAGGTGCCGCGTCCCCGACCCGTGCGTTTGGGGTTCAGCAGCGACAGCGGGCTTTCATCGGCGTGGATCGCGAACGATTCTTTCAGCCGGGCGACCATGGCCCGGTCGACCGGGTCGAGCCGGGCGCCCCCGACGCCCGACTTCGGCACCGCTTCCGGGGGGAAGTCGGGCTTGGCGATCTGCGGGTCGAGAGCCTTTTGTTCGCAGGCCGGCAGGCGTTCGCACAGCGGATGACGGACTGGCTGAACGATCCGGCGAGGGAATCGCAGCTTCTGCAACTCATCGACCTGCTGCGGGTCCAGACCCCGTGGCGCGACGGCGAACCGGATGCCGAGCCCTTCCGCCAGCAACTGCTGGCCTACCTTCGCTCCACGCTCACGGGCCAGATCACGGCGGTGGTCAACGACGATCGGTACACCCATGACGCGCTCAGCGAACGGCTGGCCAACGCCGGTCTCCTCCCGATGTTCGGCTTCCCCACCCGCGTCCGGCTCTTGCACACGAACTGGCCGCAGACGGCTTACCCGTGGCCCCCGGAGTACGGGACCATTGACCGCGACCTCGACATCGCCATCAGTCAGTTCGCCCCGAAGTCCGAGACCGTTCGCGACAAGGCCGTCCACACCGCGTGCGGCGTCTTCGCGCCGCAGCCCGTCGGTAACATCGTTCGCTTCGAGGACGGATTCGCACCGCCGCTGCCGCAACCCAACACCTTCCCCGTCCGCCTGTGCCTGAGCTGCCAGGCGGTGATCCAGGGCGGGGCGAGCCTGCCGGCGTCCTCGCGAGACAGCCTCCCCGAACCCGAGGTCTGTCCGGTCTGCACCGAGCAGTCCCTGCTCGTCGTGGACGCCCGCGAGCCGAAGGGGTTCTTCACCGATATGGCCCCGAGGGATTACGACGGAAGCTTTGAGTGGACACCTCGCTCGACGCGCCCGTCGCTGAGTTTCGACTACCAGCCCGACAGCGTGGAGGTATTCGGGAACGCCGAGGTGGCGGCCCTCCCCGGACGGGACATCATCACCGTGAACGACAACGGCGGGGAGCGGGGGTTCGATTTCCAATCCGCGCGCGTCCGCACGGACAACGCCAGCCCCGATTTCTCGGACATCACCGGGGCGTTCGTGTCGCTGGAAGACCCGTCCGACCGGGTCATGCCCGTGGGGGCAAAATTCTGCGTGGCCCTCCTTTCCCGCCGGCGGACGGACAGCCTTCTGGTGGACATCAAGACCTGGCCCCAGGGGGTCTACGCCGATCCCAAAACGGCCGTCGGGCGGGCGGGATGGTACTCGTTCGCATTCCTCCTTCGCGTCGCGGCGGCCGAACTGCTGGACGCTGACATGCTCGAACTCGACGCGGGCTTCCGCACGCTACCCAAGGACGGGCGGGCAGCGGCGCAGGCCTTCCTCTGCGACAAGCTCGAAAACGGGGCCGGGTACTGCACGCGCCTGTCGGGCCTTACGGAGTTCCGCAAGCTCCTTGAGCAAGCCGACCCGGACGTGAGCGAGAGCATCGCTGCGAAGTGGCTCGCCGAGGGGCACTCGGGTGACTGCGACACCTCTTGCAACCTCTGCCTGCGTGACTTCTACAACATGCCTTACCACGGCCTCCTCGACTGGCGGCTGGGCCTCGATATGGCGAGGTTGGCGACGACCGGCGCAGCCCCTGACCTGACCTCGAAGTGGGGCAAAGCGGATAACGGGTGGGGCCGACTCACGGGCCAGTTGCCGGAGCTTCTGCGGCGACTCGATTACGACGTGGACCCACTGCGCTCGTTCGGCGGCCTGACCGCATTCGTCCGTCCCCACAAGCAGGCGGCACAAAAGCGGGTTCTGCTGCTTTGTCATCCCCTCTGGACCGACGAGCATGACGTGTATCAGCAAGCGCTGGCCGCCGCGCGAGTGGACTACCCGAAGGCCGTCATCGAGCCGATCAACCCGTTCCTAGCGGTTCGTCGGCCGGCACAGTACGCGTAAAAGCTGAGTCCGAAGCGGGCATCCCGAAGGGTGTTTCTCTGCTCCGCTTCTGTTAAACTCCTAGATCACCGAGGCGGAGTCCGTGTGCCATGGGGCGTGCGGAGGTTTCAGTTTCACACGTTGAGGGGTCGGCCGGCGTAGGTCCATTTGTACGGTTTGGCCGCCGTGCGGTTGAAGTAGTCGATGAACTTCAGGATGCGATC
>JANXTU010000233.1 GCA_025352235.1 Fimbriiglobus sp.
ATCTTCAACACCCGGTCCCGGGCCGTCTTCGCGGCTCCGTCCGGGTCTTCGTGGTAGGTGTACAACTCGATTGTCACCCATCGGTCGTAGCCGACGTCCTTCAACGCCTTCAGCGTCGCATGGAAGTCGATAACTCCCTCGCCGGGGACCAAATGGTGGTGCTTCCGCGTTGCGGCAATGTCTTCCAAGTGGACGTGCCGGATCAGCGGCGCCAGTTTGTGGACCGTCGCGGCGGGGTCGTCATTCACGCAGTAGAAGTGGCCGATGTCGAAGTTCAACCCGAGGTACGGCGAGTCGAAGTGCCGGGCGAACTCGAGGTACTGATCGGCGGTCTCGATCAACAAATCCGGCTCGGGTTCGACGAGCAACGGCACCTTCACCTTCTCCGCGTGTTCGACCACCGGCTTCAACATTTCGACGAAGAGCTTCAGTGCGTTCGTCCACGTCGTGCCATCGGGGACCGGCCCGCCCGGTTCGGTGGTGACGCACGGCGCGCCGAGTTCCGCCGCCAGCGAGAGCGCCCGCACCGTGTGGTCGATCCGCACCTGTCGGTAGTTGACGTCCGGTTCGATCCAAGACGGGTGCCAGTACTTCTGGCGCCGGTCGTTCACGGCGTGCATCATGAAGGCGTTGACGTTGCTGAACGCGAGGTTGTGCTCGGCCATCGCCTCGCGGATGACCTGCTTCTGCCCTTCGAGCAGGTACGCCGGCCAAGCGTGCGGGACGTCGGCCATCAATTCGAGGCCAGAGTATCCTATGGCCGCGAGCCGCCGGGCTGTCTCGGGGAAGGAGTAGTTGAGGTAAGCATTGGTACTGAAAGCGAGTTTCATGGTGCGTGGGTTCGCGGGAGGAGCGGGTAACGAGATTGTAAAGCCGAGCCCGCCCATTGTCGGGGTCACTCTCGATTTTGGCATCGGGCCGACTTTCTGGCTGATTGCTGATCACTGACAACTGTCGCTTTAAAAAAGTTGAGAATCGAACCAGTCTTCTGCAATCAGCGATCAGCAAAAAGCCGAGTCGAATGACACGCCTTATTGCCCCGGCGCGAATTCTTGACCTCGGCGCCGGGGCGAACGCATTCCGACGCACAGAGTTCCCGCCCCGATCCGTTTTTTCGACAAACCGGCGCCGTGTGAACTAGAGTTGCCGCGTCCATTTCCGCGCACTCCGTCGGCCCGACCCATGAACTGGCTACGCGAACCTGATGCGGAACCGATTCCCGGCTACAAACTGATCTCGCCGCTCGGCAGCGGCGGGTTCGGCGAAGTCTGGAAATGCGTGGCGCCCGGCGGCATCTTCAAAGCGATCAAATTCGTCTTCGGCAACCTCAACTCGCTCGACGGCGATTCCGCCAAAGCCGAGCAGGAATACAAGGCCCTCGAGCGAGTGAAGTCGGTTCGCCACCCGTTCGTCGTGTCGATGGACCGCATCGAAGTCGTCGCCGGTGAACTGATCATCGTCATGGAGTTGGCCGACAAGAGCTTGCACGACCTCTTCGAGGAGTACCGCCAAGCCGGTAAACCGGGCATCCCGCGCGACGAGCTGCTCGCGTTCCTCACCGACGCGGCCGAGGGGCTCGATCACATGATCGAGAAGCACTCCCTCCAGCACCTCGACATCAAACCGAAGAATTTGTTCGTGATCGCCGACCGCGTCAAAGTCGCCGACTTCGGCCTCGTCCGCGACTTGGCCAAGCAGTCGAGCGCCGGCATGATGGGCGGCATCTCGCCGGTGTACGCGGCGCCGGAAACCTTCGCGAACAAGGTGTCGAAGCATTCCGACCAGTACAGTTTGGCCGTGGTCTTCGTCGAATTGCTGACGGGGCAAAAGCCCTTCAACGGGAAGAACATCCGCTCGTTGGCCATGCAGCACATGACCGAGCCGCCCGATTTGAAAGCGCTGCCCGAAGCCGACCGGGCCGCGGTCGGCCGGGCGCTCGCCAAGAATCCCGAGGAGCGTTTCCCGAGCAACCTCTCGTTCATCAAAGCGCTGTCGGGCCGCCCGGACAGGGCCAGCACGTCGATCCCCGTGACGCGCACGACCCGGCCGGGTAGCACCAGCGGGGCGATCTTCGATGCGGATCGCTCGGCCGTGACCCCGTCGCCCCTCGGACGGACCATTTCGCAGAAACTCCCCGCGAGCTTGCGCCGCGAAATCGACGACCTCGCCCAACTGGGCTTCGGCCAAGACGAGGGCGTCCTCCGCCCCGCGATCCTCATCGGCGTCGGCAGCTTCGGCCGGCGGGCGCTGCAGCAGGTGCGCTGCCGGTTGCTCGACCGCGTCGGCCAGCTCTCGCACGTCCCCTGCCTGCGGTTCATTTACATCGACCCCGATCCCGACGCCCCGGACAAAGCGCTGTCCGCGCCGCCGGACATCGCCTTGCATTCCGAGCACATTTTCTTGACGCCGCTGCAACCGGTGACCAATTACCGCCGTCGGCAGCTCGATCAACTGATGGAATGGCTGCCGCGCGAGAAGCTCCATGCGATCCCGCGCTCGTTGCGCGTCGAAGGCTCGCGTTCGCTCGGTCGGCTCTCGTTTTGCGACCATTACCTGCGCTTTATGACGCGGCTCCGCAACGAGATCGGCACCTGCACGCACCCGGAGACGCTGAACCAATCGGCGGAGCAATCCGGTTTGCCAGTCCGGGGGAAATCGCCTGCGGTCTACCTGTTCGTCAGCGCCAGCGGCGGCACCAGCGGCAGCGTCATGGACCTCGGCTACGCGGTGCGGCGCTCGCTCGAAAAGATGAATCTGCCCGATGCGATGGTCTCGTGCTTCGTGTTGACCGGGGCGCCCGAAGATCCGAATTCGCCGCCGGACGAACTGGCCAACATCTTTGCCACCCTCACGGAGTTGAACCATTACGCCGACCCGGATGTGAACTTCACGGCCCAATACGGCGGCCCCGAAGGCCCCGTCATCGAAGGGCGCGGATTGCCCTTCACCGCCACCTACTTGCTGCCGATGGCCTCGCGTTCTCCGGAGGCCTTCCGCGATTGTGTCGCCCACCTCGCCGGGTACGTTTCGTACGATCTCACGACCCCGCTCGGGCACGGTTTGGAGCGCGTCCGCCGGACACCGCCCCCGGTCGGCCGGACGCCGTTTCGCGGCTTCGGCACCTTCGGCGTCTGGTATCCGCGCGGCCTGTTGCTCCGCTCCGCCGCCCGGCAAATCGCCACCGAAATCGTGCGCGGCTGGGCCCAGCCCGTGCTCCGATTGGCCCCGGCGGCCGAACAGATTCTCGACGGCATTCTCACCGACACCCGGTTGACACCCGAGCCCGTCAAACAGTTCATCGTCGCCCAATCCGTGACCCGTTCCGAGGGGGATCCGCTCGAACGGCTCGCCCAATGGATGCGCGACGTGGCCGCCCAAGCCGACGCCGGCCAGAAGCGCGGCGACCCCGTCACGTGGGGCGTCGCGGCCTGGGATCAAGCCCGCGATTGGCTCGGCATGGAACCGACGGGCGAATCGGATTCCGCCTTCCGCCGCGGTCGCCTGAGCAAGTCCCTCGACGCCGGCCTGCGCCGCGCGGTCGAAGCGTGGGACAACGAATTGACCGAGCGCATCCGCTGCCTCGAAGACCTCCCCGGCCCCCGGCTCGGCTCGGCCGAAATCGTCGTCGCGAAGTTGCTCGACACCTCCGGCAGCGCCATCAGCGCGATCGAAGATCAACTCGCGAAACTTGGCCAAAAGCGGGAACAGGCGAAGCTCTCGGTGCAAAGTTCGCTCGAAACGTGCCAGTTCGGCGGGGGCGGCTTCAGCTTCTTCGGCAATCGTACGACCAAGTCCGTCCGCAGCCTCATCGAGAAGATCCAAGACTTCGTCGACACGCGGGTGATGGAAGATCTCACCTACGCCGCGTTGCAATTCTACCGCCGGATTTACGCCCGCTTCGACGAGATGAAACGCGACCTCGCCACGGCGCGCGAACGTCTCGGGCAGCTTTCGGAATTCATGGAAGCGCCGATCATCCTCGCCGGCGGCTCCGGGCACAACCAGCAGACCGGCGACGATGTCCACCAGACGACCCTACAAGGGTCCAATACGATGCGCGTCGTGCTGCCCCATGGCGAGGACCACCTCGACCGCAGCGCCGCCGAACTGCTGGAAGCGATTCCGCCGCAAAAGATCCTCGGCCTCGAAGAAGTCCTCAACAAGATCGTCGTCGAACCGCGCGGCGGGCTCGTTCAACTTTGCACCGGCACCACCGACCTCCCCCATCAGTTAGCAAACCCGCTCATCGACCAAGCCACGGCCTACCTCGCCACGCTGTTGCCGAGCGAAGATGTGACGGCGGTGGAATACTCCGCGGCCCGCGGCGACGCGGAAGAAATGAAACGCCGCGTGCTCAGCTACATCCGCGCGGCCGTGCCCTTGACCGGCGGTCCCGCCGAGGAAGAGCGGCTCTTCTTGCTCCACCCGGATACCGAAGCCGGCAAGGCCTACGCCGAAGTGGTGAAGGGCGTCCTCCCGTCGGCCCTCGCGGTGCCCGTCGCCGGCCCGGGCACCGACCTGCTCTTCTGCCGCGAGCAAAGCGGCCTGCGCACCGCCGACCTCTACCGCATGATCGACCCCTGCTTCGACGCCTACGAAGCAGCCGCCGCCAACCCCATCCGCAATCCGCATTCGAGGTTCGATGTCACCGAATGGCTCCCGCTGGTGGAGTAGCGACTACCGGCTGAGGAGCGATTTCGGTTAATCCGCGGGTCGATCTCACGCTCGATGCCGTAGTGATCCGGCGGACACATGAGGATGAGGGGTGGCATGCGCTACTTCTTCGGCGCGATGAGCTTTGCACCGACTACAGTGCCGTGATGTTTGTTACCTGAAAGGTCGGACACACGACCGTCTTCAGCAGTTGCCAAGTCCAATATCGCTATCGTCCATTCATCTTTATCTTTGGGAATCTGCGGTGCAAATTTCTCATCGTACCGCGATTTTGATGATAGCCGGCAAGCCCGGATGTCGCCGACGAATTGACGGTCTTCCCATGCATCTTTTCGAACCCCCAAGAAGATATTGCTCGGCGCGCTGTGAAGCTCAAGCCCAGCCACCGAACGTCTCACAGTAGGCTTCCCATTCCAAAAGATACGGAGATCGGTAGCAGTTCTGCATATGGCGACATGCTGCCACGCATTTGCCTCTACGCGTTGTGTTCCCGTGGTTAAAGTGAGCCAAGATCGTGTTCCTGCTTTGCTGGCACCTATGACGAATTCTATCGCCTGCTTGTCGGCGTCCTTCACAGGTGTGGTTCTGATGACCCACCCGCATTCTGCCGTGACGGGGATTTTCTCACTCATCCCTTTCCACGCTTCGTCGGCGGCGAGATATTGCTTCTTATCGATGATGTCGGCATCCCAACGAACCCAGAGCTCAATCGTGAACGGCTTTTGCAGGTCGATGGCGCCGCGTGATTTATCCAATTCGACGTGGTCATTTCGGCTTGCGAAGTGCAGGTACGAGCTAGCCTCCTCATTATCTGCGCGTGCAGTTCCCAAGTAGCAAAAAGTGAAAATAACTCCGAGTCCAAGAAGCTTGCCGTGGGCGTTCATCGTAAATCCTCTCGAGATTTTCTGAGATGTATCTTGTATGCTACAGCGGATCTATCCACAACCAGAATCTGGCAAGAACAATTGGAGCCACCTCCTTGCATGTAGGGCTGGAACGGCATAGCCCAGGGTCGCGCGTTTCCGGCGCAACGTCGATTTCCCCTGGTCTGGCTCCCGAGGTGGGACATGGAGCGCAGTCACCTGCCGCCTGTGAAGCGGTCGTAGTCGGCGTGGGTTCCCACCCAATACCAGACGTTGACACCGCAGCCTTTGAAGAAGATGGCGCGGTACTGCATCGTGATGGAAACCGCGAAACTACGGTCCTTGTGACTGCCTTTGGTGTTGTTCTTGAGGGCGTGCAACGCGATCGAAGGGTGTTGCGGGTTCTGCAGGAAGAGTTCGTAGGCTTTGAGGCCCAAGGCTCGGATACGGGCCGGCAGCTCCCCGTACAGGTAGCGGAACTCCCGCGTCCGAACATTGCGAGGAACGGGTGGTTCGATGGGCTTACTCATGGGCGGTATTTTGGACTTTCCGGCGGAGGAAATCCATGCTGTCGGGCGATGGCTCTTCCGGTTCGGCCATCAGTCCGCCCATCCCGCGAGCGTCTTGCCTTGGCGGTGCTCTTCGACGGCAGCCAAACGTTTTTCTTCCAGCCAGTCGGGGACTTCACCACTCGGCCTGTTGCAGGCTTCGAGTTCGCGCAGCCAGCTCCGTAGGGTGTCCGCCCCTTCGACCGAATGCCGTTGTTTCTCGAACCAATTCACCAGTCGTTCGGCGGTCGTCGCTAAGAGGAAGCACTTGAGGAACAGGATTTCAACCGTTTTGCCGAGCTCGGCGGAGTATGCGATGCCTCCGAAGGTCTCTTCCCTCAGATTCACATCGAGTTCGAAGACATCGCCGAATAGCCGGTTCACATCAGCTACGAAGACTCCGCACTTGTGACATTCTTCGGCCTCGTGGTGATCGAGCAACCATTGACCATCTTTCTCGAGAGAAATCAGCCGCAGGTGCGTGGAGTCGATTCGGGATGTCGCGGCCATGCTGAAATCCTCCTCCCAACTTTTCGATCCCCCGTGTCAGTTTATGCGAACACGACCATCTGCCCATGACGGAACCCGCGCTGGAGGCGAAGCGTCGACCTTGCTGGAGTGAGTATTTCGGAAAATCCCTGTCAAATCCGGTTGACAAACTTGAGTCCAGCGAAAAGCGTCAAGTCCAGCGTTTTGCCGCTGAGTCTACGCGAGGGTGTGTGGAATCTCGCTGGACTCAACCCGGCCGGCGATCCCCCTGCGCAGACACTTCCCCGTCTGCTAAGATTCAGTAGCCGAATTCCCTCACCCCACACGAGGCCGATGCACCGTGGGACAGAAAATCGAAAAAGACCTGCAGCGCTTCCGGAAGATCGTCCGCGGCCAGATCAAATCGAACCTGTCGAAGTACATCGGCCGGGGCGAGATGATCGGGAAGAAAGGGAACGACCTCGTGTCGATTCCGCTGCCGGCGATCAATCCGCCGCAGTTCCGATACGGGTCGAAAGGCTCCGGCGGGGTCGGCGTCGGCCCGGGCCAACCGGGGCAACCGCTCACGCCCCAGCAGGGGGACGGCGAGCCGCGAGCCGGGGAGGAACCGGGCGGGCACATTTTGGAAGTCGAACTGACGATGCAGGAACTCGCCGCCATCTTGGGCGAGGAGTTGGCGCTGCCGCGCATCTTGCCGAAGGGGAAGAAGAACATCGTCTCGGTGAAGGACAAGTACACGAGCATCCGCAACGTCGGCCCCGAGAGCCTCCGGCACTTCAAACGCACGTACAAGCAAGCCCTCAAGCGGCAGATTTCCGGCGGCGTGTACAACCCGGACTCGCCGAAGATTATCCCGCAACGGGAAGACAAACGCTACCGGGCGTGGAAGGAATTCCCCAAGCCCGAGGCCGTGGCGTGCATCGTCTACATGATGGACGTGTCCGGCTCGATGACCGACGAACAGAAAGAGATCGTCCGCGTCGAGTCGTTTTGGCTCGACTCGTGGATCCGTTCGCACTACCAGGGGATCGAACGGGTCTACATCATTCACGACGCGGCCGCGAAGGAAGTCGACGAACATACCTTCTACCACACCCGCGAAAGCGGTGGCACGAAGATCAGCACGGCCTACGACCTCGCGAATCGGATCATCGGCAGCCGCTATCCGGTGGACGAGTGGAACGTCTACGCCTTCCACTTCAGCGACGGCGACAACTGGGGCGACGACAACCTCAAGGCGCTGAAGTTGCTCAAGAACGAACTGCTGCCGAAGTTGAACCTCTTCGGCTACGGGCAGGTGGAGTCGCCGTACGGCTCCGGGGAGTTCTTCGACCACATCGACGCCCTGACGGCGGCGCACGAGAATCTGATCACGAGCCGGGTGCCGGACCGCGACGCGATCCTCGGCAGTATCAAGGAGTTTCTGAGCACGGGACGGTAGAGTAGTCTCAACACGGGAGGAGATGCGATGAAGCACGAATTTTCCGATGCGCTGCGGGCCGATCCGGAACGGTTTGAACTGGCCCAAAGGGCGGCGAAACGGCTGGACGAGTTGACGGTCCGGACCGTCGTACCCGCTAGCGCCACGTGGCGCGTTCCGATGGGATTCGCCGAATTTCCACCTTCGAGCAACCGCGCGCTGGTACAAGTCGAGGTGCAGGACCTCGACGGTACAAGTCGGGTGGAATTCATCGGTGAACGAGAACGCGACAATCCGCACGAGATGGGATACCGGATCGCCCACCTATGGGGCGATCTCCTAGAAGAGCGTTCCTACAGGTACTTCCAAGCTCCAACAAGTCCGGAAGTCACGATCGGATCGGCTACGGTATGAATGCCCAAGAGCTGACACGGGTTTATGCCGAGTTGGCCGAAAGGTCGATCACGCTCCGTCGCGAAATGGACGACGTGCAAAATTTGCTCCGGGAATTGCAAGATACGCTCGCCGAGCGACGGCAGCAGGGAGTTCTCCAAGAACATAAGCTGGACGAGCAACTCAAGCGCTCGGACAAATGGGACCATCGGGCCGAATCGGAAATCGGCGAACGCAAACAACTCGATCGCGAACTCGCCGAACTCCGCCAGCAGAACGCCCTCCTGCTTCAGCGGATCGACGAACAGCAAAAGCGTCTCGAAAAGTGGGACACCCGCCTTTGGGGAGTAGTCGCGATCACCATCGGTGCCGTGTTGAGCCTGGCCGCCGGTCTCATCGTCGCCCTCGTGAAACGGTAGGGACATCGCCCATGCAGAACACCAAGTTCTTCCACACGAATCTGCCGCCCGACCTGCGCGTCCTCAAGGAGGAGATCGAGGGGCACGCCAAGGCTTACGGGCTGGATTTTTACGAAACCATCTTCGAGGTCGTCGACGCCGACGATCTGAACGAAATCGCGGCCTACGGCGGCTTCCCCACGCGCTACCCGCACTGGTCCTTCGGGATGCAGTACGAGGAGCTGAAGCGCGGTTACGAATACGGCTTGAGCAAAATCTACGAGATGGTGATCAACAACGACCCGTGCTACGCGTACCTCATGCGCTGCAACTTGGTCGTCGATCAGAAACTCGTCATGGCCCACGTTTACGGGCACTGCCTCGCACCCGAGACGGAAATCATCACCGAAGGCGGAGCTAAGCGGATCGATGAAATCCGGGTCGGAGAACGGGTTCTCACACACACGGGTGAGTTCAAGAGGGTTCGTCTCGTGGCCCGACGGCGACACACCGGCTTGATTTATCGCATGCGGGTGGAGGGATCGCCGATTTCGGTGCGCATCACGGGCGAGCATCCCGTAGCCGTACTGCATAAGGATGGTCTCAAGTGGGTACCGGCCGCAAAGCTCGGTCGAGGCCATTTCGTCGGGCTACCACACGCACGCGCTGAAGTCGCTGTCGGAAGCCCCTCACAACCCCGACTCGGCCTCTGGTTCACAAAAGGGGAAGAAGACCATTGCCACCTCGAAGAATACGGGATGACGTGGCAAATCACCGGCGTCCCGAGGATCGAAGAGTACGACGGAGACGTCTTCAACTTCTCCGTCGAGGAGGACGAGAGCTATACGCTGCTGGCCGGATTCGCAGTCCACAACTGCGACTTCTTCAAGAACAATGCCTTCTTCGCCCACACCTCTCGCAAGATGATGGACGAGATCGCCAACCACGGCGCCCGCATCCGCCGTTTCGTCGAGCGCTTCGGGGAAGACGAAGTCGAGACCTTCCTCGACCGCTGCATGTCGATCGACGACCTCATCGACATCCACTCCGTCGCCATCAAGCGCCGCGACGAGCACCCGAAATTCGAAATCAAACCGGACGACGACGCTTCCGGAGAAGACAAGCCGGTGCGGTTCAAATCGAAGCCGTACATGGAAGACTACATCAACCCCCACGGCGACGAAGGGCCACCGAAACCGAAGGAACCGCAGGCGGCGCACTTCCCGGACGAACCGCAGAAAGATGTGCTGCTGTTTCTCATCGAGCACGCGCCGCTGAAAAACTGGCAGCGCGACATGCTCAGCATCGTCCGCGACGAAGCTTACTACTTCTACCCGCAGGGCCAGACCAAGATCATGAACGAAGGTTGGGCCAGTTTTTTCCACAGCACGATCATGACGGAAAAGGTTCTGCAGTCTTCGGAACTCATCGATTACGCCGACCACCACTCGGGCACCATGGCCACGAGTGGGCAGCGAATCAACCCGTACAAACTCGGCATCGAACTGCTGCGCGACATCGAACACCGCTGGAACACCGGCCGCTTCGGCCCCGAATGGGACGCCTGCGACGACTACGAAGCCCGGCGCACCTGGAACAAGCCGACAAATCTCGGCCGCAAGAAAATCTTCGAGGTGCGCAAGGTCCACAACGATATCACCTTCATCGACACCTACTTGACGCCCGAGTTCTGCCGGGAACACAAGCTCTTTTCGTTCGCCCACCAAGATGCGACTAAGAATTACGTCATTGAATCGCGCGAGTTCGATCAAGTGAAAAAGCGGTTGCTCTTCAGCCTGACGAACTTCGGCAAGCCGTACATCGAAGTGATCAACGGCAACCACCGCAACCGCGGCGAACTGCTCCTCCGGCACCGGTATAATGGCGTTGAGTTGAAGCTGAGCGACGCCCAAGAAACGATGGTCAACCTCCGGTACATTTGGGGCCGGCCGGTGCACATCGAAACCGTCGTCGACGAAAAGCCAGTGCTCTTGAGCTTCGATGGCACCGAACACACCAAGCAATCCATCGGAGGGAAAGCATGAACCCCACGGACACCCTCGTTCAATCGCTGGACGCCTGGCGACCCGCCGGAACCGGGCCACACACCCTTCCGACCGCCCGACCGGGCTGGCAGACGACTGTGAGTGCCGAGGCCAACGACAGCATGGCGACCAAAGCGACCGAAGTGACGATCACCCGCACCGCCCCGGCTCCGGCCGGGAGCACCCTGCGCGGGTGGGCCGAGAGCATCGCCGCGAAACCGGCGGGCCTCCCCGAACCGCTCGCCCTCCACGAGATCGACAGTGATGGCGGAGTCGCGGTGCTCCGCAGCGCCGAGCCGACGCGCAAAGGCGACACCGTCGGCTACTACGAAGCGATCCTGACGGGCACCGAGGAAGCGAAACTGAAGCGATACACGGCGAACACGGCCGAGCGCACGCCGCGGGAAGCGGTGCCGTTCGTGCTCACGCACGAATCCATCGCCAAGGTCGCCGAGGTGCTTTCGGGGGAGTAATTGGGCGGCAAGACTCCCGACTTAGGCTTATCGCGAAGAGGAAGCAGTTCCGCCGGGTCGCCAACCGCTACGACAAGCGGGTTTTGGTACAATTGGTCGTCCGTCGCATCTTCGCGGAGTTCCGCCATGCCGAAGAAAGTCATCCTCATCGCCGATCCGGGCATCGACACCGCCTTTGCGGTCGCGCTCGCGTTGCACGATCCGAATCTCGATGTGATCGGCTTGCTCCCCTGCGCCGGCAACGTCAAGGCGGAGCAAGCGACGACGAACATAAACGTTTTGATCGATCACCTCGACCCCGCGAAGTGGCCGCGCACGGCGACGGCGTTGCCCGCGGTGTACGACCTCGATGGCACGGCGCTCCACGGGGCCGACGGTTTCGGCAACAACCATTTCCCGGCCAGCACCCGGCACCAGCAGCACCCGGCCGACAAGGTGCTGATCGAACTCGTCCGCGAAAATCCGCGCGAAGTGTCGGTGCTCTGCCTCGGTCCGGTCACGACGTTCGCCCGCGCCGTCGACCGCGACCCCGAGTTCGTCAAACTCATCGACAAACTCGTCCTCGTCGGCGGTTGCTGGAAGGAACCGGGGAACGCCGGCCCGGCCGCGGAGTTCCACTTCTACCTCGACCCGGACGCCGTGAAACGGACGATCCACACCGGTGTTGCGCCGATCATCATCCCGCTCGACGTGACGCGCCGGTTGATTTTCTCGCCGACCGAGCTGCTCGATTTGCCCAATCCCGAATCGAGGACGTGCCAGTTCCTGCGGAAGATCGTGCCGTTCGCCATTCGGGCCAGCATGAATCAGTACGGCATCGAAGGCTTCCATTTGAAGGACGTCCTCGGCGTCGCGGCACTGGCGCTGCCGGGTTGCATCACGACCGAGACGCGCCCGGCCGACGTGGAAACCAAGGGCGAACTGACGCGCGGGATGCTCGTGGTCGACAGCCGCAAAAATCCGGGGACGATGCCCGATGTCCGCGTGGGCGTCGATGCCGCGATCGGCGAAATCCGCCAGTACATCGAGCGCGTGCTGAAGGGCGCGGCGTAAGGATCGCCCAATCGATCCGCCATCCGTATCATTTTTCTGCGGCCGCAACGCCGTCGTCCGCCCGCCGCCGCCTTCAGGATTCGCACCGATGGATATGATGTTGCTCGGGATCGGCCTCGGCGTCTCGGTCGCGGTGTTGTTCATCGGGGCGCTCGCGTTCGCCCGCTCGGGGAGCCTGAGCCAAGCGTGGTGGGGCCTCACTGTGGCGGGGCACGCCGCCGCCAACCCGTCCCTCGGGGCGAAACTCGCCGCGTTGATCGGCGACCCCTCCGCTTCGATCCCGATGCCATCGCCGGTCGCGATCACGCCGACGATTCCGGCGCCGCCCAAGCCGACGGGGGAAGCCCTCCGTTTCCTCAGTTTGCTCCAAGCCGAGGCACGCCTCGTCGATTTCTTGATGGAAGACATCAGCGGTGCCCCGGATGCCGCCGTCGGGGCGGGCGTGCGGGAAGTTCATAAGAAGGCGTCCGCGACGCTCAAAAAGTATGTCGTGATCGAAGCCGTCCTCGGGGGCACCGAGGGGGACCGCGTCACCGTGGCGAAAGGGTTCAACCCCTCGGCCATCCGCGTCTTGGGCAACGTGACGGGGGAGCCGCCGTATCACGGGGAATTGCAACACGCGGGCTGGAAGGTGAAAGAACTCAAACTACCCGGCAGCGCCGAGGGGCAAGACCCGTTCGTGCTGCAACCGGCCGAAGTGCAGATGTAATCCGCCATGCGCTGGCACGACTCGACCACCGCGCCCACGCCCGATTCGGGCGAGGCCCTCGTCTGGCTCATCCGCGATGCCGAGACATTGCCGACGTGGGTTTGCGACATTGGTTGTTTGAGCGAATACGAACAGACCCGCGCCGCGAACATCCGCCACCCACTGGCCCATGCACAATTCCTCCGGGGGCGGATCGTCCTCCGCTCGGCGCTCGCCCATTGGCTGAAGCGGGCACCGGCCGAGATCGCGATCCGACTCACGACCGATGGCAAACCCGTCATTGAAGATATCGGCGTTCACTTCAACATGAGCCACACGGCGGGGTTCGCCCTGTTCGGGATCGGCCCGCGCCCCCTCGGGGTCGATGTCGAAACCGCCGACCCGAAACGAGATTGCGACGGCCTGATGCGCCGCTACTTCCTACCAGCGGAACAAGATCTGTACTTCCGATTACCACCGACGCGGCGCCCGGAGGCCTTCTTGCGAGGCTGGACCTGCAAAGAAGCGCTGTTGAAAGCCATCGGCAGCGGCGTGCGCGACTTGCAAAACTGCCGGGTGAATCTGAACCCGGACGAGCCGCCGGCGGTGTTCGAATCGCCCGGCACGGGTAGTTGGATATTAGAAGCGGGGGTAGTGGAACCGGGCATCGCCTGGGCGGTGGCGAAAGCGGCATAACGCATGATGGCACGGCGCCGGGGCCGTGCCATCGTTTCGGGATCGATCCACCGCGGTTACTTCGGTTCGCCTTCGGGGGCAACGTTGGTGCGGAGGTACTTAGCCGCAGCTTGGTTGATCGAATCGTCGTTCACGTCGTACTTCACCGCGTAGCCAATGCGGGGGAAAAAGTCGCGGTAGCGGACGACCTTCGCCCCCTTTTTCTTGGCTTCGTCGCGAGCCAAGCTGATGCTGTTGATCAGGTCGCCTTTTTCTTTGATCAGGCCGTCGCCGGCGGAGGCGGACGGTACGGCCCCTTCGACGGCGTAGGCGGTGCGGTCGGTCGGGCCGCCGCGGATCCATTTGCGGGACGACAAGTCGAAGTAACCGTCCACGATGATGCCCATCTTGGTGATGGCACGGTCGACCGTTTTGATATCGTCGACACCGTCGCCGTCGATATCGAAGATGCCGTAGAGCACGATGTGATCGACGCTGCCTTTACGCCAGGCGGCGTTGTACAGCAGGTCTCCTTTGAGGATCGATTCGCGGATCGGGTCGGCGACGTCGGTTACGCGGGCCCGACTGAGATTCGGCCCGAGGACTTCGATGATTTCGACCTTGGCCTTCGGCACGACGCGTTCGACATATTTGCCGTCTTCGATGACGCGCTTGATCCGCGATTGAATGCCGCGATCCTTGACTTCGCGCGGTTGGATGTTGAAGGTCAGCCCGGCCTTGACGTTGTCGGCCGAACCGAGATCGATCTCGACGATATTCTGGCTGATGAACGTCGCGGTGACGGTCCCCTTCGGCTTGTCGAACTCGAACGGATCGTCTTTATCGGCTTGCTTGGTCAATTCTTTGTCGAGTTGCTCTTGGATGTTCCTGAGTTTCAGAGCGATTTCTTCACGCTGCTGAACTTGCAGGGCGAGTTCTTCTTTGGTCTTGCCGATGTTGCCCCGGTAGTCTTTGCTGGCGACCACGAATTCGTCGATCTTCGCTTTCAGGTCCTTGGCGAGTTCGGCGCGGGCATCCTCGAGCTTCCTGGGATAGCTCGCGGTCACGGCCGCGAGGGTGCCCTTCTCTTTGTCGTAAGCATCCTTGGCGGCTTTCAAATCGGTTTCGAGCGTGGCGACGGTCTTCTTTTCGTTATTGAACTTCTGGATGGCCAGTTCGCGCTCGGCCCATTTCTTCACGATGATTTCGACCAGCGGGCCGGGGGTCGGAGCGACCAGCAAGTCACCCTGTGCGGGCCAATCCCACTTGAACAGTTCCGCGATTTTTGGATTGAACGTCGTCCCGCCGCCGACGAACCCGGCCCTCTCGGCTTCGACGGCGGTTTGCAATCGAGCGTTGATGTTCCGCACGATCTTCGCGTGTTCGTCCCGCAGGTAGTCCTTGTTCGGCGATGCGGTGAGTTTGGCGCGGTCTTCCTCCGCCCCCATGCCCAGCACCACTTGGTACAGTCGGCGGCTGTCTTGTTCTTTCGAGAGCGCGTCGCGTGCGGTTTTGGATTCTTCCTTGGCGGTGGTGGCTTCCCCCTTGGCCGCGTCAATGTCGCCTTGGAACGTGTAAGCGAGGACGCCGACGATAATAGTCGCGAGCACAAAGAAGACTAGCGCGACGATGAGGGGCGTTTTAGTCTCGCCGCCGCCGCTGTTGGGTTTATTTTTTGCCATGGGATATCTTGCTCCGGTGTGGATCCGGCGACGCGGGTCGCGAGGTACTATAGGCTTACCACCCAGTCCGTGCGAAGCGGTAGGCCGGTGCTATGAAAACACCCGACTCGGCCACTCCGTTGGCGCGATGGTAGCGATCTTGCCGAAACTCGGACGACGCCGGGCGATTATTCGTACCGCAGCGCTTCGACCGGTTGCACCCGCGATGCCCGCCACGCGGGATACAAGGCCGCCCCCGTCGTGATGAGCCGTGCGAACCCCACCGTGCCCAAACAGAGCCAAAGCGGGAACTCGAAGACGCTTGTACTCAGGATTTTCTCGTCGGATTTGGGGCGAAGAATATCCAGTTCGCGATCACTCCGCAGGGATGGCGAGTTTCACCCGGAGTTTCTCGCCCAGTTCGAAGATGGCCCGGCTGAGCAGCCGGCTGATCCGCGACGGGGACAATTGCATGATCTCGCCGATTTCCTTCAGCCGGAGTTCTTGGCGGTAATACAGCGTCACGGCGAGGCGTTCGCGCGGCTTCAACTGTTCGATCGCATCGCCGAGTTGCTGGACCGCTTCCCAGCGTTCGACCTCCGCGTAGGGCGGGGCCATGCTCTCCATCGGGTTCATGTTGTTCGGTTGGGCCGTTTGCTCCCAACTGACCATGCGGCTGAATCGCTCGGCGGCGAGGGCGTCCGAGACTTCGTCCGTCGACAGGCCGGTTTCCTCGACGAGCATTTCGACCGTCACCGGCCCGGGGAGTTTGCGCTGGGCTTTGCGGATCAGCGAGACGCGCTCAAGCATGTGCTGCGGCAGCGGGCTGTTCCGGCGGAGTTCGTCGAGGATTGACCCGCGGATGCGCATGTAGGCGTAGGTTTTGAACAGGGTATTGCGGTTCGGGTCGAACTTCCCCGCCGATTCGACGAGGCCGAGGACACCGGCGCTCTCGAGGTTTTCGACGTCGATGCCCGGGGGCAATTCCCCGATCAGACGGCCGATGACGTGCTTGACCAAGGGCAAATGCGACACGATGAGTTCGTCGCGCCGCGCCTGATCGGCGACCCGCTGGTAGATTTGGATGGCTTCGGTGCTCACGGTGCGTCTCTAAGGTGTGTCGAGGCCCGATTACGTACGCCCGGCCGATTCCAGCAAGTTATTGAAATTCGCGGTACCGCCGAGGAGGTCTTCGGGGCGGATCACGGCGACCGGCTCCATGAGCATGTCGGTCGGGATTTCTTGGAAGGCGATCACAGAGAGATCGCCGAGCGCCCGGGACAGCGCGTGGCGGACGGCCCGCCGCAGGCTGCTATCGCACAAGAGGGCGACCTCGTAGCCGCGCGCGCCCGCCTTGCGAATTTCGTTCATCATCCGGAGCGTCAGTTGTTCGAGCCGACCCGGGTCGAGCACCAATTGATTCCCCTGGACGCTGCGGCGGAACTCGATTTCCAAACGCGGGTCGAGCACGACGGCCCGCAACCGGCCGGTGGCGTCGCGGAAGCGGTCGCAAATCGCCCGGCCGATGTCCTCGCGGACTCGCTCGGTGAGTTCGCGCACGTCTTTTGTCGTCGCGGCGTGGGACGCCAGACTCTCGAAGATCCGTGGCAGATTCGAAATCGGCACGCGTTCGTCGAGTAGCGCCAGCAAAACGCGGTGGAGCGACCCCATCGACAGCATGTTCGGGACGAGTTCGTCGACGACGGCCGGGTTCGTTTCGCGCACGCGGTCGACCAGCGCTTTCAAATCCTCGCGGCTGAGCAACTCTTGGGCGTGCTTCCGGACGACCTCGCCCAAGTGCGTGATGACCACGCTGGGGGCATCCACCACCGTGTAGCCGTTCATCTCGGCCCGCTGGCGGTCGGCGTCGAGAATCCACTTCGCGGGCAGGCCGAAGGCGGGCTCCTTGGCGTCTTCGCCGTCGATGACGATGGTCCCGGCGCCGCTGGGGTCGATGGCCATCCAAAGTTCGGGCCGCACTTCCCCCCGGGCGACTTCGCGCCCGCTGATGAGGATGCGGTAAGCTTGCGAATCGAGGTTCAAGTTATCTTTGACACGCACCGCCGGAACCCAAAGGCCGTTCTGCTTGGCCAAGTCTCGGCGGAGCCCGCCGATGCGGTCGAGCAACCCCGGCCCGCGCTTCGCGTTGACGAGCGGGATCAGGGCGGCGCCGATTTCCAAGCTGATGCGGTCGGCTTGTAAGAACTCGTCGATGTTCCCTTCCATCGGCGACTTCGGCTCGGCGGCCGCTCCGGTAGCAGGAGCTGTGCCCGGTGCACCCACGGAGCCGGGGACGGGTTGGCTCTCCATCAATTTCGCGATCCGCCGGCTGGCGATGAACAGGGCGACCCCGAGGACGACGAACGGGATCATCGGCATGCCGGGGACGAACCCGAGTCCGACGAGGATGAATGCGCCGAGCCGCATCGGGGCGGCACTGCTTTTCGCTTGCCCGCTCAATTCCTGCCCGAGGCTCGTCCCCGAACTGGCCTTCGTGACGAGCAAGCCCGACGCGGTGGCCGTGATGAGCGCCGGGATTTGCGTGATCAGACCGTCGCCAATGGTCAAGATCGAGTAAGTCTTCACGGCCAAGCCGATCGACTGCCCCTTTATGACGCCGACGGCGATGCCGCCGATGAGGTTGACGCCGGTGATGATGACCGCCGCGACCGCGTCGCCTCGGACGAACCGGCTGGCCCCGTCCATCGTGCCGTAGAATTCGCTCTCGCGCATCAGTGTCGACCGGCGACGCCGCGCCTCGGCTTCGTCGATCATGCCGGCGTTCATCTCGGCGTCAATGGCCATCTGCTTGCCGGGCATAGCGTCGAGCGTGAACCGCGCCGCCACTTCCGAAACGCGACCGGCCCCCTTCGTGATGACCACGAACTGGATGATGATGAGGATCGCAAAAATCACCATCCCGACGACCAAATTCCCGCCGACGACGAATTGCCCGAAGGCGAGGACGATCTGCCCGGCGTCGCCGTTCAGCAAAATGAGCCGGGTCGTCGCGACGTTCAATCCCAATCGAAACAGCGTCATGAGCAAAAGCAGCGACGGGAACGTCGAAAAGTCGAGCGGCTGCCGCACCGTGAGCGTGACGAGCAGCAGCAAGACGGTCGCGCTCATGTTCAGCGCGAGCAGCAAATCGAGGACAAACGTCGGCAGCGGAACGAGGAACACGACGAGCAATCCCAAGAGCGACAGCGAGAGCACAAGCTCGCTGCGCTGCAAGGTGGTGGCGGGTCGTCCGGGGAGTTCGGTGGCCATCGCGTTTCCATTCGCCAGCTGTCGGTATTCCGTCCGGTACTTCTCAGGCCCCGATTCCCCGTAGGCGATACACGAACGCGATGACTTCCGCAACCGCACGATACAACTGGCCCGGAATCGCCTGACCTTCCTTGACTGACCCGTACAGCAACCGTGCGAGTTCGGGCCGCTCGATGACGGGCACGTTTTTCTCCCGGGCGAGTTTCGCGATGGCCTTGGCGAAGACCCCGGCCCCTTTGGCGACCAGCACCGGCGTTTCGTCCCGCCCTGGGGTGTACCGCAGCGCAACCGCGTAGTGGGTCGGGTTCGTCAAGATCACCGTGGCCTTCGGGACTTCCGCGAGCATTTTCCGCCGGGCGCGCTCGCGGGCGATCTGCCGGATCCGCTGCTTGATCAGCGGATCGCCTTCTTCTTGCTTCTGTTCATCTTTGATTTCCTGCTTCGTCATCCGCAGGCCGCGTTCGAATCGACGGCGCTGGTAGCCGTAGTCGATCAAGGCGATCAATACGACCGCCGCCGTCAGGGTGAGCGCCAGCCGCATTACGAGTTCCCAAGCGGACCCGGCGACATCGGCCGGGCGACCGCGACCGACGCCGAAGATCGTCCCGAAGCGACCTCCGATGACGAAATAACTGACGCCGACGAGCGCTGCGATTTTCAATAAGCCAAGCAAGCCTTTGACGAGCGCCGCCGGGGAAAACAGCCGGCCGATTCCGCCGATCGGATCGAGCCGATCGAGTTTGAATTCGAGTTTTTCCGGGGAGAACTGCAATCCGACTTGGACGATGTTCGCCACGATGCCCCCCGTGAGCATCAGGCCCAACAGCGGTGCGAGCGCGGCGACGACCTTGACGAAAATGCGGCCGAACAATTCTTGGACGTGGTTCGGCGTGAACTCGGGGCGGAACAACTTGGGGAGATCTTCCCGAAAGACCGCGAGGAGCGTCTGGCCGAGTTCGCGGCCGAAATACGTGAGGCCGATGACCCCGGCCAACAGCACCACCGACCCGACGAGTTCCGAGCTGAAGGGAAGCTGCCCCTGCTTGCGGGCCTCTTCCCGGCGCCTCGGCGTCGGGTCTTCGGTTTTCGACTCCGGATCGACATCGTCCGCCATCCGTGGTCCCTTGGGCTATGCAGATTCCTGGTCATCACATCGGATGATGTGGGAATAGGAGTGCCACGCTCTCCCGGTTTAACGCGAGTCTTGAGTCCAGCGAGAAGTCGCACATCCTCGCGTAGACTCGACGCCCAAACGCTGGACTCGACGCCCAAACACTAACCAATCTTGAAGACCGCTCTATTGCCCCCAATAGCTTCCGATGGAATCTCCGGCGTGGCCGATGGAAAATGAGATCGCCCGGGCGATCTCGGGCAACAAAAACAATGTCCCGACCAAGGCGATGAGCACCTGCAGCGTGAAACCGACGGAGTAAATATTCACCTGCGGAGCGGCCCGCGACATAATCGCCAACGTCACGGCGAGCAAGAACAAACAGAGCGCCAGCGGCCCGGCGATCATCAACCCGAGTTCGTACGAGGACGATAACCCCGCGAGCATCGGCCCGGCGTCCGGGATCGCGCTCCCGCCGAGCGGGAGTTTGGAAAACGACGTGTGCAGCGCCAGTAAAATCAGGTGGTGCCCGTCGGCCACGAGGAACAGCAACCCACCCATCGTCTCGAAGGCGACCGTGATCGGCCCTCCCCCTTCTTGGCTGGTGGGGCTTTGCGACGGCGAGATGTTCAACCCGATTTGCACCGTCACGAATTCCCCCGCGATCCGCGCCGGCATCAGAAACAGCGCGAAGGCAAACCCCATCGCGGCGCCGATGAGCGACTCCCGGAGCAGCGCCAGCCCATACAGCAGCGGGTTCGGATCGAGGGCTTTCGTGGCGAAGGCCGTGTCCCAGCCCGGCGCGGCGCTCGTGAGATAAAACGCCGTGAGGACGATACAGAACGCGGCCCGAATCGGTTTGGGCGTCCGCCCCGCGAACGGCGGCATGATCGCCACGAACGTGCCGATGCGCGCGAGCAGCAGGCCGACATACACCGCGAGCATCGGCGTCACTTCGTCACCCCGGCGGCATAGGCAATCATCCGGTGCGTGAATTCCGTCGCCATTTGCAAGCTGAACCCGAGCGTGAAAACGATGGTCAACCCGACGAGCAGGATCTTCGGCACGTAACTCAGCGTCTGATCTTGGATGCTCGTGACCGTCTGGAAAACACTCACGATGAGGCCGACGACGAGGCTCACCGCGAGCGCCGGCAACGCCACGAGCAAGGCCGTGTAGAACAGCTCTTGATTGATGCTGATGACCTGTTCCGTATTCATCTCGAAGCCTTCCGTGGTGCAGTGCCCCGACCCCGGAAGGGTCGAAGATTCGAACCGGCTGCGACCCCTCCAGGGTTGGGGCACCGACTCGATATTCCGGTGGTCTTCGACCACCGGCTAATATCTGCGATCCCTTCGGGATCGGAATGATCTACCCGTAACTCGCCGCCAAGGCGTGGGCGATCAAGTGCCAACCGTCGGCCAAGACAAAGAGCAAAATCTTGAACGGCGCCGAGATCGTCACCGGCGGCATCATCACCATGCCCATGCTCGTGAGGACGCTGCTGACCACGAGGTCGACCATCAAAAACGGCAGATAAATGCAGAAGCCCATGATGAACGCGGTCTTCAACTCGCTGATCACAAACGCCGGCACGACCGTGAAGAAGGGCGTGTCTTCGGGGACCTGCACGTCCTTCTGGCCGCCCATGTGCAAGAACAGCGCGATATCCTGCTTGCGCGTCTGGCGGAGCATGAACTTCTTGAGCGAAAGCTCCGTCGCTTGGATCGCTTCCGGCCCGGTTTTTTGTTTCTGAAGGTAGGGCGTCAACGCCGTGGTGTCGATCTCCTCGAAGGTCGGCTTCATGATGAAGATCGACAAGAACATCGCGAGGCCCGTCAGCACTTGGTTCGGCGGGACGTTTTGCGTGGCGAGGCCTTGCCGGACGAACGACAACACGATGATGACGCGTGTGAAGCAGGTCATCGTCATCAGGGCGGCGGGCAAAAGCGTCGACAAACCGAGGACGAGCGCGAGCTGCACCGGCGGCGATGCGTTCTGCAAGTTGAGGCCGTCGGGGTTGAACAGATCCGCGAGGTTCGCCATCGGGTGCCTTCCTTAGCTCACGGTTGCGAGGACGGATGCGAAGCGCGACGGCACCGGCACTCGAGCCGACAGAATCGTCGAGGGTATTGCGCCGGGAATTTCGAGGAGCGCCTTCACGCCGGCCGCGTCGATCCCGAGCAGTAGGCGACGGTCGCCGCTCTGGACCAAGTGGAGCACGCAGCGGCGGTCGAGGGCCAACCGGGCGACGACTTCCATCGAGCCGACTGCGGGAGTGGCAGAGCGTTTTTTTATCCAACGGGCGATGCCGATGCAGCCGCCGGACACCACGGCGACGCCGAGGGCCATTTTCAACAGACTCATCCCGAGGCTCGGACCGTCCGAAGATGGCGTCGGCATCGCGAAGCTTTGGACGGTCTCGGACGGTTTCGGATTGCTCGACGGGGAACTGAGAAAGCGCGGCACGGCGAATCCGACGGCGACCACGAGCACGCCGAGGCCCAGGAGCACGGTGAATTTCTTCGGCTTCGCCGGAGCGTGGATCGGAGTGGTCATTGGGTCGGTCCTTCGTCCCAGGTGCGACCGGCCCCTCCGGAGCCGGGTTTGAATCACGAACCGGAGGCGAGTGGCGGGATCGCCTTCCGCAGTTTCTTGATCTTCTCGACGATCTGAGCGGCCAAGGCTTGGTCGGGCATGGCCTCCAGCACTTTGGCCAACTTCGTGTCTTTCATCTTCGCCAAGATTTGCACGGCCGTTTCCAAGCTGCCGTTGTTGCTCATCTCGGCGGCGAGCTTCGCGGCCGCGTCGGGCGCCATCGCGTCGTACATCGCCGCGAGTTTGTCGATGTTCTTCTGCTCGCCGGGATCGACGAACGGCACGAGGAGTTTCTTCGGAGGGTCGTTCGGCTTCTGGGCATTTTTGAGGTCGGCCAAGCGCAGATCTTCGTCCGCGGCGGCGATGGCCGCTTTCGTTTCGGCCGCGACGGTTTTGCTGAGTTTGTCGAAGTCGTCCCGCTCCGTCCGCATGTCGGCGAGGATCAGTTCGACACGGGCTTGGCGCTTCTCAAATGCCGTCTCGCGTTCTTTGGGCGTGACGGTCTCCGGTACTTCGGGTTTGTCTTTGGGCGGCTTCTCTTTGTCGACCGGTTCCGGTTTTTCTTTGGCCGACTTCTTTTTCTCGTCGTCTTTGTCTTTGGTCGCTTCCGTCGTCGTTTTCGACTGCTGCAACCAGACGGAGAGCCCGGCCGCGACCGAAAACAGCAGCAGCGATGTGAGGGCGAGAATAAAGAGATTTTTCATCGTTTAGCCCACCTCGTGTTGGGCAGTCATCCAGTTTCGCAACCCGATTTCGTCCAGTTTATCTTGGTCCGCAGCAGCGGCATCGTGCCGCCATTGGTCGTGCTGTCGGCTCCGCAGCGACGAGAGCGCTTCCACTTCCGTCGCCACTTGCATCCGCTCTTGCTTGGCGGTCGCCAAGCGTTCTGCGGCGACGGCGACTTCTTTCTCGGCGACGACAATGGCTTGTCCCAGTCGCTCGGACATTTCGTAAGCGTTCACCCATTGGCCGGGCGAACAGGCTTGGCCCAAGCGGGCGGTGATGCGCTCGGCCATCTCGCGGAGTTGCTCTTGCAAGGCCAAGACTCGTGCCTCGGCCGCGTCCACGGCTTGCACGGCGCGGATCTGCTCGAGCTCCGCCATGCGCTCGTGCTGGCGTTTCATCTTCAGCAATCGGTCGAGAGAAAACTCGAATCGTTTCACCGCGTGCCACCTCCGGGATGGCGGGGTTATGGCAAACCGAGCGGACCGCGTCAAGCCGGAATGCCGGCTGGGTCGCGCGATCAAAAATTCCACGCCTTCGTGAGCTGCATCAGGCCGGCGCGGGTCGCTTCGTAGCCGACGCGCTCGTTGATTTCCTGCTTCAAGAATCGTTCCACCTGCGGCATCAGTTCGATCGACTTATCGACTTGGACGTCGCTGCCGCGTTGGTATTGGCCCAGGCGGATCATGTCTTGCATGTCGGCGTAGGTGGCCATGATGGCCCGGAGTTTCTTGGAGGCCTTGGCATGCTCGGGCGTCACCACGTCCAGCGAAATCCGGCTGATGCTGCGGGCCACGTCGATGGCCGGGTAAACGTTGCGCTCGGCGATTTTGCGGTCGAGCACGATGTGCCCGTCGACGAACGACCGCACCGCGTCGGAGATGGGTTCGTCCATGTCGTCGCCGTCGACGAGGACGGTGAGCAAGGCCGTGATGCCGCCGACACTGGCGTTGCCGAGTCGCTCGATGGTCTTGGCCAACACCGCGAAGACGCTCGGGGTGTAGCCGCGTTGGCTCGGGGATTCGCCGAGCATCAGGCCGAGTTCGCGCTGAGCCGTGGCGAGGCGCGTCAGGCTGTCGATCATGAGCAAGACGTTCACGCCTTCATCGCGGAACGAGTCGGCCACGGTGATGGCGGTTTGCGTCGCCCGCACCCGCATCAGCGGTGTTTCTTCGCACGTCGCCACGATGACGACCGACCGGGCCATGCCGGCGGCGCCCAGGCAATCTTCGAGAAACGGCCCGACTTCGCGACCGCGCTCGCCGATGAGGGCGATCACGTTGACGTCGGCCTCGGAGCCTTTGGCGATTTCGCCGAGCAGCGTGCTCTTGCCAACGCCCGAGCCGGCGAAGATGCCGACGCGTTGGCCCCGGCCGAGCGTCAGGGTGCTGTCGATGGCGCGGATACCGGTGACGAACGGTTCGCGGATGCGCTGGCGGGTGAGGGCATTCGGAGCCGGGCGGTTGACGGTCTGCATCGGGCAGCCGGACAGACTCCCTTTGTCATCGAGCGGGCGTCCGATGCCGTCGATAACGCGGCCGAGGAGGCGCGGGCCGGTGGGCACGGACAAGGCGCGGCCGCAGAGTACCACCGGCATGCCCGGTTGGAGGTTGTCGGCGGCGTCGTAAGGCACGAGGTACGAGAGGTCGTTTTTGAAGCCGATGACTTCGGCGAGCACGCTCGGGCCATCCTTCGGCATGATCGCGCATTGGTCACCGACGGCTCCGCGCAGACTGCTGGTCAAGATGCCCGTGGCGCTCTTCAACCGGCCCCCCATGTGGAAGAGCGGGGTATCGGTGATGCTGCGCGTCATGGCGGAAAGGTCAAGACCGAGCATGAGTCAGACTCCGGAGGAGGTCGTCGCGAATTTGCTGCACTTGCTTACCGAGATTCGAGAGCAGGAGCGAGTGGTTGCCTTCCAAGCGGCACTCGCCGCGGGCGAGCGTGCCGTCGGCGATCAACCGCGGGTCGCCGAGTCCGGGGAGCAGCGGCTCGCCGTCGAGACGCCGTTCAAGCATTGCCGCGTCGGCCGGGTTCAACCGCACCGTCACGGCGAGGTCATCGTTCAGTTCGCGGGCCATTTCCCGCACCATCGCTTCGATGGGGTAGGCGTCGGCCGTGACTTGCTGGTGGAGCAACCGCGTCGCGACGGCCAGCGAGACCTCAATGGCGAGATTGTGCCATTGGTCGAGGTTGGCCTTCAAGCTCGCGGCCATGTCGCCGGCTTGGTAACGGAGCGACGTTTGGAGCGCCCCGATCTGCTCGCGGTCGGCCAGAATCTCGCGGCCGAGGTCGGTCTGCCATGGGTCGGCCGGGGACGCCACGGACGGATTCGTCGCGGTGCGCGAACGCAGCGGCGGCAGCGGCTCGTCGGGCGGGGCGAGGGTAGCCCCTGAAAGGCGGTTCGGGAAGCTAACGCGGTATTCCTGCATCACGTGACTCTCATTCCCTGAGCGTGGTATCGAAGTTTCGCGTCTCGGTCGCAGTTGGAAAAACAGACGCGATTCTCGGATCGGGCACACGGTGGCATTCGATTCCGGCAGGAGCTAACGCCTAAAGGATTGGTCACTTTCGGAGCGCTTCCAAGTCGTTTTTTGATTTATTCCCACGGGCTTTCCGCAGTATTCCGCCCCGGCCTGAAAAGTGATGCAGGGCGGGGGCAGTCGAGCCGCGAATGCGAGGCGAGTTATTCTTCGAGCGCAATTTTCCCTTCCTCCTCGAACTGTCGGAGGACGTACAACACCTCGGCTTGAGCCTGTTTCACTTGGGCCGCAGTCACGGTTCCCAACAATCCGATCTCTTCCTGCAATAAATCTCGGGACCGGGACGAAAGATTGTCGGTGACCTTGGCGACGACGACCGGGTCGCCCCCCTTCAGCGCGGTGCTCAGCGTTTTCATGTTGAGCTGCATCAAGAGCCCTTGGATGCCGCGGTTGTCGACTTTCAACAAGTCCCGGAAGGTGTAAAGCTGCTCGCGGATCTTCGTGGCCAATTCCGGGTCGGTCTCTTCCACCTTCAGCAGCACGAGGATCCGTTCGGCCCGCGGCATCCCGCGCAGCATGGTGGCCATTTCGGTGATGCGCGCTTCCGCCGTCGGATCGACCGGGGCGTTCCCCAGAGTCCGGCCCTTCGCCGTGACGGCTTGCGCGAGCTGGGCGATCAGCGTGTGATTGCGCGACCCCGGCTGCGTGAACCGCAGAGTCACGTCGGCCCGTTGTTCTTGCGGCAACGACTTCAACACGGCGGCGGCGACGGCCGGATCGAGACAACTCAAAATCAGCGCGATGGCCGAGGGCGGCTCGCCGGCGAGCGCCCGCTGCAACTGATCGGCGTCCAGTTTGCGGATTTCCGACAAATGCGCGTCGGATGATTCGCCCTTTTTCCCAGATACCGGCCGGTATTCCCCGGCGGCGCTCGCCAACGGGTAACCGCGCTCGGCGATGCGGAGAAGATCGAAGAATTCGGTCAGCGCGTTATCCAAATCGTCCGATTTCGGCGCGCCGGCCGTGGCGAGGTGTCCGCGGAGCTGTACGGCTGAGGCCGCGTCGAGGCGCCCGAGCAACGACTCGACGACATCGCCCGGCAGCGCCCTGAGCAATGTCGACGCGATCAGGTCTCCACTCGATCCGGCCATGGCAGTACTACTCCTAGGAAACTCGGACTCGATCACGCTCTCGCTTTGGACGCCACGAGCATCCCGAAGACATTCGCCACGCGATCCGGGTCGCCCCGGGCCAGTTCCACGAGGCGGGCCAGCAAAGCTTGTTGGCTCGGCTCGGGTGCCGGCGACAAATCGATCGTCTCGGGTTCCGGAACCGGCTCCGGGACGGGCTTCCGCAGCCGGCGCAAGAGCAGCAGTGGGATCAGTGCGAAGGCGAACAGGGTTGCCGCCGTCAAGGAGACGTTACGTACTAGGCTGATATAAGTCTGTAATCGCTGGGCTTTGATCGCTTCCTCGTCATCCACGAGCGGCGCGATAGCGATTCCGAGCTTCACGTTCGACACTTTGATTTCGTCTCGGCCGGTCTTGTAACCGATGGCCTGCTTGATGATCTCTTGGGCATCGGTCACGCTGATCGGCACCGCGGTCGGCTGACCCTCTTCCCCCGGGGAGAGATCGACGAGGGCCGCGATGGTGATACGCGTCACGGCGGACATGCGGTCTTCGATCTCCCGCGTGATTTTCGGCACCGCGTAGCTCGTCTGGACCACTTCTTCCTTCATGTTTCCGCCGCCGCCCCCACCGGAAGAACTGGCCGTAGTCCCCGCGGTGCGACTAATGTTACTGATGGCCCCCACGACCCCGCTGCCGCGCGATGCGGACGTCGACGAACTCGTCGTGGTGCGCTCTTCCAACACGACCTTCTCGGCCGAGTAGCTTTCGCTCTTCTCTTTCAGTTTCTGGAAGTTGACGTCCGCGTGCACGCTGACGACCGCCCGGCCTTGGCCCAGGTGCCGGTTGAGCATGTTCTCCGCTTTACCGGCGAGGTAGGTCTCGAGTTCGCGGAGGTATTCCAACTGCCCCGTCGGGAGGTTCTCCCGGTCGGCGGAGTTGGGGTCGGACAACAGCCGCCCCGTCGAATCGACGACCGTGACGTTTTCAGGTTTGAGCCCGTCGACGGCGCGGGCCACGATCGACACCATGCTGGCCGAAGTCGCCCGACTGAGATTCGCATTGGGGCGCAGCTTCAGCACGACGCTCGCCGTCGGCGCCCGCTGATCGCGGACGAACGGGGTCGGTTCGGGCCGCGCGATCAACACGCGGGCCGCCAACACACCGTCAATTTGCATGAGCGAGCGGGCGAGTTCGCCTTGGATCGCCCGTTGGTAGTTCACATTTTGGACGAACGGCGTCGACCCGAATTGGGAATCGTCCATCAACTCGAGGCCTTTGCCGCCCCGCGTCGGGATGCCATCGACGGCCAAGCCGACTTTGGCTTCGGCGTAGCGATCCTTGGTCACGGAAATACCGGTGCCGCTGTCATCGAGCCGGAACGGAATGCTCGCCGCGGTCAATTTGGCGCGGATCGCGCCGACCTCGTCGAGCGGCGCGTCTTTGGCGAGCGCCACGTAGCTGCCGTGGTCTTGGGATAAGTACCCGAAGACCGCGATGCCGATGAGCACCGCGAGCCCGACGGCCACCAACAAGAATCTCCGGATCGGGTTGAGGCTTCCCCAAAAAGCCCCGAACTGATCCCGGAATCGTCGCAGAAACTCCATCGCGGCCCCCCCGCGTTAAACCTGCATCCGGCTCACCTCTTGGAAGGCTTCGCTCAAGCGATTGCGAAGTTCCAGAATCAGCCGGAAAGACAAATCGGCGCGCTGCACCGCCAGGCTGACGCCGTGCAAGTCCTGCGCTTGCCCCGTCGCCAATGCCTGAATCGCTTGGTCCGCCGCCGCGCCGGCCTGCTGGTTTTCGGCCAGCACGCCTTGCAACACCTGCCCGAAGCCGCCCCCCGGCGTATTCGATGTGGCCGATGCCGCCCCCGGGCGCGACAGTGGAATCAGCGGAGTCAGCGTACCGATGGATTCGAGGGCCATAGCGTTAACTCCTCAGCAGTGTCAAGGCCTGTTCGTTCATGGTCTTGAAGGTTTGGGCGGCCCGCAAATTCGCCTCGTAGGCGCGCGACGCCGTCAGCAGGTTCACCATCTCGATGGGCAAGTGGACGTTCGGCATCGTCACGTAACCTTCCGCGTCCGCGTCCGGGTGGCCGGGCATGTGGAAGCGCGGCAACTCGGAGGGATCTTCCACCAGTTCCACCGCTTGCACGCCCTTCAAGTTGGGCAGGCCCGAGCGCCCGCCCGAAGTGCCGACCATCTCCGCGAAGACGACGTCCTGCCGGCGGAACGGCCCGCCGTTGGCGCTCTTGGTCGTCTGGGCGTTGGCGATGTTGTTGGCGATCACTTCCATCCGGTAGCGTTCGGCCGACATGCCCGAACCGCTGATGGCGTTGGCCGCGAAGGCGTCGCGAAAGGGCATGGGAGACTCCTGGATTACCGGCCGCTGATGGCCGCGCGCAGCGACCCGAACCGGCTGGCGAGGATCTGCGCGGCCGCTTGATACAGCAAGCCGTTCTTGTTCAAATCGCCGACCTCGCGGTCGATGTCGACGGTGTTGCCGTCGACCCGTTCCACGCCGTCCCCCTCGTGCACCGTCGGTTTGGCCCCCGACGCGGAGGAGCCGCGGCCGAGGAGTTTACCCAACTCCTCCTCGAAGGCGACTTCGAGCCGCTTGTAGCCGGGGGTGTTGACGTTGGCGATGTTTTGGGCGATGACCCGGTGCCGGAGGCTCGACGCATCGAGCATCTGGGAGAGCAGGTCGGTCCCGTATCCGTTGGTTGTCATGGGGAGAATATCGGCCGGAAGCCGGGCAGAGTTGAACGGTTATGCCGGGAATGACCGCGAGAGATGACTGACTCATCGAAATGACGACGGATTGAATCAATCCAAGAATCGTTGGCACACCCGGGTATGACAACAATTCTTGGAGCCACGGGGGAATGACTTGTGAATCTAAGCCAGGGGAGGCACCTGGAATCGGACGTAACTCCTTGCCGCGCTAAGGTCGTTCCGAAAGTCGGACGTCATTCCACGATAGGGTGGGTGGGTTCACGCTGGAATGACGACTCCAAGAATCGTTGGCACACCCATGCGGACGCCGCGTTCGTAAGTCGCGGTGATCTCGCGGATCAGCGGGGGAAT
>JANXTU010000246.1 GCA_025352235.1 Fimbriiglobus sp.
TGTGGTGCTGATGCGGGCGGCGTAGGATTGGAGGGTTTGTCACCACATCCGGACAATGCTGCCACGAGCACGAATACCATCATCATTCGCATGGGACCCTCGTCAGTAAAACAGCGACTCCTGCCGCCGAATGAGGCGTTCAGCGGAATCGGGTCCGGAGTGTCCGGACCTCTCTCGATTCCGTCTATTTACCCGTCACACCGATTCCGCTGCAACGGCGAAGAGTCAGGCAGAATGACGACGAACCACCAATACCCTACGACGGCGTCAATCGGCCTCAACTCAAAGTTAGGCCAGCCACCCGTCATTCCTGCCGAACGGCCCAGCTCAGCGGCGGCGGCGAAACGAAGGGTAAGGTCGGCCGCAACTCAAGAAGAAGTTCCTGGGGCGGCGTCTGGTCGTCCCTTACTTTGGTGGCGATGGCAGCGGTTGCCCCTCTGCCGGTGCGACCTTGAAAAGGCGCACCGGCCCGGCCAGTCCACCCTGCCCGAGCGTGTCGCGGCAGAAGTGAACGTACCCGGCCGACGAGTGGTACGGGAATACGGTCACGGCGTAGCCGACGCGCGGCACCAGCTTAGCAGCCGAGGCCGCTGAGTGACAACGAATCCCAGAACGCGACCATGCGGCCCCGATCTGCTGCAGCGACTGGGGCGGCCGTGTTTGACGAACAGCTCGTGGAGGAGGCGTTCGGCTCCCTCCGCGCGAGTGGTTCAGGGCATCGCGGTCCACGACCGGATTGCGAGCCTCGTTCAGGCTCCGGCCTCTTCTGTGGACTCCTGGTCGGCTTGAACTTCGGTCACCCCCATCGTCGTATCGAACGGGACCAGGTGATCGCCAGCGTCGAGGTTGTAGGTCGGGCTGACGGCCTCCTGGCCGTTCGCGAACCAGCAGCATTTGACGCTAACCTGCCACAGCGCGAGATCCCGGAACAGCCATTCGAGAGCCGGATGGCAATCGTTCCAACCCGCGAGCAACCGCCCCAGATTGACGGCGGCCTCGTTGGGTTCCCCCGGCAGCGATCCTTCGGCTTCACCGCACCCCCACCAAGTCGTATTGTGTTCGGAAAACAGATAAAAGGCTCCCTGCCCGAGGTAGACCGTCACCCCTTCGGCGATGGACTCTCGAAAGCGGGGCAGCCAACGCAGAAGTTCGGCCTCATCGCGAGCGCCCGCGGCCTCCAGCACGTCGGCCCAGGCCAGCAGAGCGTTCCGATCCCCATCCTGGCAGGCCGCGATGATGTCGCTCGGAATCGGGGGCATCTTCCCACACGTGAGCGGCTGCACACGGCTGGACCTGGCGTCGCCAGGTCCGGCCGGTAGGGCGGCGGCGGCCTCTTTGATCCACATCGTGAGCCTGTCCACCCAACCTCGCCCGTCGGCAGCGGATCGCCACAGGAACGAGTCGATGGAGATGGGCCGCGAGACCGCAAAGCCTCCCGCGTCTTCCCAGGCGTCGGCCGCCACGTCGGAGAACACCCCGTCGATGAAGCAACTAAGCTGGTTCGGCTCCACGCCGAACGTCGCCAGTTCGTCCCAAGAAAAGACCGGATACGGGGCCGGCGTCGGGGGGAACGTCCAAAAGCGGTAGCGGGGACCTTCGCCATCCCACCAGATGTGCCAGCACTTCCCATCTCCCTCGTACCTGTTATCACAGTTCAGAAAAGCTGATTCTGGGGGAGGCGGGTCCAAGAGGAATTCGCGGAACCTTTCGACGAATAATGACCGCACCGCGGCGTAATGCTCCCGCATCCGCTGCCGGAACTGTTCGTAGGCAACGAGACCCGGGATCGGGAACTCGGTCGATGGCTGCATGTCGCGATCCTCAAACGAAGGCGTTTCGGAATCTGCGGAATCGACAGCTTGCGAACCTGTTCCTGCGATCTCTTCGCCGAACGACGAGGTCGCGGTGTCGGCCGCGTGCGTCGAGCGGGGTGTAATCTTTGACAATGTGAGCGGAAAACGCTGCTTCGCGGACGGCTCGCGGAGAGACTACGTACCGAGCGAAGGATAGCGACACAAATTCAACGAGAATCGAACGTTAGGCTCGCCTAACGTTCCTGGGGCGGCGTGTCCTACTTGCGATCGGGTGCTGCCGGGCCGGCCGGCTGCCGACATTGGGCCAGTCGCTCGATGAGAGCCACGCACCTCACCTGCGCGGCGATCACCCTTGCCCGATCCCCGTCCGGCCAGCCATTGACCCGGATGTTCCTGAGTAGCGATTGCCGCTTGCCGATGGCAGCGATCGCCTTGCCCACCTGTTCGTCCGGCTTCTTCCAAGCTTCGGCATCGTTAACTTCTCGGAGGGCCGCGTAGATGGCTTCGGCCGACCGGACGAACTCCTCGTCCTTCTCCAACTGCCGCTCGACATCGGCGAGAACCTGAAGGCCGATAGATTCGCGGAGCCGGTCGGACGCATCCTTGACTTGTCGCGGGCCGGGCCCTGCGGCTGGGGTCACTTCCGGTTCCCCAGCCGGCCGGTCGGCGGCGTCCCGCATCCCGTTGTACTGGGAGGCGAACAACCCGCCGAAGATCAGGGCCGCGACCGGCACAGAGCGGAGGAGTTGCTTCTGCTCGCGAGTCATCGCGTCGCCCTCCGCCGCCGAATGAGGCGTTCAGCGGAATCGGGTCCGGAGTGTCCGGACCTCTCTCGATTCCGTCGATTTCCCA
>JANXTU010000015.1 GCA_025352235.1 Fimbriiglobus sp.
TCGGTATCCGAGACATCGCTCGGATACGGCTTCCGTGTCGTGTCCATCCCCCCAAAATGCCATAAATCAAGGGAATAAGTCAATAACAGGCTCTAGCGGTGCGCCCACGGCTGACGACCTGTTCGACAAGTTGGACATTCAGGAAATGGCGTTACGAAGCGAGTTCAATTTCTCGGGCATCGTGAAGGACGACCACCAAAGGCGCTACCAGTCGTACTACACGCCCGTTGACATCGCACACGAACTTGTAGACCTCGCGGACGTAAAAAAGGGCCAGTCCTGCCTTGAGCCATCCGCCGGTGACGGGGTAATTGTTCAGGCACTTATGGGAGCAGGCGGGACGGTCACCGCCGTGGAAGCGGACCCTGTAGCGTACTCAATGATTGCAAACCATTGCGAAGCGCGAAGCGGTGACTTCCTTGCAATGGACAGCACACCGGGAGGCCTCGGGACGTTCGACCGAATCGTGATGAACCCGCCGTTTTCCCGCGATCAGGACGTGCGACACGTCTGCCACGCTTGGACGTTTTTGAAGCCCGGCGGGAAGTTGGTGGCGATTCTTGGGCACTATTCCCTGAACGGGAAGACCGACGACCGCCTCAGGTTTGCCGACCTGCTCAGGCAGCACGGCAGACTCGTGCGGGAATTGCCACCGGGGACGTTCGAGAACAATGCCCGCGCGGTGATTGTCGAGATCGTGAAACCAGAAGCGGCTCATCAGCTCGCAGCATAGCAAGCAAGGGGCAGGTTTCGGCCTGCCCCACCTTCAAACAGTAGGAGTTACACAATGCATAAAATCACAATCGACTTAGCCGACGTTCTCCACCAAGAAACTCGCCAACATACAGCCACAATCCCCGCAACTGTTGAACTTGGCGAAATGCTCGAGTTTCTCGATGTCGGAGACCATGAGCTTGACCTGGACAACCTACTCGCCCGAGACGGACAGGTAGCATTAATTTGGAGTGGCGACGACGTTCTGGCCCGGCGCCCGGACTTGAACGACGAGCAGGCATGGGCGGTACTCATTCGCGCGAAAGAGGACCACGAGCGTGACCATTGTCAGCTCGATTTCATCGAGTCAACTGCTGATGGGTTGTACCCGCGTGGGGACGAGGCAAAGGAGCGACTGCGCGGGCGCGTCGCGGACATCCTCAAACAAATCGACTCGCTACCGGCGGACGAGTTACTCAGTCACGCGACTTACGGAGAGGTGACAGCGAAACTGGACCAAGCCGATAAAGCGTTGTCGAAGCTATCCGCGTCAGCATGAGTACCCCGACCGACACCTTCCATTCCTGCGCCCTCGCCGCCTTCGTAGAGGTGGCGAAGGAGTGCGGGGACTGGCCTGATAGCAAGGCCGTCAAGCGAAGGGCTTACGCAATCTACGAGGCAGAACTGGCAGAGAAAACCGTTGAACTAAAGCCAGAACTGAAGTAACAATGTGGGGCGACAGTATGAGGCTGCCGCCCCTTTACAACCGCAAAAATGGAGTTTGCGATTATGACCAATACTAAAGACACATCTGCTCAACAAAAGCAAGTCTTCGACAACTACGAGATCAGCCCCTGCACTCGCACCGAGGAACCTGACGCACCCGGCAAGTTTTACTTCGAGGTATGCGATCCGCATGACGCCGATGTTTGGACCCTCTACGGTCACATCCATGGTGAAGGCGCGCGAGCGATTGGCGACTTCGACACGCGCCAACACGCCGAAGAAGTGTTCCAGCGAAGCACCGGGATACCGTTCGCTGAGTCGCGCGAGATAGCAGACCACCTTCGCATGATGCACGCGGGGAAGAATCTGCTCGAAGAACTATCTTTTTTCCTAAATTTTGCGGTGCTGAACGATGACCAAGAGGATGAGGATTTTACGCGAAGGATTGCAGACGCACAGAGTCTTGTCGCCGAAGCGACCGGGAGGGCATCATGACCAACATCGGCAATCTTGCTGGCATCCGCTGCCCAGAGTGCGGGAACGAAGACCGCTTCATCATAACCGCCACCATCCAAGCGGAGGTTACAGACCTTGGCACGGATGTAGCTGACTGCTCCGACTGGCACTGGGACGACCAGAGCATGACCCGCTGTCCCGAGTGCGACAGGGACGGGCCGCTGGCGGAATTCCAGATGCAACCTGAAGGCGTTACCGCGACAACTCCAGCGCTCCCCACGATGCAGTCGATAACCGCCACACCTAATCTGCTGGAATTTGCAGAACGAGAACTACAGTGGCTACTGGACGTAAAAGTGCAGGTAGAAGCACCGTCCAGCGTAATGCTCGGATTTGATCAGGCCATCAAAGCCGCCCGCGCTGTCATCGCCGAAGCGAGGGGGCTCGCAGAGTAATTACCACAAAGAACGACCCACTAAAAGGGCGGGGGTTTTAATCCCGCCCTTCACCTCTCAACGTCCAAGCAGAAAGGACACACACTATGACTCACCAACAAATCGAAATCAAGCACCTTGACCGTTCGCCTCTGAACGTCCGCAAAACCGACAGCCACGCAGCGATGGAAGAGCTAAAAGCATCCATCATTGCCCACGGCCTGATGCAGAACCTCGTTGTGGTTCCTGCGAAGAAGAAGGGGAAGTTCGAGGTGATCGCGGGCGGCAGAAGGCTTGAATCGCTCAAGCAGCTTCAGACGGAAGGCAAACTGCCTGACGACCACGCTGTTCCATGCCGAATTGCCGACCCTGCTGAAGCCGCCGAGTTGAGCCTCGCGGAGAACACCGTCCGCGAAGCCATGCACCCGGCTGACGAGTTCGAGGCGTTCGCCGCGCTCATCGGGAAAGGCAACACTGCGGCTCAGGCCGCACAGCGTTTCGGCGTGGACGAGAAGCACGTTCTGAAACGGTTGAAGCTCGGTCGTGTCGCGTCTGAGCTACTCGCAGCTTACCGCGCCGAGGAAATCAGCCTCGAATCGCTGGAAGCGTTTACCGTCACGGACGACCAGAAACGACAGGTCAACGTCTTCAAGTCACTGCAAGGGTGGCAGCGGGACAGCGCGAGCCACATTCGCAAATGCCTCACCGACAAGATGGTGGAGAGCGACGACAAGCTGGCGATATTTGTCGGGCTGGAAGCATACGCCGCCGCCGGAGGAAAAGCGAAAGCCGATCTTTTCGAGGACACATCCTACCTTGAGGACGGAGCGCTGCTCCAACGACTCGCCGGGGCGAAGCTCGATCTTGTCGGAGAACAGTTGAAGGCCGAAGGATGGGGTTGGGTCGCGGTGAGCATTGAAAGCGATTACAGCTTCGCCTCCCGGCTCGGACACATCCGGGCGACCCCATTTGGCGCGCCGGAGGAGTTGCTGGCGGAGAAGAAAAAGAACGAAGACGAAATCGCCGCGCTCGATAAAGCCATCGACGCCGCATGGGATACCGAGGACGAGGACGAGCAGGCGCGGCTCGATGAGAAGAAGGACGAGGCCGAAGAACGGCTCAACGAGCTTGAAGAGAAGCTCGAAGGCTTCGTGACGTTTGACCCCGACGAAATGAAACTGGCGGGATGCTACGTCACCCTTTCGCATAACGGCGAGCTTCGCGTCGAGAAGGGGCTGGTGAAGACCGAGGACAAGAGGAAATTGCCGACCACGGGAACAGACGACGAGGACGAATCGTCCCCGAAGGAAAAACCGCTCTACGCCAGTCCGCTCTTTGAAGACCTGCAAGCGTTCCGTACCTACGCCGCACGGCTCGAACTCGCCAAGCACCCACAGATCGCTTTCAACTTGATGGCGTTCACGATGGCGGTGGGCGTTCTGCGTGCCCGTCCTTCAACAGGGCCGGAAATTTCGCTTACTCGACAATTCCCAAAGCCAAAAATCGGGGACATCACCAAGCTCGAACAGCAGTGGGAGGCCGTTGAAAAATCTCTTTCGCTGAAGTGGCTCAAAGAGAAATCCGAAGTCGCTCAGTTCCGAGCGTTCCAGCAGCTCACGGCTGACGAGAAATTCGCCATCCTCGCCTACTGCACCGGAGAAGCACTCCGCCCTCGCCAGTTCGTCGCGGACGCGAAGCCGACAGACTGCGCTTACGAGGAGGCACTCGCCCAGACGGGTGGGGATGTGGCGGCGTACTGGAGGCCAACGCAGTACAACTTCCTGAACCGCATCGGGAAGGAGCAGTTGCTGAGCGTTGGTGGCGAAACGCTCGGTGACGACTGGTCGAAGAGCCACAGGAACGACAAGAAGACGCAGATGGTCGGGCGGCTCGACACGGCCTTCAGTAAACTGGATTCGGGCGGCAACAGCTACACCGCCGCCGATGCACTGAAGCAATGGCTCCCGGTCGGCATGGCGTTCAAGAAGGCCGAGCCACAACCCGCGAAGGGGAAGAAGACGAAGGCAGCCTGACCCGTTAGTCAGTTACCTGAAACGACAAAAGGCCGGGGGCAAAACCTCCGGCCTTTTTGCATGTGTAGCGTAGGCGATCAAATCCAAATTTACTCAGACCCCTCTCCGAGGTTGCACCGGTCCCGTTTTCCACCGTGGAACGCCCCGTTGGGGCCTCACGCCACCAAATCGACGCCAGCCCGTGGGTGGGGAATCGGCTGCCCGTTCGGCTCGGCGATTTCGATGCCCAGCGCCCGGATGTACGGGAGCCGCTCCTCGGGCAGTTCTCGCACGCCAGCAACCCCGCAGAGGTTCACGGCAACGCGGTTTGCGGGGAAGTACACCTTGCCGTAAATGGTTTCCTTGCAGGTGAAGAGCGCGACTGGTGGGGTCATGATTGCCCCCGTTCGCCCATTACCGCCAGCTCCGCGAACAGCACGCCCCTCGCGATGGTGTCTTGGTCGCCGAGCATCCGAACTGGTTTTAGGTCGTTGATGATGTCCTGGGTCCGGCGCTCAGGAAGGTGCTCGCGGGCGAATTGCTGGTAGAAGGCCTCGGATTCGCTCTGGAAGGGAAGGATGTCAGCCATTGGGGTTTCCCTTCCTTGCTTTCAGCATGGCGTCGGAGAATTCGAAGGCGATGCTGGATAAGTCAACGGGGCTGGCGCCGATCTTCTGGATTAGGTCTGCGTTTGCCAGACAACCCTGCAATGCTGCCGCCGCGAAGTAATCACGGAGCGTCATGCCACTGTAGGCTTCGCCATTTAATACCGCCGTTGGGAAAGCTGGATCGTTCTCTGGTGTGTCGGTCATTGTCCGTCTCCGTAAAAGTGCCTGATGATGTCGATGTCGGGGTTGTCGCTGTGGGGCGGGTGCCACACGGCCTTGGCCTGGCTGTCCACCAGCATGTTGACCGCGAAGGGCAGGAGCAGGGCGACAAGCGTGAGGATGAGCTGGAAGCGGTTCATGACTCGACATCCGGCCAGTGGAAGGGGATGCCGTTACGCTGGATGATGCGGCAGAGTTCTTTTCGGTACGGGTGCTCTCCGCCGTCCATGAGCATCAGCGGCTCGCCGGTGCCGACGTAGGGATATCGCTCGTCGTCCGGGGTGATAATGCAGCGAAACTCATCCCATGCTTCACCGCCGTGAAGGTTGTCGTAAAAGATTAGATCGCCCGCCTGCGGCTCGAGCAACGCGTGGCTGTCGTGGTGGATGTATAGGGCTTCGTGCTGGCTTATCGGATCAATAATATCCGCCACTGATTCGAGCGGGCCCCACGGCCTGTCGATTTGCCCGATACAGTTCCAGACGACTTGGCCCTTATACAGTATCCCGAACTTCATCCCGAAGTGCTTCGCCATCCAGGCAGCGGCGAGGGGGTCGGTGTAAAAGTACCTCATCTCCGCCTCCCCAGAATGTCCACTGCGCTGTCCAGCGTGTCCGGCGTCAGGTTCCAGACGTCGGCGAGCATCGCGGCCTTCTTGTTCCGCCAAACGTAAACCATCTTGGTGGATGCGGAAGTGCTGTGTCGCTGTGCGTGGAGATGACCTATGCGAACGCCTTGTGCGTAACTGGCGAGGACGCAGAAGCAACCGAGGGTAATGATCGCGATGAAGTTTCCCATGGCTCAGAACCAATCCAGAATAAGATTCAGCGTCGAGGAATCCGCACCGGGGGCCGTATGGTACGAGGCGGCATGGTACAGGACTACCGGTTGCGCGGCTTCATGGTCCGAGCGGGTGAACCACGCCACGGCGAGGAACGCGATGACCCAGTATTTGAGGAGGCTTTCGCCTTGCTGGATGTTGGCGTCCTGCTTGTCGGTGATGTGGATGTTTCTGACGTGTCGCATGGCTATAGCTCTCCCTTCGTAATAAGCGTCTGCGGATTTGTCGGAGCCGACCCGCGTGTCGGTTGCGGGCGGAACATCTTCTCGAATGCGCCTGCCCAGTCGATAGCAGTGACGCGAAACGCATCGACGAGCGAAGTGTGTGCCTTGTCGATCAGATTCTTGGCGTCTGCCGGGGTGTAGGACTCGTTTGGCAGGTGTTCCAGCACTGTGTCTGCTTCGTTCGCCAACGCCTCGCCAACGCCTTCCATGGCGACTTCCAGCTCGTCCTTTGACAGCATGACGCGGTGCTTGATCGCCGAGGCGGTCAGTGCCGTCAGCGTGTCGCGGTAAACGCTGTGAAGGCGGGCGAGATCGGTGCGGGCGTCGGCTTCGCCGTAGGCGTGCCCGTCTTCGATTAGGGCTTCGTTACGGGTAAGGTTCGGTTCCATATTGTACTCCGTGTGTTTTGTTATTGACTTAGTAATAACAGATTGCCAGAATCAGATTATTCGGTCAACAGTTATTTTATTACCTGCGTAACATTTCTATGAAACATAAAACAAAGCCAAAATACATTAGGACTTCCCTTAGTTTGCCGCCTGTTGTTCACGATTTGTTAACGCGGCGCGCCGATGAATTCGGCATGAACGCTAGTGCCTACGTGGTGCAATTAATAGTCGAGGACGCCAAAAAGCTAAGCAAGGACCCGAAATGACTGAGCAGAAATGGATTAAGACAAAAGATATCCCCTCGAAAGGCGGCGTTTACGCCATACGCTGTACAGCCAATGGCTCCGTTTACTACGGAAGTAGTTGCTGCTTAAAGGCACGCGTGCCGCATCACAAGTTTCAGCTCGCCGCAGGAAAGCACCACAACTCGCAAATGCAGGCTGACTACGCAAAGCATGGGGCGGCAAATTTTACATGCGAAATCCTCCACCTCTCAGACGATGTTGAGGCTAGGCTGAGAATGGAGTCGAAACATATTAGGAAAGCTAGCCCTAACCAAAGGTACAATTCGCTACACGGGGACGGCACATGCCCTCCCGGTCAAAGCCGCCAAGCAGCCGCTGTTTATATGCAGTTGCCTTATTAACATTCAACCAAGTAGGAAGGATTAACCATGGAAATACACGTCTACAAAGTCTCCACGAAATGGACATTCGACATCGTCGCCAAGAACAAGGCGACCATCGCCAGCGGGATGCAACTCTACGCCAGCCGTCGCAACGCCGTTTCCGCAGCCAAGCTGATCGCTGGCAGCAAACTCAAGGTCGTGGTCAAGGCATGACCTCAAAAGCCGACCTCCTCGCCAACTGGCGGTCCACCTACGGGGAGTTGTTCCCGTACCGCAACCCCGATGCCATGAACGTGGATGATGCCACGCTCGCGCTCGGACTGCTCCTTTACCGCGAGATGGAGCTGGAACCTGTGCCGCCGAAAATCAAGCAGAACCCGGTCAAGCTCGCCCAGCAGTGGCTCGGCAAGCGGTTGGTGGAGCGCAACGGTGGATTCTGGCTGGATGGCGTGCCGGTGAGCCTCGACATTGTGATGCGGGCTACTAACGCGATGCTGAAGGCGTCGGGGATGGAGATGTGCCTGCACGCGGAGAAGTGGCGCGTATGACCGCGCACGTTCTCGAAAGCCTCTTCGTGCATGAGCACAACCAGCTTGCTGTCGCGAAGCAAGAGTACGAGGCGGCGAAGGAGCACTTCCGCGAGGTCATGGAGTACCGTATCGCGGGGAACGCGGACCACGAGAGGCGGTTCCGTGACGCGGTGGACCGGCAGAGTGCGGCGCGGGACAAGTACATCGCGGCCCTGATGGCGCGGTGATCGCCGTTACTGACGAGACTGCCGGGCCAGCATTTCCAACAGCCGCTCCGGATCGACCGGC
>JANXTU010000287.1 GCA_025352235.1 Fimbriiglobus sp.
TTTGCGCGATTCCGGCAACAAACCCGATCAGTTCCAGCTCCGCATCGGGCAGGGGAGGATCGAGTACGGCCGCATCATCGGCCAACTCGACCGCTGCCGGTACGACCGGGCACTGTCGGTCGACATCCGCGATCTGCCGGATAATAGTTTCCCGGTCGAGCCCGAAATCCGGAAACTGAAACACTTGCTCGAATCGCAGGTCTGAGGCTTTCGTCGGGCTCGGTCGCGCGGCCATTCCTCCGGGAATGGCCATCTTTCGTGATAGACCCGCACTTCGACCGTCATATCTCTGTGCGACGTCCCACCGCGACCCGATAATACTTTCGTGACTTTTCAGTTGGAGACTTGCATCGAACGCGTGCTATGGTCAATCTATGAAGGTGGCGTGAAGTTTTTCCTCCCGACTCTGGCCCGCCGTGCGTAACATTCAAGTAGACCCACTTCGAGGAGTGTACCTGTGATCCGCAAACGCCCGCTCCGGTTGGCCGGCTTCGCTTTGGCCGTGTTCCTAGTCGCCGCTTCCGCCCCTGCGGCCGACATCCCAAAAATCGCCGATCGTGCGAAATGGGACACGTCCCGCATCACGTCGCCGGAGTCGGTGGCAGAACTCAAAGCCCTGCAATTCTTGGTGAAGGAAGTCAACAAACAATCCCTTCCGACGACGGTCGGCCTGTTGGTCGGCAACGGCGCCGGCAGCGGCGTCATCGTCTCGGACGACGGCCTCGTCCTCACCGCCGCGCACGTCGTCGGCAAGCCGCGCCAGTCGATCATCTTCGTGTTGTCCGACGGCACCTTCGTGAAGGGGGAATCGCTCGGGATCAACACCGCGGCCGACAGCGGAATGGCCAGGATCACGGAAGCTCCGCCGAAGAACGCTACATGGCCCGGTGCCAAAGAGGGCAAGTGGCCCGTCGCCGAAATGGGCAAGTCGGCCGAATTGAAACTCAAGCAGTGGGTCGTGGCGATGGGGCACCCCGGCGGTCCGAAACAGGATCGCCCGCCGCCCGTCCGCACCGGCCGCATGGGCTCGCCGACCTCGAACACCAACAAAAGCCCGCTCCTCCAGACCGATTGCATCCTCGTCGGCGGCGACAGCGGCGGCCCGCTGTTCGACCTCGCGGGCAAGGTCATCGGCATCCACAGCCAAATCAACCCGTTCTTTCTCGAAGCGAATATGCACGTTCCCGTCGATCGGTTCCGCACCGAATGGGATCGCCTCGTCCGCGGCGACTCCATCGGCCGGGTGTCCGGCGCTATCTTGGGGGTCAAATTTGACGACGCCGCCAAGGGAGCGACGATCGCCGAAGTCGTCGAGGATAGTGCCGCGGCCAAAGCCGACCTCGCCGCCGGCGATGTGATCCTGAAATTGCATGGAACCCTCGTGAAAACGCCGTCCGATGTGACCGAAATGCTTTCGTCGTACGACCCGGACGACAAAGTGAAGTTCCTGATTCGCCGCGGCGACGAAACCCTCGGCATCGAAGTCAAACTCGGCGGCGTCAAGAACGCCTCGACCCGTCCGCGCCGCAACCAAAACAACTGAACGTCGCCCACTCTCCTCGGACAAGCCCTGCGGTCTAAAATTCATCTGCCCCGAGTTATTCACATCATTCGAGGATCGACCGACCATGAAAAACCTCCGCATCGCCTTGTTTCTGACCGGCTTGGTAACCTGCGCCCCGTTCGCGGCGTCGGCCGAGGCCCCAGTCGATAAAGGCAAGAAGCTCTTGCCCAAACTCTTCGAATCGGTCGTGAGCGATGCCGTCGATGCCACCGCCCGAATCCAGGTCGACGGCAAAGATGTTTCGATGGGCACCGTCGTCGGCAAGACCGGCTACATCCTCACCAAGGGGAGCGAACTCCGCAGCTCGGCCATCACCGTGAAGTTCCGCGACGGAACCTTCTACGACGCCGAATACGTCGGCTACCACAAACCGACCGACTTGGCGCTTCTGAAGATCGATGCCGACGACTTGACGACCGTGAAGTTCGTGGCCGCGAAAAATGCGGAGCCGGGCAACTGGGTCGCGGCGACGGCCAACTCGTCCGAACCGGTCGCCGTCGGCGTCATCAGCGCCGGCGCCCGCAAACTCTTCGGCGTCGAATCGATCATCGAGAACGCCAACAAGGGCTACATCGGCATCCGCTTCGACGTCGGTGGCAAAGACCAAGTGGTCATCGCCGAGTTGGTGGCCAAAGCGGCCGCGGTCAAGGCGGGTTTGAAAGTGGGTGACATCATCGTGGAAGTCGCCGGGGAGAAAGTGAAGAACCGCGATCACCTCCCGGAAATCCTCGACCGTTACAAGCCGAGCGACCGTATCGCGGTGAAGGTTCTGCGGAAAGTCAAAGACTCGGACGAAACTGAAGAAATGACCTTCAACGTGACCCTCAGCCCCAGGTCGGCCATGGGCCAAGACGAAATGATGAACCTCGGCGGAGGGTTGCTCAGCGGCCGTCGCACGGGCTTTCCGCAGGTGATCCAGCACGACATGGTGTTGTCGCCCAAAGACTGCGGCGGTCCGCTGGTCGATCTGGATGGCCGCGTGGTCGGCCTGAACATCGCCCGCGCCGGCCGGGTCGAGACGTGGGCCCTACCCGCGGAAGTCATCACGCCCGTGTTGAAGGATCTGCAGGACGGCAAATACCCCGCCCCGAAGCTGCCGAAGTCGACGAAGCCGGTCGAAAAGTAGAGAGCAAGAGTTAAGAACCCGAGCGGTGGGCGTCAGCCCTCCGAGGATATGAAGCGATTGGCTCTTCATATCCTCGGAGGGCTGACGCCCACCGCTCGGTGTGCCAAAGCAACTCACATCGCAGTGGGGCGAACTCCGTCCTATAATCACCACAACTTCCCGCCTTCGATTCCCATCCCCTCACCGCGTGGATATGCCGCATGACTCGCCGCTGGCTGGCCTTGGTACTCGTATCACTCGTCTCAGCCGATACGCTGGGCGCTGCGGACACGAAACCGCCTTCGCCCGAGTCGGTCGAATTTTTCGAGAAGTCGATCCGGCCGATCCTCGTCGAGAATTGCGTGGGCTGCCACGGTCCGAAGAAGCAACAGGCCGGGCTGCGCCTCGACACCGCGGCGGGATTGGCCAAGGGCGCCGACGGCGTTGCCGTGGTCGTATCCGGGAAGCCGGAGTTGAGCAAACTCATCGCCTCCGTGCAGCGGAAGGGCGACTATGCGATGCCCCCGGATTCGGAACTGAAGAAGGACCAAGTCGCCGCGCTGGTCGAGTGGGTCAAACAGGGTGCCGTCTTCCCGGTGAGTGCCGCGACCGCCGCTGCGGACCCTAAAAAACATTGGGCGTTTCAGCCCGTGGCGGACCCCAAGGTCCCCGTCCTCGCGGGCATTGTGAATCCGATCGATGCGTTCGTCGGGGCCAAGCTCGCGGGAAAAGGATTGAAGCCCGCCCCCCCCGCGGACAAACGCACCTTGGCCCGCCGGCTCTACTACGACATCATCGGGCTACCACCGAGCGCGGCCGATCTGGATCGATTTGAGAACGGTTCCCAAACCACCGAACAGTTGATGGATGCGCTGCTGAAATCTCCGCAATACGGCGAACGCTGGGGACGTTACTGGCTCGATGTCGCTCGCTACGCGGACACGAAGGGCTACGTCTTCCAAGAAGACCGCAATTACCCCTATGCCTACACCTACCGCGATTACGTTATCCGCTCGCTGAACGACGATAAACCGTTCAATCGGTTCATCGTCGAGCAACTCGCCGCGGACAAGTTGAATCTCGGCGACGACAAGAAACCGCTGGCCGCGATGGGATTTTTGACACTCGGCCGTCGGTTCAGCAACAACTCGCACGACATCATCGACGACCGCATTGACACGATCACGCGCGGGTTCATGGGTCTGACGGTGTCGTGCGCCCGTTGCCACGATCACAAATTCGACCCCATCCCGGCGGCGGATTATTACGGGCTGTACGGCGTGCTGGCGAGTTCCAACGAACCGAAGGAATACCCCCTCATCGGCGAGATCGAACGGACCCCCGAGTACGCGAGGTTCGAAGCCGAACTGCAGAAATTGGAAGGGGCGGTCGTGGCCGCGCGAGCTAAGCTCCTGGACACCCGGCAGACGCTGGTGAGTTCCGTCGCGGGGGCGGCC
>JANXTU010000311.1 GCA_025352235.1 Fimbriiglobus sp.
CGTTCCGGTGTCGGGTTCGTCTTGCCCCGCGAGGACGCGCATCAAGGTGGTTTTACCGGCCCCGTTCGGCCCGACGAACCCGACGCGCTCCCCGGCGTGCAACTCGAGCGCGACGCCGTCGAAGAGCGGGGTCGCGTCGTAGCCGCGGGAAATGTTCGCGCAAGACAGCAGCAGCATGGGCAGTAAACCGGCGACCGGAAAAACAGGGAGTCCGTGACGAGCGGATGGTGTATCGTTAAGATATGGAACGCACGAATCTCAGGGGACGAGACTTTGGCGGACGACTCCCCACTCGACGACTACCGCTTCCAGTTCGGCCGCGACGCCGGGAATTTGTCGCAGGTGCTCGATCAACTGAACGACGCCCTGCGTATCGTGAATCAGCACACTGTATACTGCCGCGTCGACCGGGGCGAACGCGCCGGTAAACCGCCGCGCGACATTCTGGATTTGATCCACTTGGTGGAAACGTCCAAGGCGTTGGTGCAGGAAACGCTGCTGCGGCTGAAAGCAGCATCGGTCGGAGAGTGAGTCCTCGACCGACGGTGGCCAGCGTCCGTTTGTTGTTAAAACTTGATCGAGAGCGCGCCGCCCTTCACTTCGACCGACCGGCCTTGGTCGGCTTTGCGTTGTTCGACTGGGAACTTGCTCAGCAGGGCTTCGGCGTTCCGATCGGACTCGCTTTTGCCCGCCAAGTAATACAGGTACTTCCCGACGACCATTTTCCCCGCGAAGCCGCCGTCGGCTTTGAGGGGGAACGATTCCGGGCGGGCGCCGGCTTCGCCGGGTTGGAAGACGATATTCAAGCCGGTGACGGGCTTGCCATCCGGCCCCGTCACGGTGCCGGTCACATCGACTTCGGTCCCGGCCGTTGTGCTGACATACCCACCGCAGCCGACGAGGCCGACCATCGTGAACACAATCGCCGCACTGATCAGATTTCGCATCGTGGTATTCCCGGTTGGTGTCTGGAAACGAAAGTGCCGGCGAAAAGTTCGCCGGCGGAGGATCGGCCGATTCGGAGGCCGATCAATCGATGTTGAAAACTTGGCCGTCAGCGGCGGCGGCGAGCCACTTGAGCGTCAGGCCCGGGATGCTCGAGCGGAGGAAGCGGACCGAGCCGTCGCCCATGACGGCGTTACAGCCGCCGGTGTGGAACGCGAACGGTTCGTCGTTCGGCCCGCAGTTGTTGAGGGTCCACGGGCAGGTGGTCGGGCCGCCGGTAGGGGTGGCGTTTTGATTGATGGCCGCAGTGCGATCACCCGTCGAATTGCTCGGACCCGAAAGGCCGTTCGTGCCGGAGTCCGGATCGGCCCAAGCGTACATGCGGCGGGCGTTGGCGAAACCGGTGCCGATGACGCCATCCGAGATCGGCGAAGGACGCGTCGAGTAGCTGGCGAACGCGCCGGCACTCGGGTGGGCGCGGCCGGCGTCTTCGATGCAGAGCAGGGTGTTCGAGGTGCCGTCGGTCACACCGACGATGGTGCGGCCAGTGCCGCAGGTGAGCATGCCTTCGCGGGCTTGCGAAAGGCGACGAGCCGAGGTCGTGGGCCGCGTTCCAGTCGGGCTATCTTGTCCGGCGGTGAGGCCGTCTTCGATATCCGAAACCGCGATGAACATGTAATCCCACGCGCCGTAGCCGAGTGGATCACTCCGTTCCGGGGAAACCGGGGTGCTCGGGCAGACGTAGGTTTTGATCTTCGTCTTGGCGGCTTGAACGGTGTTCGGGTACGTCGGGTCGTTGTACACGGCCCCGCGGGCCAGCGGGTGAATCGCGGCGCCGTTCAGCCCGTTGTACGTGGCAAAACCGGCGACGGTTTGATCCATCATCCGGAAGACGTTTTCTTGTTCGATGTACGGCAAAAGCAGCGTCGGGGTCGATTGCGACATGTACGTCGTGGCGCCGGTCCCGGTGCTATCGCACTGGCCCGGGTGCGGCAACACGCCGTAGGCCGACTCGTAGTTGTGGACGGCCAAACCGATTTGCTTCAAGTTGTTGGTGCATTGCATCCGGGCGGCCGCTTCGCGGACCTTCTGGACGGCGGGCAACAGCAGGCCGATGAGGATCGCGATGATGGCGATCACGACGAGTAATTCGATCAGCGTAAACCCGACGCGAGGCGAGAGCGAACGGCTTTGACGATGCGAAACGAGCACTGGGCGATCTCCGGGAACGAGGGTCGAACACAAGTTGAGAATCCGAGATGCGACAACGTACTATTCAACACAATTTTACAAGGCTCACGCGGAAGAGAGTGAAGAGAAGGAGTGCTTTAGAAGAAGATTCGATGAAGAAGAACCTGTCGATGTGTCGGGCCGTATTGCCGCCCCGCTAAAGTAACCGGGAAGCCTCTCCAACCCCCGGGACACCATGCGCACGATCCGCGTTATCGACAGCCACACGGGCGGGGAACCGACGCGGATCGTCGTCTCCGGGCTACCCGATCTCGGCAACGGCACAGTCGCTGAGCAGGCCCGTGTCTTCGCCGAATCACACGACGCGTTCCGGTCGTGCGTGGTGAACGAACCCCGCGGTTCGGACATTCTCGTCGGGGCGCTGTTGCTTCCGCCTGTCGATCCCGCGGCCGCGTGCGGCGTCCTTTTCTTCAACAACGTCGGCGCGCTGGGCATGTGCGGGCACGGCACCATCGGCTTGGCCACCACCCTCCGGCACCTCGGCCGCATCGGGCCGGGGGTTCACCGCGTCGAAACCAGCGTCGGTGACATCGCCCTGACACTGCACGACGACGGCCGGACGAGCGTGCGGAACGTCCCGAGCTACCGGCTGGCGAAATCCATCGCCGTAGACGTGCCGGGTCTCGGGCGAATCGTCGGCGACCTCGCCTGGGGCGGGAACTGGTTCTTCCTCGTCGCCGAGCACGGCGAAGATCTGACGGTGCGAAACGCGAAGCGCCTGACCGACGTCACTTCGCGAATCCGCGCGGCCTTGGAGCGAGACGGGATCACCGGCGTCGATGGCGCGGTCGTCGACCACATCGAATTCTTCGGCCCGCCCGGCGACCCCGCGAACGACAGCCGCAATTTCGTCCTCTGTCCCGGCCTCGCCTACGACCGCAGCCCCTGCGGCACCGGCACGAGCGCGAAGCTCGCCTGCCTCGCGGCCGACGGCAAACTGAAACCCGGCGCCATCTGGCGGCAGGAGAGCATCCTCGGCAGCGTCTTCGAAGCGAGCTACGAACTCGGCGAATCGAACGCGATCATCCCGACGATCACCGGCCAGGCGTTCTTGACGGCGGACGCGACCTTGTTCGTCGACGATGCCGACCCGTTCCGAAATGGTATCCGGCCGAGTTGAGCATCGGTAACTTCACTGGCGGACGAGCCACCGGGCTTGTCCCGGTGGGTTACGGATCGCGGGAACCCACCGGGACAAGCCCGGTGGCTCGTGTCTGTTGCTGTTGGCTCAGCAGCGCGGGGTGCCTGAGAGCAACTGTTACGGTACCGTGGCCACGACCCAAACGCTACGCACACTCGTCCGTGTTTGCCTCCAGCATCACCTCCAATGGATGCAGGGCCCTGCGGCCCGTGAGGTCGCGGATTTGATGCCGGCAGCTCGTGCCGGTCGCCACGATGGTCGCATCGGGCGATTCGT
>JANXTU010000329.1 GCA_025352235.1 Fimbriiglobus sp.
TCATTCCACGGTAGGGTGGGTGGGTTGACGCTGGAATGACGACTCCAAGAATCGTTGCTACTTCTCGATCTTCAACAGTACCGACTTCGCCGCGAACTCGCCGCCGGTTTTTTCGTTCTTCGATAAGACGACGAACGGCACTTCCATCGGTTTCACCCACGATTCGACGAAGATCGTGACTTCGCGCTCGGATTCTTCGGGCAGGATCAAGATGCCGCTGAGGCCGATGTTCTCGACGCGGACGCCGTGGGGCAGGCCGCGGACCTCGACCGGCACGCGGCCGGCGAAACCCTTGGCCCGCGCGATCGTCACCTTCATTTTCGATTCCTGCCCCGGCTTCGCTGTCAACGCGGTGACATTCGTGACCGTGGTCAACTCGCCCGGTTCGACGAGGCTCGGCGTGCCGCCCACGACCTCGCGCAACACCGGTTTGCCGTCGAGGGTCGCTTCGCCGATCACCCGGAACGGCGTACTGGCGCCGGCGATTCCGGTCGCGCTCAACGCCACCGTCGCGCTCGGCTGCTCGGATTCGATGATCGTGTCCGGCGCCGCGAATCCGGCTGCGAGGTTGTCGAAGCGGATGCGGATCGGGCCGCTGAACCCGTCGGAGCGCGTCGCGGTGACCGTGAGTGGCATCCCGCTGTTTTTCCAGACTTTCGGATCGTTCGGCGAAAGGCGCAGAGTGTAGTTCGGCTTCGGCGCACGCACCGTCAGGCGGTACCCGAATTGCTCTCCGCCGGCGCCGCGAGCATCGCGGAGGTTCACCCGATACCGGCCGGTACTGGGCGCCTCGAACAGCAGAAACGAATCTTTGCCGAAGCCGGGGCCGCCGTCGTCATTGCGGTAGTGCAGGGCGAAGGTGGGCAGGCCGTTCGGCGGGAATTTGGAGCCGGGCGGGTGGAATTCGACTTTGTACATCGGCGCGTTCTGCGCGTGGTGCGTCGGCGTCGTACCGCGGAAGCCGAGGCGTTTGCCGTCGAGCTGGACGAACTGGCAATCGTCGTCCGGGTTCTTCGGGAGGGCCTTGATCCGCATCAATTCCGAGCCGACGTACAGATAGTCGTTGGTGCGCAGTTCGTTCCACGTATCGAGGCGGATGCCGGGGTTGTTCGAGTCGTGATCGCGGAACGTCGTGTAGGTCTGCGAAACGCTGCGCAGGGTCGCTTGTCCGACGGGCTCGCCGGTGTCGTCGCGGATTTCGATGACGGAGTCGAGTTTGGAACCGAGCCGGGCCGCGTGGACTTCGACCGCGAGCGTCTCCCCCTTCTTGGCATCGAAAGTGATCGTTTGCGAATCGCCCGCTTTGGCGAGGACGCCGTCGAAGGTGCCGGGCACTGACAACGCGGTGTCAGTCGTCGATGGGAATTCGCCGACGACCACGGACGCCGCGCCGAGGGGTACCGCATCGCCGATTTTGGGCACGGGGATCCGACTGCCGAGTTCGGCCGTCGCCGGTGCGGTGATCTTCACGTCGACTCCGTCGGGGAAGCCCAAGTTCACGCCGCGGATGCGCACGGTCCGCTCGGTGCCGCGCGGGATGCCGAGCGGGAAGACGCTCGTGATGATGGGGATCGGCCCGACGGAAAGCCGGTAGCCGAAGTCGGCCCCGCCGCGGAATTCTTTGTCGCTCACCGAGAGGGCATAGGTCCCCGCGGCGGGCGCGCGGTAGCCGAGATGACCGGTGGACGATTCCGACACGACCCGGCCTTGCTCGTCGAGCAGCGCGAGGATCGGGTCGAACTTTTTGACATCGACGTTGTCCGTCTGGATTTCGAATCCGAGTTCGTCCCCGGCATTCGCATCGATGCGAAAGTAGTCGATCTCGCCGGGTCGGCCGAGCGCGGCGGCGACGGTCGCGGGCCGGGCGATCTTCGCGGCGGTCTTGGCCGAGTCGGTGCCCCCCTTCAATTCCTGGCGCGGGAAGCGGTCCTTCGTTCCGGGCTCTTTCGGTTTCGCGGGCAACGGTGTCTGTTGCACCTTCCCGGACTTCGCGTCGATCAATTCGAGGACGCCGTCGAATCGGCCGAGGGCCATTTGCGCGCCGTCGGGCCGCAGCGCCGCCGCGAGGATGCTGTCCGGCTTGGCCGGCAGGGTCAGTGTCTCTTTCAACGTCGCGGCCAACCACGACTTCACGATGCGGTCTTCGCCGACGGAGTGGATCGCGCCCTCGGCCGTGGGGCCGAGCAACTTCAGCACGCCGGATTGGTGCGCGAACTGCGACTGCACCAATTTGCCCCCGTCGGCGTTCGCGTTCCACACGCGGATGTTCTTGTCGACGCCGGCGGCGCAGAGCTGTTTGCCGTCGCGCGACCACGCCACGGTGTAGACCCAATCGGTGGAATCGCCGAGGCTGTAGAGCCTGGTGCCGGTGGCCGTGTCCCAGATTTTGACGGTGCGATCCGCGGAGCCGGTGGCGAGCAGTTTGCCCTCGGGATGGAACTTCAACGCGTAGACGGCATCGCTGTGATCCTTCAGCGTCAGGGCGGGTTTGTCGGTCGCGCCGAGCGTCCAGAGCTTCACGGTGCGGTCGTAGCCGGCGCTGGCCAACGTCTTGCCGTCGGGGCTGAAATCGAGGGCGTAGATGGCGTCCGCGTGCGCGGCGATCTCGGACGGCTTCGCGGTTTTGTCGTAGATGCGGATGACGCCCGACTTGCCCGGCACACCACTGGCGACGGCCAAGAGGCCATCTTTGGAGTAGGCGACCGCCGTAACGCGCTCGGTCTGGCCGGGGTATTCCCCGGCGATGATTCCGGTGGCGGGGTCGATGAGATACACGAGCCCCTTCGTCCCGGCGACGAGGAGTTTGCCATCGTGCGAATAGGCGACGGCCGACACCGGCGGTGCGGCGAGGAGACCGGTGTTGGCGAGTGAAACGAACAGCAGCGCGATGGAGAGGCGTGGCATGGTGGCACCGGGGAGGAATTGCGAATCGTTCGGGAAATCACCGCGTCACTCCGCGCCGTCCCGCATCGATATCAACTGGGGTAACAGCTCAGGGACATCGACCCGCACGATGCTCCAGATCGTGTCGTCGTCGATGCCGAGGTAGCCGTGGATGAGGCGGTTGCGGGTCGCCACGATGCGCCGCCACGGGATCATCGGGTTCGCCGCTCGAACCGCGTCCGGAATTTTCGTCGCGGCCTCGCCGATCAGTTCCAAGTTCCGCAGTGTGGCATCGTAGACGATGCCGTTGTCCACGAAGTCGTTCCGATCCATCCCCCTGGTATACAGCGATACTTTCTCCGCGAAGCGGATCATATCGGCGACGTAGAACGTCCATTCGCGCGGGAGCGGATTAGACATGGGCGGCGTCCCGTTCGATCCGCGGCTTCAACTCGGGGCGGAGCGCCGTTTCGGTGACCAAGTCGACCGGACGGCCCAGCAGGTCTTCCAAGTAAAATTGGACACCGAAGTAGCGGTCGGAGGTCGCGGGGCCGTCGAACGCGACGAGGAGATCCACGTCGCTCGCGGCAGTCGCGGTTCCCCGGGCCGTCGACCCGAAGAGCGCCAAGCGCAGCACGCCGTAGCGCGCGGCCAGCGCCGGCTTGTGTGCCGCCAGTAAATTCATGATTTCGGAACGTTCCACGGCCAGTTCCTCCCCGCGCCATTCTACTCGGGCTCGCCGCGAAGATCCGCCGGCGCAGCGGCCAAATGGCGATCAATGGTTGAACAAGAATTCCTTGCCCGTGAGCACGGCCCAGACCGCGTCTTCGATGGTTTCGCGGAGCGCGGCGGGGGATTCCCGGCGGGCCTCGGCGAGCGCCGCCGTCAACGTCTTCGCTTCCGCTGCACTCGGCGCGCGGGCCAATGCCAGTTGGAAGATACGCTTCACGATGTCGCCGTCGTCGAGTTTGTCCGCGATCCATTTGGCCACGACCGAGTTTTTGTCGCGGAGTTTCTCGTTCAACGTCTGCCCATTGTTGAGGTGCAGCGCTTGCGTCACGCTCGAATCTTTCGTGATTTCGCACGAGCAGGTTTGGCTGCGCTCGGCCCGGCCGAAGGCGTCGAGAAACTGCGAGACCAATTGCGAATCGGGGAGTTGCATCGCCCGGATCCCCGCCGGGTAGAGCTTGCTTTCCGACGTGCCCCCGCTGGTGCCGATGGTCAATTGGCCGAAGGGCGTCGGCACGCCGGCGATGTCCGAGTACGCGTCGAGGATCACCTCGGCCGAGAGCCGGCGGAGGAGATAGTGCGAATAGAAACGATCGTCGGCGGCGTTCCCCGGCACCGGTTTCGACGACCGCTGATAGGCCGCGGAATTGAGGATCATCCGCATCAGGTGCTTCAAGTCGAACTTGTGTTCGACGAAGTCGTTCGACAGCGCGTCGAGCAGTTCGGCGTTCGTCGGCGGATTCGTGTCGCGCAGGTCGTCCTCGGCTTCGACCAAGCCCCGGCCCATGTAGTTCTTCCAGACGCGGTTGACGATGGCCTTAGCGAAGAACGGATTCGTCGGTTCGGTGAGCCAATCGGCGAAGTATTCGCGGCGATCCTGTTGACTCTCGACTGACATCGGCTTGCCACCGAGCGGCGTCGGCGGCATCGCCTTCCCGCGCCGGAGGTGGAGCGCGTCGCCGGTGCCGAGGCTCTGCACCAGCACTTCGCCGGCCCGGTCACCGTTCTTCAACCCGACGCGGCTGAAGAGGTTCGCCATCTGCCAGTATTGGTCCTGCGTCCATTTTTCGAGCGGGTGGTTGTGGCAACGGGCGCAGGTGATCGACGTGCCGAGGAACGTGAGGGCCGTCGATTCGACGAGGTCCGAGACATCTTTGTGCAGCACGAAATAGCCGGCGCCGGTGGAGAGCGTGCTGCCGGAGGCGGTGAGCAGCCCGCGGGCGAACTCGTCCCACGGCCGGTTGTCGGCGACGCTCGCCCGCACGTAGCGGTGGGCGCCCCAGACCGATTGCTGCGACAGTTTTCGCGTCGAAATCAGGAGCAGGTCGCTCCATTTGTGGGTCCAGTAATCGACGAATTCGGGGCGGGCGAGCAACGCATCGATCAGTTGTCCGCGTTTGTCTTTCGAGGTGTCGGCGAGGAATCGTTCGACCTCGGCCGGTTTCGGGAGGATGCCGCAGGTATCGAGGTAAGCGCGCCGGATGAACTCGGCATCCGAGCTGGCGGGCGAGGGGGGCACCCGCAGCAATCGGAGTTTGTCAAGGATCGGCCCATCGATGAAGTTGTTCCGCGCGGCCTCAGTGAAGACGGCGTCTTCAACGGTATTGGCGAACGGCACCGTGACGGTCGCGGTGACGACCCGGCTACCGAAGAGCACGGCGATGGCCGTTTCGCCGGCGCCGATGACGGACACGGCGCCCTCTTCGTCCACGGTGGCCACGGCCTCTTCGCTGCTCGTGTACTTCGCCCATCGGGTTACATCTTCGACGACGCCATCGGAGTAGTGAGCGAAGACGGTGACGCGGAGGGCGTCCTTCGGTTTCAACAGCGACCGCGGCGGGAACACTTCGATTTTGGCGAGCGTCGCATCGGCGCCCGTCGGCCCAGCGGCCCCCTTCGCGATCCAATCCTTCAAGATCTCGTCGTTCTCCGACCCTTTTGCAAAGCGGGTGCCGCCGCCGTGGGGCACGGCGCGCGTCGCCTTCTTCGTCAGCAAACTCATGGCCGGTTCTTCGCGGTCGATCCGCCGGCCGACGGCTTGCCGCGTCATGGCGAAATGATCGGCGTCGGAATCGTAGCCGCGCAGGGACAACTTGAAGCCCCCCTTGCCGGCGAGGGCGCCGTGGCAGGCCCCCGAGTTGCAACCCGCCCGCACGAGGATCGGTTGGATATGATTGTCGAACGACCGTACCTGCGGCGTTTCGAAACGGACGACTTTCACCGGCAGCTTCACGGTGCGCCCGGCGTGTTCGACGGCGATGGTCGTTTCGCCGTTGCCGGCCGCTTTCAGAATGCCGTTCGCATCGACGACGGCGACTTTCGAATCGGCGCTCGTGAACTTCGCCGCTGCGGTGACCGACGCCGTCGCCCGGCCGCCGGCGCTGTCGAAGGCGCTCAACTGCGCGCTCGCCCGCGGCCCGGTCAGGGTGACGGTGGGCGGATGAACCACCAACTCGCCGGCGGTCGCCAGAGAACCGACGAACGCCAGCGCGAGACAGGACATCGGGAACCGCATGAATCGCCTCGGGAGAGAGAACCTCGAAATCACCGGAAAGCCACGCCCGCGAAGAACGCGATGATCACGCCCACGTGGGCGAGCGTGACCAATCCGCCGAGTACGATGCCGACGATCGCGTGGGCTTTGCCCTTCGATTCGGGGAGTTTGTTGGCGTGGGCCAGCCCCAGGAATCCGAGGACCACGGCGATCGGTCCCAGAATCAACCCGACGCAGGGGATCAGGGCGAAGACGCCGCAATAGTACGAGGCCAACGCCTTGGCGTTCTTGTACGGGATCAACCCGCCGGTGGCGTCGCCCTCGCCGCGGCGCCGGCGCGCCCGGCGATCTTCCGGATCTTCGTAATCGTCTTCGTCGCTCCGTCGGCGGGCACGGGGGCGGTCTTCGTCGTCGTCATTCGGGGTCATCGAATCTCCGATGGAAGGAATTGACCGACCTCAACCCGTCGCAGCGGCTTCATCGGGGGTCGGTACGATGTGGCCGGTGTCGTCGTAGAACCGAGGCAGGTTTTGTTCTGCGGAATAGCCCAAAGCGAGGCCGAGTTGTTCCGACGGCAGACGACCGCCTGAGGGCGCGATCGGGACATACAGTTTGTCGATCAGTCGCCAACCGAAGATTTCGCGGGTCGCGGGATCGACAACGAAGTATTCCGGTGTCCGGAGCACTTTTTGGAAGATTTCTTTTCGGTCGCCGAAGTCGTCGACGCGGGTCGCGTCAGAAGTCACTTCAACGATCGCATTCGGAGCGTGCGCATTTTCGTTCCACAGGATGTACGATTTGCGCGGGCGGTTGGGCACGCCTTTCACGAACATCACATCCGGAGCGCGAAAGTCTTTGAGGCGGATCATGTTCAAGTTGAAATAGAACATCGTCTCGGCGGCGCACCACCAATCGTCGCGATCGCGGGCGAAATAGCGAACGGATGCGGCCAACGTTTGCGCCGCGCCGCGGTGCCAATCGCTGTCGTACGGCGCGCCGTCCCATTCCGGGACGTCGTCTTCGGTCGGAGAGCGCCGCAGACCGTAAATCCACCGGCCCTCGTATTCGAAACCGGTCATGAAAGGCAGATGGGCGGTGCTGCTCATGGGGTCTCCGAATTCGGTCGGGCGAGTCGGGCTTTGAGCGCGGCCAATTCCCGGAGCAAATCCGCGTTCGTCGCTTCGGCGGCGTCGGCCCGACGCGACGCCGCATCGGCCTTCTGCCGTTCCGCTTCGGCCTTCTTGCGTTCCGCTTCGGCTTTCTGCCGTTCCGCTTCGGCCTTCTTGCGTTCCGCTTCGGCGAGCGTCGGGGCCAAACGGCCATCGTAATAGAAAAATCGGGGTAATGCGATCTCGGCTTCCTCGATGGAGGAGTGCAGGATCGAGTGTCGGTAAAACCCGAGGTCCAGCCCGAGTTGCTCGCAGCGGAGTTTGCCATCGACCGGAGCAATCGCGCGGTATTCGCCGAGGACCAGTTTCCATCCGTCGATCGTCTGCATTTCCAGATCGACGATGAAATATTCCGGCGTTTGAAACACGGTTTCGTATGTGTGCTTCTTGATCCCGTAATCCTTCTCGACCGTCGTCGGGGAAGCGATCTCGACCACGACGTTGGGATAGTGGCCGTTCTCTTCCCAGACGACGTAGGAATCTCGCTCCCGTTTCGGCACACCCTTGACGAAAAAGAAATCGGGGCCGCGAAAATCCCGGTTTTTGAGCATGTCGAGGTTGAAATACAAGAAGATGTCCGCCGCGCACCACCAATCTTCGCGATCCCTCGCAAAATAACGGATTGAATCCAATAACAGTGAAGCCGCATCGCGGTGCCGAGGTGTTTCCACAGGGATTCCATCCGAACTGGGAAGTTCGCTCTCGGTCGGCATGCGGAACAGGCCTTCGACCCAACGATCTCCAACCGTCGCGCTCGGGTCTGTCGGGGTCTCAACATTCGGGATCATGGCCATCGTCCTCAAATCAATTCGGCGATCGGTTTCATCGAATACTCGGTCGCGGGGATCGGCCGGCCTTGCGGGCCGGGGAGTTCCTTGTGGTGGTCGAGGCCCAAGCCCTTGAACACCGTGGCCGCGACTTCCCCGGCCAACACGGGACGTGTTTTGGGGGCGTAGGCGTGTTCGTCCGACTCGCCGACGACCACGCCGCCTTTCAGCGGCCCGCCCCCCATCAGCATGCTCCAGACGCCGGGGTGGTGGTCCCGCCCGCCGGCCGGGTTGATCTTCGGCGTCCGTCCGAATTCCCCGGTGGCGATCACCATCGTCGTCTTCAGCAAGCCGCGCTCCGCGAGATCGCCGAGCAAGGCGCTGTACGCCCGGTCGAAGTTCGGCACCACTTGCTTGGCCATCTCGTTGATGTCGGTGAACGGCCGCGAGCCGTGGATGTCCCACGTCACCTCGTCGAAGACGGTCTCGAACATGTTGACGGTGACGAACCGCACGCCCGCTTCGATGAGCCGGCGGGCCATCAGGCACGACTGGCCGAAGCGCGTCTTACCGTAGCGCTCCCGGACTTTCTCGGGTTCCTTCTGGAGGTCGAAGGCATCGCGGGCTTTCGCCGACGACATCAGTTTGTAAGCGAGGGCGAAATTGTCGTCGAGTTGCTTGCCCGCCTGCGATTTCTCGAAGGCTTCCATCGAACCGTCGATGGCGTCGCGCAGTTTCTGCCGGCGCTCGGCCCGCGCCGGATTGATCTGCTCCGGCGGCAACAAGTCGGGCACTTTGAAGTTCGGCACGCTCGGGTCGGCGTTCAAAATGAACGGATCGTGAGCTTTGCCCAAATACCCGGCCGTGTGGCCGTGGGGCAGGTTCCCCCCCGTGCGGCCGATGGGACGGGGCAGCAGCACGTGGGCCGGGAGTTCGCCGCGGCCACCCTTCTGATAGCCGAGGACGCAGCCCATGTGCGGGTGTTCGACCCCGCCGCTGAACAATCGGCCCGTCTGCATCACTTGATGCCCGACATCATGGACGGCGGTGCCGGCGTAGTGCAGGCTGCGGATGATGGAAAACTTATCGGCGTGCTCCGCCGTCTTCGGAAAGATCTCCGAGATGCGCAGGCCGTTCACCTTCGTATCGATGGGTTTGAACGGTCCGCGGATCTCGGCCGGGGCGTCGGGCTTCGGGTCGAAGGTGTCGAGTTGGCTCGGCGCGCCCACGAGGAACAAGAAAATGCAGTTCACATCCTCGTCTTGTTTCGGTTCCGCTTTCTGCGCGGCGATCGCATTCGGCAACGTCAGGCCGAGCGCGGGAATCGCCCCGGCCATCAGAAAATCGCGGCGGGTGAGGCCGTCGCAGAAGCGAACGCCGCGCGGGGCATCGAGACGGAGCATGGGCCACCCGCTGGGGAGTTGAGAACGGGATTTAGTTTAGTCGATCCGCTGGAGCGGGGCAATCGATCGCGCCGGCGGCCGCAAACTCCCCTTGTCCGAGCCGGCGCCGGCCCCTAGCATTGTAACACCTCAGGGGCGGTAGCTCAGTTGGTAGAGCGCTGCATTCGCATTGCAGAGGCCAGGGGTTCAACTCCCCTTCGCTCCACGTTTCGATCCGCCGGCGGCCGGGAACAGTCCCGGCCGTCCGGCGTTTCCCGGCTCGCTATAATTCCCGTACCATGAAGATTCTGACATACCCCCATCCCGCGCTGCGGGCCAAGTGCAAACCGCTGACGGGCCTCGACGAAGCCGTGCGGACGACCGCCCAGCAGATGCTCGCGCTCATGTACCGGCACGAAGGTCTCGGCCTCGCGGCGCCGCAAGTCGGCCTCGATTTCCGGATGATCGTCATCAACTTCGACGGCGATCCGCTCGTGACGCAAGCCGAGGTCGTGGCGATCAACCCGGTCGTGATCGAATCCAAAGGGATCGTGAAGGATCGCGAAGGCTGCCTCAGTTTCCCCGGGTTGTACCAAGACATCCGCCGGGCGAAGACGGTGAAGGTGCAGTATTACACCCTCGACGGCCAATTGAACGAGATGGTCTGCTCCGATCTCGCGGCCCGGATTTGGCAGCACGAAATCGACCACCTCAACGGCGGGCTGTTCATCGATAAAATGGGACCGCTCGCCCGCATGAGTAGCAAACGCACCCTCGAAGGATTCGTCGCCGACTTCGCCGAAGATGTGAAGAAGGGGACGATCCCCGCGGGGACGGAACCGAAACTGTAAGGATGCGGATTCCCATTCCGGTCCCCCCTCTCCGTTTCGGAGAGGGGGCTAGGGGGTGAGGTCTGGCCTCGGCATCACAGCGACCTTCCGTTTCTCGCGGGGAGACCTCACCCCCCGGCCCCCTCTCCGAAGCGGAGAGGGGGAGAAAACCCAAACCCGGACCCCGCCCTTGCGAATCGTCATGATGGGGACCGGCACTTTCGCCGAACCGACCTTCCAAGCCCTCCTCACGGCGGGGGAGCGGGTCGTCGGGTTGGTCACGCAACCCGAGCGCGACTCGGGGAACAAACGCGGCAGCACCCGACAGACGGGCCTCGGCTTGGCGAACATCGCGGCGGGCGCCGGCATCCCCGTCCTTCAACCCGAGAGCATCAACACGCCCGAGGGGGTCGCGGCGCTCCTCGCGTTCCAACCGGATTTGCTGGTGGTCGCGGCCTACGGGCAGATCTTGAAGCCGGAGGTCATCGCCGCGCCGACCCTAGGGGCGATCAACGTGCACGCGTCGCTGCTGCCGAAGTACCGCGGGGCCTCGCCCATCGCCCACGCCATCCGCGCGGGAGAGACCGTCACGGGCGTCACCATCATCCGGATTTCGTTGGGGTTGGATGCGGGCGAGATCCTCAAGCAGGAAGAGCTGGCGATTCTCCCCGACGAAACGACGGGCGAACTCGAAGCGCGGCTCGCCCCGCTCGGCGCCCGCCTTTGCTTGGATGTAATCCAACGGATGAAGCTCGGCCCGGTGGCGGGAGAGAAGCAAGATCCGGCGCTGGTCACCAAGGCGCCAAAGTTCAAAAAGGAACACGGCCTGATCGACTGGTCGAAGCCCGCCACCGAGATCGCTTGGCACATCCGGGCGATGCAGCCATGGCCGACGGCGTTCACCTTCTTCCACCGCCCGGGCCACGAACCGATGCGCGTCATCATCGGCCGGGCGACGGCACTGCCGGGGCAGTCAGGCGAACCCGGTGCGGTGCTCGAGGGATTGGCGATCTCAACCGGCGCCGGGGTTCTGCGGATCGACGAGATCCAACCCGCCGGCAAGAAAAAGATGATCGCGGCCGAGTTCCTGCGCGGGTACCCGATCCAACCGGGCTTCCGCTTCGGCGGGGCGTAGCGGACGCCGAGGACGATCGTAGTGGAAGTCGCCAGACTTCCGATTTCGTCTCAGCAGCAATCTTCGCTGCAACGCAGCGAAGATTGCCCTTTCGATCGTGAGGAAGGTCTCCGGACCTCCGGATTTGCTCGCTCTGGAAAATCACCCACTCTCCCCCACGGGTCGCTCCCATGCCGTTGTTCCGTATCGCCCTCGCCTCAGTGTGCCTCGTTTGCGCCGGCGCCGCTTCCGCCGTCGACGATTACGCGCTCACCCCGGATTCGCTGCCGCAGAAGGATGTTCCCAAGGGAAAGCTCGAAGGGCCCTTCGAGTGGAAGAGCAAAATCTTCGACGGCACGACCCGGCAGTACTGGGTCTACGTCCC
>JANXTU010000377.1 GCA_025352235.1 Fimbriiglobus sp.
AGACAATTGAGACCACGATCAGCGGAACCAACACGATGGGGGCGATTACCAGCTGCCAGAGATGCCCCCACAGAATGCCGGCTGCGAAGGCAGCGAAGGCACCGGCAACGGGCAACCATGTGAAACATCCGGCTTGTCCAATATCCTTACGTGTCGCAAGCAGACACCAGCAGAATGCAAGAAACGCGAGAGCCCAGAGGCCGATTCGCACGAACAAAAACGTGTCCACTGCCGAAGCCCTCTTGTAGCCGAACTATAATTGGACAGAATTAATTCTGCCTATTCCCGCTGGTGTTTCTGTCTATTGCAGGATACACTCAGCAGTGGGGAGATCCAGTTCTCCCACAACTTTAAAACATCTTCACCGACGTTCCATCGGGTGTCAATCAAAAATGTCCGCGAATCCGAAAATTTCTCGACCGCCTAAGTTGCTGGATCGACTGCGGAGGAAGATTCGGCTACTGCACTACAGCAAGCTCACCGAAGACGCCTACGCCGATTGGGCCACGAAATTCATCCTCTTTCACGGGTAACAGCACCCTCAGGAGATGGGGACGGCGGAGATCGCGGCGTATCTGACGCATTTGGCGGTCGAGCGGAAATTGTCCGCGAGCACGCAGAATCAGGCCTTCGCGGCGATCCTGTCTCGCCTTCCGGCACTATCCGCTTGACCGCGGCGACGAGTACCGCAGCGTCGGTAGAGTCGTTCAGTACGTCGAGGTGAGGACCGTGTTGCCGAGGCCGCCGAGGGCGTGCCGGGCCTCGTCGGGGCCCCGGTTCTGGCCGGTCGGAGTGTTTCCGATTGACACGGCACCCGCACGCGGTCCAAAATGCCTCCAGAGTTATATTTGTGGAGGTGTCTTGGATATGACCGCCGAAACCGCGAATCCCGACACCGAGCCCGAACGGAAGGCCCGAGCCGCGTTCCGAACGGCCGGCGGCGTGCTGCGGATGGCCGACGCCCTCCGCGCCGGCATCCACCGGCGGACGCTCTATTCCATGCGGGACGCCGGGGAGGTCGAATCCCTCGCCCGCGGCCTTTACCGCCTCGTTGACACGCCCCCGCTCGCAAACCCCGACCTCGTCACCGTCGCGGCCAGGGTGCCGCACGGGGTCGTCTACCTCGTCTCGGCACTCGCCTACCACGACCTGACCACCCAGGTGCCGCACGAGGTCTGGCTCGCCGTGCCCCGGAACAGCGAACCCCCGCGTCTCGACTACCCTCCGCTCCGAGTGGTAAGGCTCAGCCCCGCCCCGTACGAGGCCGGGATCGAGACGCACCAGCTCGACGGAGTGAGCGTGAAGGTCTACAGCCGCGAAAAGACGCTCGCCGACTGCTTCAAGCACCGGAACGACATCGGCCTCGACACCGTGCTCGAAGCTGTCCGCCGCTACAAGGGCCAAGGTCGGGTCGATGTCGATGCGCTCCTCCGCTACGCCGCGGTCTGCCGCGTGGCCCGGGTCGCACGGCCGTACCTCGAGGCGATACTGTGACCAAGAACCTGCCCGCGTCCGTCCGCCAGCGGCTAACCAACAAGGCGAAGGAGACCCACCGGCCGTTCCAGGAGGTGCTCCAGTACTTCGCGATGGAGCGGTTCCTCTACCGGCTCTCGCAGTCGCGGCACGCGGACCGGTTCGTCCTGAAGGGCGCGCTGATGTTCACGGCGTGGGGGGCACCGGCGTCCCGGCCGACGAAGGACATCGACCTGCTCGCCCGCACGGACAACGCCGTCGAAGCCGTCACGGCCGTGATGGCCGAGGTCTGCGGCCAGACGGTTGACGCGGACGGACTGATGTTCGACATCGGGAGCGTCTCCGGGGAGGCCATCAAGGAGGACGCGGACTACTCGGGCGTCCGCGTCACGTTCCTCGTCACCCTCCAGAACGCCCGGGTATCGATGCAGATCGACATTGGCTTCGGCGACGTGGTGACGCCGGCCGCGACGAAGGCCGACTACCCGGTGCTGCTCGACTTCGCGGCCCCGCACCTGCTGGGCTACCCCCGCGAGACGGTCGTGGCCGAGAAGTTCGAGGCGATGACCAAGCTCGGGCTGCTGAACAGCCGGCTGAAGGACTTCTACGACCTCTGGCTGCTCGCCCGGCAGTTCGACTTCGACGGGCCGACCCTGGCGACCGCAATCCGGCGGACGTTCGAGAACCGCAATACGGCCGTCGCATCTCTCCCCACCGCACTGACGCCGGCGTTCGGTGGCGACGCCGGGAAACAGGCGCAGTGGCAGGGGTTCCTTCGGAAATCGAAGCTGAGCGACGCGCCGACCGCCCTTCAAGCCGTCGTGGACGCGCTGGTGCCCTTCCTCTCCCCAGTAGCCGGGGCGGTGGAACGTAGTATGCCGTTCGATCAGCGTTGGGTGGCGCCGGGACCGTGGCAAAGCCTGGGGTAGGAGAGGGCGAAGACCGCGCGGAGCGCCCCGCACACCGAGAAGTTCTTCTCGATCACTTCCGCGCGGTGTCTCAACTTCTGAGCCGTTGCGAGGGGCTTCCCTTGACGAGCGAGCCGATTTTGTCTTTTGCAGGAACCTGCGGTTCCCGCACCCTTCCTCCGGAATCGAGACACCCGCGCACCCCAGGACCGCCGATGCCAATTGCCGCCGGCGTCGGCGTCCAACCCGTAACCGGATTGACCCCCGGCCCGACGCCGCGTGATACGGCGGTGCCTCAGTCTTTCGCGAGATCGAGGAAGACGATGGCCGAAGGATTGCCGACAGGGGTGTAGTGGCCGGTAAAACTGAGGCCGCCGGTTTTGCGGTCCACCC
>JANXTU010000398.1 GCA_025352235.1 Fimbriiglobus sp.
CGATGCGCTCGAATCGTTCGTGAACCTCCTCGCGGCGACGGCGGCGTATTTCAGTTTGAAGTATTCGCACAAACCCGCCGATCCGGAACACGCCTATGGCCACGAGAAGATCGAATTCTTTTCGAGCGGCCTCGAAGGGACGCTGGTGTTCGTCGCCGGTCTCGGGACGGCTTGGTACGCGGTCGACCGGCTGATCGAACCGAAGGAATTGGATCAACTCGGCATCGGTATCGGGCTCACGGTCGTCGCATCCGCGATCAACTTCGGCGTGGCCATCGTCCTGCTGCGCGTCGGTAAAAAACACGGCTCGGTGATCTTGGAAGCCGACGGCCACCACCTCATGAGCGACGTGTTGACGTCCTTGGCGGTCGTGACCGGACTCGGCTTGGTCGCGCTCACGGGGTTGAAGTTTCTCGACCCGGCCTTGGCCCTCGTGGTCGGACTGAGCATCCTCTGGACCGGCTTCCAACTTGTCCGGCGGTCGTTCGACGGATTGATGGACCGCGCGCTGCCGGTGGAGGATCAAACATGCTTGCGGGAAGGAATCCGAACCGCGTTGCCAGCAGGGTGCCATTTCCATTTCTTACGGACGCGCCGGGCCGGGCGGCGGAAGTTTGTCGATTTCCACTTGTTGGTGCCCGGGACGTGGACGGTGCAAGCCGGGCACACCCTGGCCCACGACATCGAGACGAAGCTGCTGGACATCGCGGCCGAACTGGAAGTGACCATCCACGTCGAGCCGATCGAAGACGAAAGCTCGTGGGAACCGGCCGCCCTTGCCCGCTTGGGCGAGCAAACGGAGCTACAGGCCACTTTGGAATCCGAGGGGTAAGGGCCCAATCCGAAATGGTTTCAGCGGGCATCGCCAGCATCAGAATCGAACGTAACGTGTTGGTGCGCATAGGTTCTACCCGAAATCCGACATGATTTCGCCGAGGGGTGGGGTGTTTTCGGCTGAAACCATTTTCCAGAATCGGTCGGGTGAGCCCGATTCCAAAAGTTGGGGTTGCGTCGATTTTTCGGTTCGACGACAATCCTCCGACTTGGGTCAGGGATGACCCGCACCACGAGCGACACCGGATGTCTTCCGTCGAGCGTACCCCCGTCGAACCGTCACGCACCCCACCGAAGTGGCTCGGGGTGTGTTGCGGCGTCGGACTGCTTTGGGCCTTCTGGCCGACCTTCGATTTCATGTTCGAGAAATGGGTCTCCGACCCGCAGTATTCGCACGGTTTCCTCGTGCCGCTCTTCTCGGGCTACTTGATCTACCGCAAACTCGCCCCCGGCGCGGTTTGGTTCTCGAAACCGTGGCCTCTCGTGGCCGGCGCGGTCCTCGCCGGGATGCTCGCTCTGCGCGGACTGGCCGGTGTGATGCTCTTCCATCAACTCGACGCCATCGCTCTATTCGGGTCGCTCATGGCGCTGGCCCTCGCCTTCGGCGGCGTCCGCTTCTTTAAAATGACCGCCCCATCGATCCTGTTCCTGCTGTTCATGATCCCCCTGCCCTACGAACTCGAAAAGAACGTCGGCGGGCCGTTGAAAATCGCGGCGACGTGGGCCAGTACCTTCCTGCTCCAAACGCTCGGTTACCCGGCCATCGCCGAGGGGAACATCATCCTCATCGACGAGGTCCGACTCGGGGTCGTCGACGCGTGCAGCGGCCTGAAAATGCTGATGACCTTCTCGGCGTTCGCCTTCGGCGCCGTGCTGCTGCTCGACCGGACCTGGTTCGAGAAGTCCCTCATCGTGTTGGGCATCGTGCCGATCGCCGTGATCGCGAACGTCTTGCGGATCGTGGCGACGGCGATCGTCTGCACGCTGACGCCGGACAAAGGGACGCAGTTGCAAGCCCACGATATTTTCGGCTGGTTGATGATGCCCCTCGGCCTCGGGTTCTTGGCGATCCAACTTTGGTGCCTCACGCGGTTGGTGGTCCGACCGGGGCCGGCGGACGCGACGCCGCTGCCGTCGGGCTTCGGCCTCGGGATTCGCCCGGCGATGGCTTGAACACGTTCCCCGACCCAGTGCGCCCGCTACGGATAGCGGACGATTCCTTTAGCCTAAACGGATGCGGGCCATGACCAGTACGACGACGGCCAACCCCGGCACCGCGGCGCTGCCCCAAACGAGGACCGCCCCGCCCCGGCACAACGCGCCGAACCGCCCGGCGGCGAAGCCCGAGGCCGAGAACGGCGCGATGCGGTTCTTGATCTACCTGCGGCTCCACTGGCTCACGATCCTGTTCTGCGGCGCGATCCTCGGCGGCGCGTTCGCCTACGCCGCGTGGAGTTTGATGCCGCCGAAGTACGAATCGTACGCGCTATTCCAAGTCGCGTCGTCCCCGCCGTCGGTCACGGGCAACGACCCGACCAAAGGGAAGACCGAGTTCGCGACGTACATCAAGACGACCGTGTCGCTGTTCAAATCGCAGACCGTCTACATCGCCGCGCTGCGCGATGGACGTTTGAACGATCTGCCGACGATTCAAGCTGAAAAAGACCCTTACAGATATTTTGACAAGGAGTTGCTGGTCGAGAACAAGGAAGGGACGGAAATCATCCGGCTTTCCATTCAAGGGGATAGCCCCGAGGACGTCAAAGCGATCATCGCGGCCATCTCGGCGGCATACCTCAAAGAAGTCATGGGGACCGAAGCGAATGTGAAGAGCAGCATCCGCACCGAGTTGCAAAATGCCAAGACGAGCCTCGAGAACGTGATGAAGGGCAAGACGGCGGGCCGGCCGGAGCAACCGATCGGGTTGCCCGGCGCCGCCGGGCCGATCCCGGTGCCCATGCCGATGGAACCGGCCGCGCCGGTGGCGGTGCCGACGGGCGATCCGGAGCAATTGAAACGGGCCAAGTTTTCGATCTTGGTCCAACGCATCGCCAAGATCGAAACCGACCTGCCGAGTTTGGACATCAAGATCTCGAAGAACCAAGGGCTGCTCGACGCCGCGAAGAAAACCCTCGAAAAACTACTCGACACGCCGGTGACCGCCGCGAGCGTGGAGTTCGCCAAGAAAGACCCGGACTACCTCAAAGCGCAAGCGACCGCCGAGAAGCTCCGCCGGGATTACAAGCTCCGGCAAGATGCGGTCGTCGACCCGAATTCGCCGAACGTGCTGGCCTTGGCCCGCGCCGCCGAGAAAGCGGAAATCGAAGCCAAGAATATCCTCGATGAGAAAACGAAGGCGATTGAAATCCTCCGGCGCAAATCCGCGGTGATGGAACTGACCCAAGCCATCGGCTACGCGGGCAACGCCGTCACGGAGTTGACCCAGGAGAAAGCCGACGCGCAGCGGGCCATGCTCCAAGCCAAAAAAGAGATTGACGAGACGACCTTCCCGGCCCTCAATGTGAATAAAGGCCCGAACAAGGAATCGAGGATCTCGGATCCGTCGATCGTCGATTACCTCACCCACGAACGCTTGTACGACCACGTCACCGCGCAGTTGATCGCCGCGGATTACGACGCGAAGATGCCGCAGCGGGTCCGCGAATACCAACCCGCCTCGGTGCCCATGCAGAAGGACACCAAGAAGCAAATTATCGGCACCGTCTTCGCGGGGTTGATGGGGTTCGTCCTCGTCGGGGCCTTCGTGGTCGCCCACGAGTCGCGCGCCCGCAAAGTCAGCTCGCTCGGAGAAATGAAAACGGCCTGCGCCACGCCGGTCGTCTCGGTGATCCCGTGGATCCCGAACGCTGCGACGGCCCGCGACCCGCTGAAACGCGGCGACGTCAACGAAGCCATCGATAAACTCCGGGCCTACTTCGCGCAGACATGGCTCAACCGCGGCGCGACGACCGTCACCGTCACGAGCGCCGTCGGCGACGAAGGCAAGTCGTTCACCGCCTTCGGACTATCCAGCAGTTTGGCCCAAGCGGGTTACAAGACACTGCTCGTCGATTTCGACCTGCGCGAACCGTCGCTGCACCACCTCGCGGGAGTCGCCAACGGGCTCGGTATCTGCGAACTCCTGCGGGGCGAGGCCGACTTCCGGAAGACGATTCAGACTCTGCCGAACGGGCTGCATTTCTTGGCGGCGGGCAAATGGTCTGACGAAGCCCGCCAAGCCGCCGTCGGCGGTCGGCTCGATGCCCTGCTCCTCCGGTTGAAAGAGCCGTTCGATTGTATCGTGCTCCACGGCCACGCCCTGTTGACGGCGGCGGAGTCGGTCGAAGTGGCCCGCCGCTCCGAAGTCGTGCTCCTCTGCGCCCAGTATCGCGAGTCGCGGGTGCCGCTGCTGAAGCGGGCCGCCGAGCGGATCGCCTCGATGGAAATCCCGTATTCGGGAATCGTTTACGTCGGGGCTTCGACCAACGAAGCCCTCTGTTAAGTGTAGCGATCGCGTGTTAAGTGGAGCGAGCGCGTCGGGAATCGCTGTCAGACAAATCGCCACAATCGCTATTTTCATCATACTTGGAAAAGATTCAGGCTATGCCACGAACCGCAATCCTCTTAATGTCACTGTTACTGGTGGCCGGCGGTGCTGTCGTCCACGGTGCGACGACTCACCGTTGGTCGCTGCTGGCTCCACCCGCGAGCCGGGCGGAGGCGATTCACAACACCGAGTTGGCATTCGTTACGGCAACGCAAGAAGACATCCCGAGCGAACTGCCGATTAAAGAACGGAGCCGCGTGACCTGCCGGCGTTACAACTTCCCGGGCGAAGTGGGCACTGTGGTCGCCTCGATCACGTCCGGGCCGCCCGGAGCGGTGTCGACGCACACGCCGGACGTTTGCTACACCGGCAGCGGATACAAGACGGTCCGCTCCCCGAAAAAAGAGACCGTCGACTTGCCTAACGGGAAGACGGCAAGTTATCTCGTGGCCGTCTACGAAAAAAAGACCGCGACGTCCGTCGATCGTCAGCGAATCCGCTGGGCGTGGTCGGTCGACGGCGATTGGGATGTGCCCGGCTCACCCCGATTGCACCTGCCGTACATCCGGGCCAACGACTTGTACAAGCTGTACATCGTGACGCCCGACACGGGCCGCGACGATGACCGCCCCGAGGCCGATTCGGCATCGGTGCGAGCGGTCGTCGCGGAAGTGTTCGCCCAGTATGCCGGGGTGCTCCGAGACGCCCGGTAGGTTTCCTGCAGTCCCCCCGGCTGTTAGAATGCACCGGGTCCCGCGCTGTCGAGGGTTTGTATTCCGATGAAAACATCTTCCCCGTCCAGCCCGACCGCAATCCGGAGCACCACGATAGCCGTAATCATGCCGGGTGCCCGAAGGACCACGTTGCTACAGCGACCGCCCAATCTCGACTCCGACCGCCGGACGACTCGCCCTGCGGTGATTCCCGTCCGCCCGGAATACGCGTTGAAATCCTCGCTCGATTTCGCGTTGGCCGGTGTCCTGCTCGCGCTGTTGGCCCCGGCGATCCTCGCGACGATGCTCTTGGTCAAACTGACGTCCCACGGCCCGGTTCTCTACTCACAAACACGCGTCGGCCGCGCCGGCCGGACGTTCACGATTTACAAAATCCGCACGATGACCCACGATTGCGAGCGCTTCACCGGCCCGCAGTGGAGCCAAAAAGGGGATGTGCGCATCACGCCGCTCGGCCGGATCTTGCGGAAGTTGCACCTCGACGAACTCCCGCAATTGTGGAACGTCCTCCGCGGCGAGATGAGCCTGATCGGCCCGCGGCCCGAGCGCCCGGAGATCGTCGAAGACTTGCGATTCTCGGTGTTCGGTTACGATGTTCGCCATCAAGTGAAGCCGGGCATCTCGGGATTTGCCCAGATCCATTTGCCGCCGGACAGCAACATCCTCAGCGTCCACGACAAGTTGATTTACGACCGGTATTACATCTCGCGGATGGGCTTGGCCTTCGACCTGACCATCCTGGTCGGCACCGCATTCAAGGTCATCGGCTTGCGGAAGCTGTACCAGCGACTGCCGCGTGCTCGTTTGGTTCAAAAGAATTAACCACAGAGGCACAAAAACACCGAGAAGGACGAAGATTTTCTCGGTGTTTTTGTGGTGAAATCTTCTTTCTTCATCTTTCACACTCACAACGGAGGCATGGATGCCCACCGTCACGATCATCGTGCCGATTCGCAACGAAGCGAGTTTCATCGGGGCGACACTGCGGTCGCTGCTCGATCAAGATTATCCCGCGGACGAATTTGAAGTGCTCGTCGCCGACGGTGGCTCCTCGGATTCGACGGTCGCCATCGTCCGCGCGTTGCAAGCCGAGTACCCGAACCTTCGGCTCTTCTTCAACCCGAAGCGCATCTCGAGCGCGGCCCGCAACATCGCCATTCGGCACATGGCGGGCCGCTACGCCGTGATCGTCGACGGTCACTGCCAAATTCCGGATCGCCGGTATTTACGGAACGTCGTCGAAGCCTTTGAAACGACCGGCGCCGATACACTCGGCCGGCCGCAACCGCTCGACGCGCCGCACCCGACCGACTTCCAGCGCGCCGTGGCCGTGGCGCGGGCCAGCCGCTTGGGGCACAATCCGGAGTCGGACATCTTCAGCGACGAGGCGAAGTTCGTGCCGCCCCAGAGCACGGCCATCGCGTATCGCCGCGAAGTCTTCCAGCGCGTCGGCCTCTTCGACGAACGCTTCGATGCTTGTGAGGATGTCGAATTCAACCACCGCGTCCACGCGGCCGGGTTGACCTGCTACTTCAGCCCGAAGCTCAAGGTCGTCTATCACCCGCGCGGCTCGTGGCAGGGGCTCTTCTTCCAACTCGGCCGCTACGGTTGCGGCCGGGCGCGGCTCGCCGCGAAGCAATTCGAATCGCTGACGATCCCCGCGCTCGTGCCGCCGCTCTGGGTGCTCTGGTTGCTGCTCGCCCCATTGCTCTGCGCCATCGTCCCCGAAATCGGGCTGCTCTATCTCGGATTGCTCCTGTTGTACGCCGCTGTGATCGGCGCCGGTTCCTACTGGCTCGGCCGCAACCTTCCTTGGGCCGTGCGCTGGCAAGTGCCGTTGGTCTTCGTCGGCATCCACTTCGGCTTCGCCTACGGCTTCTGGCGCGAAGTCGGCCGACGAGTGCGAACGCATGGCGTTTTTTCGCGGAGCATCGTAAGATAAAAACATTCGCTACACACGAGTTCCGCCATGCCACCGACACTCCAAGAACTCGGCGTCGATAAGCTCAGTATTGAGGATCGCTTGGAACTCGCCCATGCGCTGTTCGATCAGGTTCACGACGAGATGGAAGCGGACACCGAACTCTCGCCGGAACTCAAAGCCGAGCTGGATCGGCGTTGCGAACTCGCGGACGCGGATCCCACGCGGAGAATTCCGTGGGAAGTCGTGCGGAAGCGTCTGATGGCCCGCTTCGAATGAAGCTCCCGCTAGAATTCGACCTCCGCGCCGAAGAAGAATTGGCAGCGGCGTGCGATTTTTACGAGAATCGCCGCACTGGATACGGGAAGCGGTTGGCGTTGGAAGTCGATTCCGCATTGAAAGCGATCCGACGCAACCCCAAGGCCGCCCGCAAAGTGTTTCGGGAGCTTCGTAGACTCGTGATTTCCGAATTCCCGTTTTGTATCTACTACTGGATCGATCCTCAGTCCATCTTCATCGTCTCCATATTTCACACCAGCCGCGATCCCAAAACTTGGTAATCGCGTGTTTGAAACCTCCCGTTCAGAACAGGACCGGCTATGCCCTCGTCGAGCGAAGTCCGCCAGCAGTTCATCGATTTCTTCGTTACCAAGTGCGGGCATACCTTCGTGCCGTCGAGTTCCGTCGTGCCACACGACGACCCGACGCTGCTCTTCGCCAACGCCGGCATGAACCAGTTCAAGCCTTACTTCCTCGGCACCGAGAAGCCGAAGTTCGCGCGCGTCGCCAACACGCAGAAGTGCATCCGCGCCGGCGGCAAGCACAACGACCTCGACGACGTCGGCAAGGACACCTACCACCACACCTTCTTCGAGATGCTCGGCAACTGGAGCTTCGGCGATTACTTCAAGAAGGAGGCGATCGGCTGGGCGTGGGAACTCCTCACGAAGGTCTGGAAGCTCGACATCACCCGGCTGCACGTCACCGTTTTCGAGGGCGATCCCGCGGC
>JANXTU010000046.1 GCA_025352235.1 Fimbriiglobus sp.
AAATACCTCAGGCCGGGGTAGAGGTAGAGTTTCCCGCAACGGCGGTCGCACGGCACACCGTTGCGTCGCAAGGGACAGGTGAACCAGTTTCGTGTACCCCCAAAGTACACCCGCGTCGTTTGGAGTTGGATCGACGTCTGGACATACTCGCCCTCGGGCACTGTGTAACTCAGGTACAGGCTCGGCTTTCCACCTTCGGCCCAGACGGAATAGTCGGCCGTCCACTTCTCGCTTCGCCACCGGGTCCAAGTGATCTTTCCCCTTGCTCCGTATGCTGGCGGGTTTCGAAAGGACCATACTTCGAGGGCAATTGCATCCTCGACGATGAGTTTGCGATTCAGTCTTTGCTGGCGGTTTCCGCTGTCCGACGTGCCCATGGGACCTATCCGCGATTATGCCAAAATTAATTGGGGGTGAACTCCTCCCAGTGTTACTTCTACTCGTCACCGACGCGGAAGATGTCGCGATCGTTCGCCTCGCTGATCCATCCCCGCCCCCACGATGTCGTACTCAACCCCCTCCGCATTCTCGGGCCAGGACTCAACCCGCAACTCCCGCACATCCGGCAACGTTTGAAGCAGGTTGGCACAGAATTCAGCTCGTTCGACAAGCGGCGGATCCGCCGGATTCCCAACACTAAAGCCGATCAAATGACAGCAAATCGAGCGGACTTGTCTTGGCGCCGTCCAGTATCCCGGATAGCGTGTCGGATAATTCACGGCCCCTACGCCGGAGAATCCCTGTTCGGCAGCAAGAGGGTGCGCGGCAGATGATCGTCTTCGCTTGCCCAAACCCAGCCTGCCGGAAGCGGTACAAGGTGGCCGACGATCGGGCTGGCAAGAAGACCACCTGCGCGAACCCGTCGTGCGGGATGCGGATACAGGTTCCCAAGCCGGCCCCTCTGCCGGGCGACCTGATCGATGAGGAGACCGGAGCGGTCCTCAAGGACTGGCGCGACGAGCGGCCGGAGCCGACAACCCGCCTCCCGGCCCGAGAGCCGCAGCAAGACGACCTGCCTCTCAGGCGGTCACGCCGACGCTCCGATCCAGACCCGCAGTATGAGTCACCGAGCTACCGCCGATCCCGTGGGCCTAAAATCCGACAAGCCAACCGAATTGTGGCCGGCGTCGGCGCTGCGTTGCTGCTGATTGGCCTGTTTCTTCCGATGGTGAACACGCCCTTCGGCATCTGGTTGTCGTTCGTCGATTTGCCCTGGAAAGCGGTGACCATCGGACTAAACGCGGCGGAGAAAGCTGAGGAAGAGAGGGGTAAGCCGAGCCAACCACGCGCGCCGCAGCGTGCGGATCAGCCGGAGAAGAAGTCTGACGATGGGTCAGGAATCGTCACGGCTGTCACGGCCGTCGTGGCAATCGGGATCCTTTATCCGGTCTGCATTTCCGTGATCATCGCAGCCGCCTTCTTTCAAATGTGCGGTGGCACGAATCGGGGTGCGTTCACCGTGATGGGCGGGATATCGTTGTTGGCAACCCTCTTATACGGGATCGCGCTGCTTGCACTGAGCACACATAAGGACGTTCGCATCGTGATGATCTTTATGTCTCCGGGCTTTGGTTGGGCAGTAGTCCTGATCGGTGCGCTGGCTCTCACTGGCTCAGGTGTAATCCGTTCGGAGTCACGAAACTAGTCGAGGTTTGGGGCAGCAAGGCAGGCCGCCCCAGGAACTTCTTCTTGAGTTGCGGTCGACCGCTTTGATTTCGATCATGTAAATGGCGTCGTCCACCTCGGCTACGAAGTCGGGCAAGTATTCGCGCTCCTCGCCGGCGTAGCGGTAAAGTAGCTGGAGTTGGCCCTTCGCGGGGCGGAACCATCGGATCGAATCTCGCAAGAGGATCGCCATGATCCGCTCGTTGTCGGCTTGGAACTTCTGCAGAGTACCGGGTGTTCTCCCGCTTCTCGGCGGCAACAACCGTCCGCTTCAACGCCTGCCAGAACATCCCGCCCGACATTTCAAACTCGACTCCGCCTTCCTTGCTGTCGAAGTCGGGGAAGTCGTGCGGGCCTTGCGATTGGAGTTCCCACTTCGCGGAACAAGACAACGACTTGTGCAGTATCGCCCCAGCGTTTTCAGGGTAGCGACCTCAAGAAGTGGAAAACACACAACGGACTTTGACAAACCATTTTTAGCTGAGACAATCTCATAATTCACCACCATGTGCGAGAGGCAATTGGCAGCCACAAATCCATTCATCAAAGCAATTTGGGGCAAACTAGGACAGGGGGCATATCCCGCCGACGCTCACCCTTTGGTGGCTCACTTAATGGATGTGGGAGTCACGGCCTACGAACTTTGGCAAGCCATGGGACAGACGCAGAGAAACCAAATCGCGGACGGTTTTTCGTTGCCGCCTCCAGATGCCCAGGCTTGGGCGGTGTTCCTGATCGCCGCACACGACATTGGTAAGGCAACTCCCGGTTTCCAGTATCGAGACAACACGGCTGCACTCGAAATGGAGATGTTCAAAGCCGGATTCTCCACCGGCCAGAAGAAACCACACGCCGAAGTGAGCGTGCCGATTTTGGTTGCTTGGCTTACCGCTAACAACATGAAGCTCGCGTTGGCCCGGCGACTTGCGAACGCAGTCGGGGGGCACCACGGCGCTTTCGGATCTTGCGAAGGCACCGAAAATATCCTGGGAAACGGGAAATGGCGCGAGCTCCAAAATTCAATCCTCGACGACCTTGCGAAAACCTTCAGCGTGCCCCTTGGTTTGCCAGAATCGCCTGCTGGAAACGATCAGTCCTTCCTGATGTTATTGGCGGGATTGACGACAGCGGCAGACTGGATCGCGTCCAACGAGAATTGGTTCCCGAAAACGCACCCACTTCCCGACGACTATTTCGCGCTGGCGCAACAGCGTGCGAAAGCTGCCCTACATGACGTACGGTGGAAGTCGTCCAATGCCGATCCGAGACCGCTCCCGCCCTTCGCCGACTTGTTCGAGTATCGACTGGCGTCCAATGCTCCCCGGCCGCTGCAAACGCGCGTCGAAGCTCTCGTCGCCGAGCTCGATGGCCCGGCGCTGGTGCTGATCGAAGCACCGATGGGCGAAGGGAAGACCGAAGCGGCACTCTATGTGGCGGATTGGTGGCGGCGGAAGAGTGGATGCGGAGCTTACATTGCGTTGCCAACCATGGCCACGAGCAACGGGATGTTTCCACGGGTGGAAGAGTTCTTGCAGAGAACCGTTCCCGACTGGACTCAACTGCACCTGCTGCACGGACGGGCACTTTTGAGCGACGCCTACCAGCAATTGCGGGATGCGAAGATCTACGACTCCGACGAGCGGCCCGGCTCGGTCGTCGCGAGTTCTTGGTTCGCGGCCCAGAAGAAGCAAGCGATCCTTGCTCCGTATGGCGTCGGCACGATCGATCAAGCCTTGCTGGGGGTACTGCAAACCAAACACTTTTTCCTTCGATTGTTCGGCTTGTCAGGTCGAACGATTTTGCTCGATGAAGTCCACGCCTACGACACCTACATGTCGACGCTTTTGGAATTGCTTCTGAAATGGCTCGCGGCCCTGGAGTGCCCCGTGGTGCTCCTCAGCGCCACACTGCCCAAAGCCCGACGATTGGCTCTTTTGCGAGCCTATGCCGGGGAAAATGCTTCGGAGCCGGAACCGGCAGCCTATCCGAGGATCACTTGGAGCACGAAGGCGGGCGCACTCCACACCGTTTCCGTGATGGCCGATGCAAGCCGAAACCGGTCGCTCGCGCTGGAAAGAATCGCAAATGATTCGGATCTTGTAACGAAACTGCGGCAGTCGCTCAATAAGGGGGGGTGCATCTGCGTGATTCGCAACACCGTCGGCTTGGCACAGCAGACATACTGCTTCCTGAAAGCGGAATTTCCCGATGTCGAGATCCTGTTGTTCCACGCCCGGTTTCTGTTCAAGGATCGCGATCGAATCGAGAAGCTTGTGATCGATCGGTACGGGCCGGATTCGAAATGTCGGCCGGAAAGGAGCATCCTCGTGGCGACCCAGGTCGTGGAGCAATCCCTCGATCTCGACTTCGATCTGATGGCCTCGGACATGGCCCCGATCGACCTGCTGCTGCAACGGAGCGGACGCTTGCATCGGCACGCCGGTCGGGTACGTTCTGAGGAGATGAACCTCCCGCGTTTGCTGCTGATCGATCCGGAACTGAAGAATGATGGCACGCCGGACTTCGGGCCATCGGAGTACGTCTACGAACGTTACGTCTTGCTGCGGACGCTGGAAGTGCTGCAGGGGCGAACCGAATTGGCGATCCCCGGCGAGATCGATTCACTCGTCGAGACCGGCTATGCGGAACGGGAGGAGAGCGACGTGGATTTGATGGCGGCGCAGATTACAATGAAACTAGCAGAACAAGCTCAACGCGAATTCGCACAAAGTTTCGTCATCCAAAATCCGGTTTCTCAACGGCATTTCTTTGAAGTGCGGAACTCGCAACTCGGAGAAGATGACGACCCTCGAACTGCAAAGTCCCGCAGGGCTGCGACGCGGGATGTTCGCCCGACTGCGCAACTCGTGATCTCGTACTTCCAAAACGGAACTGATTATCTCGATTCTGACCACTCGGTGCGGATGGCGGTCGTTCAATTGCCCACGCTGGAACAGGCCAAGCTCATCATTGGCAACACTGTGAGCGTGAGCCACATCGGCTGCGTCTACCATTATGCCTTCAAAGACCCGCCGAAGGGCTGGGAGAAGTCGGGTCTGCTGAGGTATCACCGCTTGGTGAGACTCGATCCTGACGGCCGGAGTTTAGACCCCGAAGAATTTCCTCTGACCAACGATGCCGAGTCCGGCATCCGCTTCACCCGCGAACCTTTGGAGGATTGATGCCACCGACTTACAATCTCGTCGAATCTCCGTTCATTCCGTGCTCCATCGGCGAACGCGTCGAGATGCTGGGACTGCGGGATACGCTCCTTCGCGCACACGAAATCCGCGAACTTCGCGATCCGTCGCCGCTGGTGACACTCGCACTGCATCGGCTCTTGCTGGCGATCATTTACCGAGTTGCAGGTTCTCCCCGAGGCACGTCCGACTGGCAAGAGCGCTGGGAGAAAGAACGGTTCGATTCGGCTTCATTCGAAGCCTATTTCGACAAGTGGCGACATCGGTTCGACTTGTTCGATTCCAAATGGCCCTTCTACCAAGACACCGCTTACACCGCAAAAGACCCCGGCGGTGCGAATCAAGTGGTCCGCGAATTATCGCGTGGAAACAATGCGACCCTCTTCGATCATACCCATGAGGACCCTTCACCCGTGTTGCCTGCGGGCTTAATGGCTCGGGCTTTGATTGCAGAGCAGGCCTTTGCAATCGGGGGCGGAAAAAGCGAACTCGGCTACACTTCGAGCGCACCGGCCGCGGGGGGCGTCCTCGTACTGGTTCAAAGCGAATGTTTGTTCGGGACATTGCTCTTGAATCTGTTCCCGCACGGAACTGACTACGAGGACTACTTCGACACCGATGTAAAAACGGATCGGCCCAGTTGGGAGGCGGATTCACGACCAATACTGGGTCATTCCAGTGCAAGCGGTTATCTGGACTACCTCACATGGCAGAGCCGTTCGGTGAAACTCCACCCCCTAGACAGCGGTGAAGTCCAATGCCTGTCGTATGCCGCCGGTCGAAAATTCGAGCCGAGCGGGATCGTGTTCGAGCCGATGTCTCCGTACGAAGCACCCGATGCGGACACCGACTTTCGCCCAGTGCGTTATTCGGAATCGAAAGATCTTTGGCGAGACTGCGCATCGCTATTCCACTTCGATGCCGATGCGAATTCGAGTCGGCGATTTCTTCCGCCCCAAAACCTCCGTTGGATTCGCACATTGAGTGGGGACGGGATTCTGCCATCGGGCGAGTGCTACGGCATCTCGACATTCGGTCTCTGCACGGACAAGGCTAAGGTGAATTTCTGGCGACATGAAACGCTCCCGCTCCCGCTCGATTACCTCAGCGACCCCAATCTTGTCGGCGACTTGAAGCGTGCCATTGCCCTGGCAGAAAGCGTGGGCGATCTCGTCCGGTTTTCAGTAGCTACAGCGGCGAAACTTACACTCACTGCCGATCCAACGAAATCCGCCGACAAAAATCGACAGTGGCAAATGGTCGACGCCATCGGCGCCGACGCCCTCTACTGGTCGCGTCTGGAACGCCCGTTCCGCGAATTCCTCGTCCGCTTGCCTGGCGAGCTGATACATCGCCAGCGACAAGCCCGCCACTGGCTCGGCGAATTGAAGCGGGAGGCGACCCGAGCGTATTCCGAAGCCGCCAAACTCCCGCAGCTCGATGCCCGTGGCCAACGGGCCGTGATCGAAGGCGAAGCCCAGTTGTATCGCGGCTTGGCCAAGATCGAAAACAGTTCGCCCGATCTCAAACCGACCGTTGCCGAGGTGATCACATGAACGACCACGATTGGATTCGTCCCTTCATCGCCAAGTTGCGGGTGCTCGATCCACCCGACAAACCCCAGGATGCCAAACGCGCGGAACTGGCCCACCTGCGCCAAGGTGTCGGCAAGCCGGTTGTAGAAACGCTCGGGAAACTCGGCTGGATCTTCGCCGAAGTCGCCGAGTGGAATGTCGAAACGGCCGTCCTTGTGGCGGGCCTGTTCGCGATCCATTCCGCACCGCATGGGAAAGGAACCCTCGGAAAATCGCTCGGCCAGTACAAGTTACAAACCGGAGCCGACGACTCGACCGACAAGCGTTTCGCCCACTTGGTCGACAGCAGCCGCGAAGATTTGCCCGAACGCCTACGCCACGTCGTTCGATTGTTGAAATCGAAGGATGTTCCCATCGACTGGTTCCGGTTAACGGAAGATTTGCTGGGCTGGGATCGTGAGAGCCGCTCGGTGCAATGGAACTGGTCCCGCGATTTCTGGCGCAGTTACGCTGCCACAGCAGAGCCTACCGAAACTGAAACCCAAACCATTGCTTCTACCTCCTGAGGATTTCGTCCATGTTCATCGAGTTGCATATCCTGCAAAACTTCGCGCCATCGTGTCTCAATCGCGACGACACCAACACGCCGAAGGACTGCATCTTCGGGGGCCACCGCCGCGCCCGCATCAGCAGCCAGTGCGTCAAGCGCAGCGTGCGACGCTACTTCGGCGAACAAGAACTTCTACCGAAAGAAAACCTCGCAGAGCGGTCGAAACGGCTCATTGGCCACGTCGCTGAGCTGGTGGCCATCAAGAATAATGTTGAGCTGGCAGCCGCTGCGGAAGCTGTAAAAGCGGCGCTCGGCGCGGTCAAGCTCTCTACCGACTCCAAGAAGCCTGACGAAACGCAATATTTGCTCTTCTATGGCAACCATGAGCTGCAAAAGTTGGCGGATGTCGTGGCCGCGAACTTCGAGTCACTTCGGCCCAAGCCTGCAGAAGTCACCGAAGGCGGGAAGAAAAAAACCGCCAAACAACAGAAGTCCGAAGCGCAGGCTGCCGTTACTCCGGAAGTCTCCAAAGCCGTGAAGGCCGTGCTCGAAGGGAACAAGGCCGCCGACGTAGCACTCTTCGGGCGGATGCTCGCGGATCAAGCCGATCTGAACATCGACGCCGCATGCCAAGTGGCACACGCGCTGTCCACGAACCGTGTCGAAATGGAAATGGACTTCTTCACCGCTGTCGATGATTTGAAAACGCGGGCTGACGAAGTGAACGCCGGTGCCGGCATGCTCGGCACCACCGAGTTCAACTCCTCCTGCTTCTACCGCTACAGCAACGTCGATCTGAAACAACTCACCAAAAACCTCGGCGGCGACACCGCACTCGCCCGTGCGGCGGTCAAAGCCTACCTCACCGCCGCGGTCAACGCCGTGCCGACGGGAAAGCAGAACAGTACCGCCGCGCAGAATCCGCCTTCTTTCGTCTTCGCCGTGGTTCGCAAGTCGGGTCTCTGGTCCTTGGCAAACGCCTTTGAAACGCCGGTACGGCCGGATGCTAACGGCGGACTTATCGAGCACTCGATCACGAAACTTGACAGCTACTGGGCCAAACTCGCCAAGGCCTACGGCAGCGATGCGATCATTGCCACGGGCTACTACTCCCTCGCCGAGACGAAGCCGACGAACTTGAAGGATCACGAAGTCGATGGTTTGAGTCAACTCGTGCAGTCGGTTCTCACAGCGTTGCCGGAGGGGCAATAATGAGTGTTCTCCTTCTCAGGCTCGCAGGCCCTATGCAGAGTTGGGGCATCCAGAGCCGATTCAGTATTCGAGATACCGGGCGGGAGCCGAGCAAATCGGGTGTCGTTGGATTGCTCTGCGCTGCACTCGGTCGACCGCGGAGCGACTCCCTCGCCGATCTGGCCGCTCTGAAAATGGGCGTTCGCGTCGATGCAGAAGGGCGATTGGCCAAGGATTACCACACGGCTCTGAACGTCGCGAAATCGGGCGGTGGCACCAAGGAGTGCGAACCCTCGACGCGCTACTACCTCGCCGATGCCGCGTTCCTTGTGGGGTTAGAATCGCCCGATGTCGCGTTGTTGAAGCGGCTCGACGATGCGTTGCGATCCCCGCACTGGCCGCTCAGTCTTGGGAGAAAATCGTTTCTGCCGGGCGAACCGGTGCCGCTCGAAGACCAGAGCCTCGCGATTCAAGACGGAGAGCTTTTCGAAGTCTTGAAGCGGTTTCCACGAAAGTCTAAAGATCCTCACCGGTTCGTGCTCGAAGTCCTCTACGACTACTCGGAAAAGGGAGTGGCCGTAGAGCCACGCCCGGATCAACCCGTTTCGTTCGAGTCGCGGGAATTCCACCTCCGGCACGTCGCGGTGAAGTTTGATCCCCCGCCTACGACCCAAAGGGGAGTTTAGCCATGTTCCTGTCGAAACTCTGGCTCAATCCACACCATCCCAACGTCCGGCGCGATTTGGCGAACGTCTACGAGTTACACCGCACTTTGCTCAAGACATTCCCGGATCGGGATGCCGGCGGTCCGGGACGTGTTCTCTTTCGTGTCGAACTCGGTCTTGGCGGCAATCGCGAGCCGGTTGTGCTGGTGCAATCGGAGTATCGACCCGAGTGGAGTCGATTGGCCGAAGGCTTTCGGCCTGCGCCGGTGAAAGCTCTCGACGACGTTGCCTTTCATCCTGGCCAACGACTGCGTTTCCGCTTGCGTGCCAACCCGACCAAGCGACTACGAACGACATCCGTCGGCCGCGATGGCAAAGCCGTGGATCCGAAATGGATCGGCCAGCGTGTCGG
>JANXTU010000454.1 GCA_025352235.1 Fimbriiglobus sp.
CCGCCGCGGGTGAGCGTGGCCCGCTTGCGGGTGCAGTACCGGCAGTACATGGTGCAGTTCGGCGTCGTCAGCATCAGCACCCGGTCGGGGTAGCGGTGCGTGAGTCCGGGAACCGGCGAGTCTTTGTCTTCTTCGAGGGGGTCGTCGAGTTCGAAGCCGCCTTGGCCTTCGAGCGACGACGGCACCGATTGGAGGCGGATGGGGTCTTCGGGATCGTCGGTGTCGATGAGCGAGAAGTAGTACGGCGGGATGGCGACCTTGTAATCGGCTTCCAGTTTGCCGATGGCTTCGAGCTCATCGCGGGTGAAGGGGAGGAGGCTGCGGAGTTGACGGACGGACCGGATGGAATTGGCTTGCTGCCATTTCCAATCGTCCCACTGGTGGTCGGGCACGTCTTGCCATTGTGGATGGCGACGGGGCCGACTCGGAGGTTCGTCGTCTTCGATGCCGCGCGGAGCCGCGAGGGCTGTGCGATGGGGCGGCAGAGGATCGGCGGCCTCGGTATCGAGGAACATAGACCAGTTGACCTCTCAGGGTCTCGGTGTCCCGCGGAGCAGGCGACGATCGCTTGCCACACACCGGGGAGTGATGCGCGATCCGCAACCGCAGACGCGCGCCCACCACTTAAGAAAGAATCCTAACGTCCGCTTTCCGAAATACAAGTTGATGCGCGCCCATCTCGCCCATTGTTTGCAAAAAACTTTCCCGCGCGCGCATCGCCAGTCATCATCGGCGGAACCGGATCCCGTCCTTCAACAGTATGCCCACACTCCGCCGATTGCGCAAGGCCTCATCCGCGGGATCGCGCCGGGCCGATCGGGCTTGCGTCGCACCGACTCCACTGCTATGCCGTTGTCACTATGCACACACTCCTGCTACCCCTGCTTTTCCTAGCACTTCCGGGCGATGGCCCGCTCGTGGCGCCGGCGCCGAACGCCGATCTCGGCGAGGTGAAATCGGGGCCCGCGCTGAAATGCGAGTTCGAGTTGAAGCACTCCGAGACGCGAGGGTCGATCGCCATCACCGGCGTGATGAGCGCGTGCGGTTGCTCCAAGCTGAACGTGGATCGAAAACTCCTCGAGCCGGGCGAAACGGCGAAACTCTCCGTCGCGATCAACACGCTGACGCAGCCCGAAGGCCCCGCGACTTGGACGTGCATCGTGAAGTACACGCACGATGCCGACCCGACGGTCCGCGAACTCGTGCTGACTTGGAAGGCGAAGATCGTCCGCGAGATCACGGTTGTTCCGCCGGTGCTCGCGCTGAGTACCGGCGGCGATACCGCGCGGTCGCACGCCATCACCGTCACCGACCGCCGCGCGACCGGCGGTATGACCATCACGAAGGCGACCTGCACGAACACGAAGGTGACGCTCGACATCCGACCGTTGAAGTCGGCGGACACCGGTACGACCCAAGCCATCGCCGTGACGATCCCCGGCGACCTGCCGACCGGTTCGCACGACGACATCATCACGCTGACGACGACCGACGCCGCTTGCCCGGAATTGAAGATCCCGCTGAAGATCGCCAAGCGCGCCGCCGGGGACGTGAGCGTGTCGCCGGAATCGCCGACGGTGCGCTTCACGAAGGGCCAAGCCGAGGCGTCGGTGCTCGTGCAACTCCGCGCCGCGGGTAAACCCGTCTCCATTTCTAAGGCGGAGTGCAAGCAAGACGGCGTGACGGTGAAGTTCTCCGAAGGCAGCGGCCCCGCGGCGACCGCCCGCATCGTCGTGAACTCGGCCAAGGCCGGAGCCGTGGGCCAAGCCGATGTGACGATCCACCTCGCCGAGCCGGCCGGGGCCGTGGTCGTGATCCCCGTGAGCTGGTACGTCCCGTAAACTGGCACGGACCCGAATCCGCCCCCGAGGTACCACCATGTTTCGCCGCGCGCTCCTGATGGTGTTGGTCACATCGCCCGCCTTCGCCCAAGCGATTTTTGAACCGAACGCCAAGTTGAAGGTCGAAGCCGAGAAGGGCGTCGCCGGGGAAGGCCCCGCATGGGATCCGCAACTCGGCATCCTCACCAGCGGCAACGGCAACATCCACCGCCTCACGCGCGCCGGCGACGCCGTGCTCTTCCGCCAAGGGGCCGGCACCAACGGCCTGCTCTTCGACCGCGAAGGCCGGTTGATCGCGTGCGAACCGGAGAAGCGCCGCGTGACGCGCACCGACGCCAAGGGCCAACTCAGCGTGCTGACCGATTCCTTCGGCGGCAAGAAATACAACCAGCCGAACGATGTGACGGTCGATTCCCAAGGGCGCATCTATTTCAGCGACCCGCGCTACGGCCCCCGCGACGGCATGGAGCAGAAGAACGAGAAGGGCGAAACCATCGAAGGCGTCTACCGCATCGACACCGACGGCAAGGTGGCCCGCGTTTTGGGCCGCGAGGTCGAACGGGCCAACGGCGTCCTCGTCAGCGCCGACGACAAATACCTCTACGTGGCGGACAACAACAACGACCTCGGCGGCGCCCGCAAGCTCTATCGGTTCGATCTCAAAGACGGCGAAGTGAGTGCCAAGGCCCCGTTGCTGCTGCACGACTGGGGCACCGGCCGCGGCCCGGACGGCATGAAACAAGACGAAAAAGGGAACCTCTACGTCGCGGGCGGATTGAACAAACCGAACCCGCCGAGCGAACCCGCCGCGAATGTGAAGGGAGGCATCTATGTCTTCGACCCCGAGGGCAAACTGCTGACGTTCCTCGCCGTCCCGACCGACGAAGTGACCAATTGCGCCTTCGGCGGCGACGACTTCAAGACGCTCTACATCACCGGCGGCGGCGTGCTCTACAGCATCCGCACCGCCAACGCCGGACGGGTGCTCTGGACCGGCAAGAAGTGATCCTCACGGGAAGAGAATTTCGAGGTCGAGGCTCTGCTTGCCGCGGGTCACGGTGACCTTGGCCTTGGGCGAATCCATCATGGCGTAGCGGAACAACTCTTCGACTTTGTCGAGCGCTTTGACCCGGCGCAGATTCACGAGGTTCAGCACATCCCCGGTTTTCAGCTTGCCGACGTCGGCCGGGGACCCGGCCTTCACCGATTCGACGACGACGGCTTTTGCCGTCGCCGAGGTAAGTCTTGACGCCCTTTTCGTCTTTGAACTTTTGTCTGGCGGTCATCTTTTCGACCGTCAAGAACAAATCCTCGCGGGTATAGACGGCGTTGTAATCCCCGCTTTGGATGTCGGCCCGGCCGTTGGACACCACCAACCCCCTGCCGAAGTGGTGGATTTTGAGATCCGAGGCGGCGACGACGACACACTCGCTGAGGTCCAACCTCCCATCGACAGAGTCGCAAACCACGACGCAATCGAGAAAACTCATCCTCGAATCCAATGGGTGGACCTTGGATCGCTCTTGGTAGACGTCGCTCACCACCGACATGATGGCGGCGCGGGTCGGCCGCGCCTCCCGGATCGTGGCACGTCGGACCGAGTTCCCCCGCAGCAATTCCCGCACAGTCGCCCCCGCCGCGCAAGGTCAACTTGCAAACCGTGTCGTACACCCGTCGGACACCTCCGACCTTCATTTCCGGCGCGGCCCCGCGTACCATGCGGATATGTTGCGTGAACTCGCCGTGCAGAACTTGGCCCTCATCGAAGATGTCCGCGTCGAACTCTTCGCGGGCTTCTGCGCGTGGACCGGCGAAACCGGGGCGGGTAAATCGCTCTTGCTCGGGGCCATCGGCCTTTTACTGGGCGAGCGCGGCGGGGCCGACCTCATCCGCGCCGGCCAAGACGAACTCCGCGTGACCGGGCGCTTCGATCTCGGTCGAATCGAACAGAAACGGGCCGCCGAGGAGATGCTGCAAGCGTCGCTCGAAGAAGACGAACTGATCCTGACCCGACGCTTGACCCGCAGCGGTCGCAGTTCGGCGCTCGTGAACGAAGCGCCGGTGTCGATCGCCACGCTCCGCAAACTCGGCGAGATGCTCGTCGACGTTCACGGCCAGCGCGAGAGCTATTCACTGCTGCAACCGGCGTACCAACTCGAACTCCTCGACGCCTTCGGCAAACTCGCCGATCTCCGCGCGGCCTACTCCACCGCGGCCGACGCGGTCCGCGACTTGCGGGCCAAGCACAAGCGACTCATCGAAAATCGGCAGACCCGGCAGCGCGAACTCGCCCTATTGCGCTTCGAACGGGACGAACTCGTCGCGGCGAACCTCCTGCCGGGGGAACTCGCTACGATCCAGCGCGAGCGCGAGAAACTGTTGAACGCCCAAGAACTGGCACAATTCAACGCCGGCGCTGCGGCGCGCCTGTACGACGAGGAAGGCTCGGTGATGGAAGTCCTGGTCAAGCTGCTGCGCGAAGCCCAGACGTGGGGCCGGCTCGACAAAGAGATCGACGCCGTGGCCAAGCGGTTGGAATTACTGAAGCCCGAAGTCCAAGATCTCGCCGAGACCTGCCGGGATCTGAGCGAGCGCTTCGAAGCCGACCCGGAGCGGTTGAACGCCGTCGAACGACGCCTGCAGATGCTCAAGAAATTCGAGGCCAAGTACGGCAAACCGCACGAAGAGTTGATCCGCTACCGCGACACCCTCGGCGCTCAAGAGCAATCGCTGCAGCGCCAAGAAGACGACCTCGCCGGGATCGACGCGGCGTTGGTGTCGGCCCTGGACGAGTTGAAATCGACCGCGGCGGCGCTGTCCAAGGCCCGGGCCAAGGTCGCCAAGAAACTCGCGGCCGAAGCCCAGAAGCACCTCAACGACCTCGGCATGCCCCACGCCAAACTCGAAGCCTTGCTGGAAGCCGTGCCCCTCGGCGCGGACGACGTCCCGGCGACGGGGCTGGATCACATGGAGTTGATGCTGACGGCCAACCCCGGCGAACCGGCCCGCCCGCTGCGCAAGGTCGCCAGCGGCGGGGAACTGTCGCGCACGATGCTCGCGATCAAAACCGTGCTCGCGGCCCACGACCCGGTGCGGACCCTCGTCGTCTTCGATGAAATCGACGCCAACGTCGGCGGGCGCCTGGGCGACGTTCTCGGTCAGAAGCTCGCGCTGCTCGGGCGCTCCCACCAGGTGCTCTGCGTCACGCATTTGCCACAGGTCGCCAGCTACGCGGCGCGGCAGTGGACCATCCGCAAGACGAGCACGGCGAAGCGGACCTCGACGACGATCGCCCCGCTGGCAACCGACGAAGACCGCATCGAGGAACTCGCCCTCATGCTGCGCGGCGAAGCCCGCACCGACACGACGCTGAAAGAAGCGAGCGAGATGCTGAAGGCCTCGCAGAAACTGGCGAAGAAGTAGCGGCGATCATCGTCGTGGCGACACGTTTCTTAACGTGTCGGAACCAAATCGTCGGGGTCAATTCGAGACTCGCGGTCACTCCGGATTCGATTGTCCGACACGTTAAGAAACGTGTCGCCACAGCGGCGATCATCGTGGCGACACGTTTCTTAACGTGTCGGAACCGGACAGCCGGGCTCGCGGTCGGCCGACATCGATTGTCCGACACGTTGGAAAACGTGTCGCCACAGCGGCGATTGCATCGCGTGGTCGGGATCGATTCCGGGTCGGAGTCGCGCTTTGTCGGTGCCCGTCATTTTCCCCGGCCCCGCATCCAGTATCTTACACCGGACAACCCGCGCACCGTCCCCGACGAGACCGACCATGGCCGGACCGAACCCCTACGACAACTGCCCCTGCGGCAGCGGCAAGAAGTTCAAGTGGTGCTGCACGGCCTACTGGGACAAGATCGAAACCGGCTTGGCGATGCTCGAGCAGGGGCAGGTCGAGAACGCCCTCAAGATGATGGACCTGCTCGTGAAGGAGCACGGCAACGTGCCCCAGACGTGGGGGTTCTACGCCCACGTCTTGTTCCGCGTCGACCAAGTCGCCAAGGCCGAGGAGATACTGGAGAAAGCCTTCGCCATCGACCCGAACTTCGCCATGGGCTACTTGCTGAAGGGGATCTTCCGCCAGAGCGAAGGCGAAATCATCGGGGCGCTCCTGCTGTTCCGCAAGGCGGCCGAGAGCTACTCCCCCGAAGCGCAAGACCGCCTCGCCCAGGTCCACGAGATGATCGCGCAGTTCGAACTGCGCCTGAACCGGCCGGTCGCGGCCGCCGCGGCGCTGGCCCGGGCGCTCAAGTTCAGCCCCGGCGACGACGAAACCGCCGGGCAATTCGCGGCGCTGTTCGGTCCGCAATCGCGGTTGCCGCACTGCGCCCGCAAGATGTACGCCCTGCGCGGCACCGTGCAGCCGATCGCCCCGGTCGAATCGGGGCGGCTCTCCGAAATCAAGAAGGGTTACGAAGAACTGACGGCGAAGGTGCCGGGTGATCCGGCGGCGTGGTTCAACCTGGGCCTCGTCCGCGCCTGGCTCGGCGACCAAGGCCCGGCCGTCGAAGCGCTGAACAAGAGTTTGGACCTCGAGTACGACGACACGAACGCCGAAGAAACGGCCGCGCTGATCGAGGTGCTGAAGTGCGCCCAAGGGATGGAAGCGGACTGCGATTACAAGGAGTACCGCTACTACCTGCAGATCCGCGATCCGAACGCGGTGCTGCAACTGCTGCAAGCGTGGGACGCCGAAGGCCGGATGATGGGGCAGCAGTCCGACGAAAACGGTCAGAACTTCGGCTGCATGCTCGTCGAAGCGCTGCCGACGCTGCTCGACACCGGCACGACTATGGCCAAGGTGATGGGGAACCTGACCATCAACGGCGGGTTGGTCCGCATCTGGTCGGGGAACAAAGACTCGGCTCAGAAGCTCGCCGTCGAGATGCGCGACCGGCTGAACATGGCCATCGAAGCCCCCGTCGAAGGGAGCGGCCCACCGCAATTCGGGGAGATCGCCCAGGAGGCGTTCGCTTATCCGATCCGCATGACCGAGATCACCGAAGCGGAATTGAAGCTGAAGGCCTACGCCGAGAGCTTCTTCGAGACCGTCTGGGCGCACCGGCCGATGAAGGTCTTCGGCGGCGCCTCCGCGCTCGACGCCGGCGGCAGCACGCTCCTGCGGAAGCGCCTGCTGGGCGTCCTCAAGTTCCTCGAAGACTGCGTCGCCGGGTCAGCCCCGCGCCAGCAGCGCGGCGAGGGATCGCACCCGATGGAGGTGTACGATTTCAACCGCCTGCGGCACAAACTCGGGGCCGAGCGCCAAGGGCCGGGGACGCCGCCGCCGGAACTGCTCGCGGCCGCGCCGAAGCCAAAGAAGGATTTCGGCGCCATGAGCGCCGCGGACCTCGCCGGGTTGAAGGGGGAAGATTTGACGGGGTCGGAGATCGAAGAGGCGATGCGGGCGTCGTTGAAGCTGGACGCGCGGGAACTCGCTGCGGCCTTCGCCAAGGCGGGGATCGCGAAGCCGGTCGATGCCGCCAAGCCGGACCGCTACACGTTGTTTGCCTGCCTCATCGCCGCGGCGAATGCGGACGGGGAACCGGAGACCGCGTTGTTGCACGCCGGCGCCGGAACCGAGTACGACGCGGCGAACAACGGCGGCAAACGGGCCAACGAGTTCGGCCTGCAAAAGGCCCGCTTGCTGGCGAAGTCGGGCCGGGCCGACGAAGCCGTGAAGGAGTTCATGGAGTTGATCGCCCGCAATCCGGACGAAGCGAAGTTCTACGTCGGGGCGACGGAGACGATGCTGAGCGCGAAGCGCGGCGAAGACGCGCTGCGGTTCGCCGAGGCCGGCTTGGCGAAAGCCCGCAGCACCGGCAATCGCGATTTGGAAGGCGCCTGCCTCGAGTTGAGTGAAGCCGCGAAGCGATTGAAGTGACGGTGTGGCGACTCTTGCGGTCGATGGGACGACCCATGTGGTTCCGCGACCCGGCGGACCACATCCCCCACGTCTTCCGCGAGAGCAGTTTCTGAATTTTCGTAGTGAAAGCACGGAAGTCTGGCGACTTCCGCTACGATCAAAATCGAAAAGGCTCTAGCAGGGTGTTGAAAAACTCCGAACGACCAGTTTTGGGGTGCCCTATACGCGTTCAAGTGGGATTTCGACTCGCAAAAACGCAACTTGGAGGCTGTGAGGGCTTCAAAATTTCGGCCCTCCCGAGTTTTTCAACACCCTGCTAGCCGTTCGCTCAGTTCGCCATCCGCATCGGGCGGGCCGTCAGCTTGCTCGTGTCGAACTTCACGCCGATCATTTCGGTCCACTTCTTCTGCTGATCGGCGGTCAGGGCTTTGACGGACTTCTCCAGCGCGGCTTCGGTCATCGGCTTGGACTTCTCGGCGAATTTCTTCAGGGCTTCGGCGTCCGGTGGGGTCGCCGTGCCGCCGCCCATCGGGCGACCGCCCTGCGCGGGTAGGCCGAGTTCCTTACGGAGGTCGGCGGTTTCCTTGGCGGTCGCGTCGGCGACTTCCTTGAGGGCTTTCTTCTGGTCGTCGGTGATGGCCAGTTCTTTGACGACGTCGGCGTTGGCGAACGCCCGGACGCCCATGGCTTGGATTTCGAGTTGCTTGAATCGCTTCTTCTGGTCGGCCGTCAGGACTTCGTCGGTGACCTTCTTGACTTCTTCGGTCAGGGCCGTCATTTCTTTGATCACTTCTTGCATCTTGGTGCGGTCGGGTTGACCGCCGCTGCGGAGGTCGGCCATCTTCTTGGTCATCTCGGTTTGCTTCGCGGTCACGTCCTTCAGCTTGCTCTTCTGATCGTCGGTCACTTTGAGTTCGTCTTGGAGATCTTTGTTCGTGAGGACGAGGCCGATTTGCACGCCGCCACCGCCGGCGCGACCGCCCGCGCCGGGCTGACCCGGTTGCGGGCGCTGGGCCTGGGCCGCACCGGCCACGGTGACGGCCAGAACGGCCGTGAAAATCCAACGGGCGATCGACTTCATGGGAGAGACTCCAGGCGGTTCTGCGGAACCGCAAATGACGGCGTCGGAGCCAACACGTGTGGCCCATCTCGCCGGACAATACTA
>JANXTU010000458.1 GCA_025352235.1 Fimbriiglobus sp.
GTCGTTCGGTTCCCACCAACGCCGCTCGGCGATGCCCGTCAGCAATTCCAACTTCGGCGGCGGAAACCCGTGCGCATTCAGGAACGGCTGGATCCGCCGCTCCAAATCCGCCGTCGAAACGACAACGGGGGCGATCTCGTAACCGAGCGAATCGAGGAAAACGCGGGAGTAACGCATGGTGCCTACAACTGGACAACGACACCACTGTAGTACGCAAATTCGGGGGAATTTGCAGGAGACTTTGCGAACGCCATTCGGCCGAGAGTCGGTATACTTTCGCCTAGTCAGTTCCAGTCACCGGATTGTATTGCAACATGGCCAAAGCCAAGCCAAAGCAAACCCCACCCATCGCCGAGGTTCCGGATCTCTTCGCGGGAGTAGCACGCCGAGATCGCAAGTACCGTGCGCTCTTCCTACAGCGTTATCTCGTCGAAGAATCGACGGACAAGAAACTCGAAGGGCTTGCGCAGAATGCCGCCTATGACATGATCAAGAAGTGGGCCGACCTCGAAAAGTCCGGCGCTTTGGTCACGAAGAAGGAAACCGCGTTCGACGCGCAGTTCTTGGAAGAGATTTTCAATCAGAGCCTCGGCTATACCTTTGCGACCGACAACCATGCCAAATACAGCTTGGAGCGCCAGTTCACGGTGCCCAAGGTGGGTTCGGCCGACGGCGCACTCGGCGTGTTCGGCACGGGATTGTCACCCCAGCCCTTCGTCATGATCGAATTGAAAGGGGCGAAGACCGATCTCGACCGCGACAAGTCGAACGGCCGAACTGCCGTCCAGCAGTGCTGGGATTACTTGAATGCCTGGCCTTCGTGCCCGTGGGGACTCGTCAGCAACTTTTCGGTCATCCGCCTCTACCACCGCGACAAAACGCCGCAGGTCTATCAGGAGTTCCGACTCCAAGATTTGCGGAAGCGGGAAGTCTTTCTCCAGTTCTACTACCTGTTCGAAGCCGGTGCATTCCTCCCGTCGCCGACGGGCGTCGAACCGCGCGCCGTGCGCCTGCTCGAACGGACGACGACCCGGCAGCGGGTCGTCGGCGACGAACTGTACGAATACTACAGCAACAACCGCAGCCGGCTTATCGACCACCTGCGCACGAAGCACGGCAAGTCGCTCGATCGCGCCATCTACATCGCCCAGCGCATCCTGGACCGCATCCTCTTCATCGCATTCTGCGAAGACCGCGCTCTGCTCCGGCCCGACTCGATTAAGGAAACTTACCACAGCATTGCGCCGTACACCCGCGTCACCAACCCGCGCTGGCGCGCTTTCGTCGAACTCTTCGCCAGTATCGACCTCGGCGTCCCCGGCGATCCGTTCCTGAACACCGGGTACAACGGCGGACTTTTCGCCCACGAACCGGAGGTCGATGATCTCCAACTCGACGACGAATACGCCGATGTCTTCGAGCGTATCGGCACCTACGATTTCCGCACCGAAGTGAACGTCGATGTCCTCGGGCATATCTTCGAGAAGTCGATCGGCGAACTCGAACAGATCCGCAATGCCGGGCGCCCACTCTTCGGCGGAACGACGACCTCGGCGATGCCCAAATCGGCCGAGCGGAAGCGATTCGGCATCTACTACACGCCCCCGCAGTTCACCGAATTCCTCGTGCGCGAAACGGTCGGTCACCTGTACGCCGAGCAACAGAACAAATTGCTCGCCGAACACAGGCTCACCGCCGAGAAGCTCGACACCGAGAAACCGACCCCCAAACTGGCGGAGTATTGGCGCGCTTGCTTGGCCGCGCTGCGGGCTTTGAAAATCTGCGACCCCGCCTGCGGCAGCGGGGCGTTTCTCATCGAGGCTTACGAGCAACTCGATGTGCAATACGGGCTGGTCAGCGAACAACTCGCGTTGCATTCGGGCGAGCCGGAAAAAGAACTGCTGGACGCGATTCCGGGGTACATCCTCCACGACAACCTTTACGGCGTCGATCTATCCCCCCAATCGGTCGAGATCACGCAACTCGCTTTGTCGCTGCGCAGCGTTAGCCCGAACCGAAAGTTGCCGGATCTGGGCAAAAACATCGTCTGCGGGAACAGCCTCGTCGTCGATTCCGGCATTCACCCGAAGGCGATGATCTGGAAAGTGCAGTTTCCGGAGGTCTTCCAGCGCGAGAACCCCGGCTTCGATGCCGTCATCGGCAATCCGCCGTGGGAGCGGATGAAACTACAGGAGCGCGAGTTCTTCGCCCACTCCGCGCCCGAGATCGCCGAATCCGTGAGTGCCGCCACCCGGCGCCAACTCATCGCGACGATGCAAACGGCCAACCCCGCACTTTATGCGAACTACGAAGCCGCGATGCAGAGCGCCGACCGGACTTCGCAGCACGTCCGGCACTCGGGGAACTTCCCGCTCACGGCCAAGGGGGACATCAACACCTATATGCTCTTCGCGGAACTTGCGCGCAAACTCGTCGCCCCGACCGGCCGCGTCGGGCTGCTCGTGCCCTCCGGCATTTCGACGGACCACACGACTCGCGAATTCTTCTCAACGCTGATGGACACGAAGTCGCTTATCAGCCTTTATGATTTCGAGAACAAGGCTCCGGTATTCCCAGATGTCCATCGGTCATTCAAATTCTGCACTTTGGTTTTCGGCGGCTCGGAACTCAGTTTCACCGCGTCGAAGTTTGCGTTCTTCTTGCGGCAGATCGATGACATCGATGAAAAGAAACGACAAATTACGCTCTCAGCCAAGGACATCGCACTGCTGAACCCGAACACGCGGACCTGCCCGATCTTCCGCACCCGCCGCGATGCAGAGTTGACCAAAGACATCTACAAGCGCGTGCCGATCCTGATCGACCTCACCCGCACCGAAGGCGGCAATCCCTGGGGCATTAAATTCACGACGATGTTCCACCAGACCAACGATGCCGAGTTGTTCCACACGCCGGAGGCTTTGAAGGCGGATGGCCTGAAGCTCGTCGGCAATCGCTGGGTGGACAAAAAGCGGACGTTCCTACCGCTGTACGAAGCGAAGATGATTCAAGCCTACGACCACCGCGCCGCCAGCGTTGTGATCGAAGCCGGGAATTGGGTGCGGCAGGGGCAAACGGAAGCGACGAGCTTGGTGGCGCACCAGAATCCGGAGTTCGTGGTGCAGCCGCGCTGGTGGGTGGATGAAGACGCCGTCTTGGGTGTGATGAAAGAGAAGCGAGTTCAGGGTTGCATCGGATTCAAGGACATCACGAGTCCGACGAATCAGCGCACCATGATT
>JANXTU010000524.1 GCA_025352235.1 Fimbriiglobus sp.
CGTAGCGGAAGTCGTAGTCGCCAGACTTCCGAGCCCCGGAAGTCTGGCGACTTCCGCTACGTTGGAGCTACCTCAGAAGTCTGGCGACTTCCGCTACGTTGGAGCTACCTCAGAAGTCTGGCGACTTCCGCTACGGTGGCCACTCAATCAATCCAATCCGGCGGCTTTGCGGCGCCAGTTCTTCAAGACCTCGGCATCCGTAACCTTGTCGTGCTCGGCCCAAGCGGCGGTCGCGGCTGCGGCGGCCTCGGCGCCGGTGGCGTGTCCGGCGGCGGCGCGGCGGAGTTGTGTTTCCAGTATTGCGTAGATGGCCGGGGCGTCGGGTGTTCGCAGCGGCAACGCGGGGTTGGCCACCGTCGAATCGGCGAAGATGTTCAACGCCGTGGCGAGGTCCTTGGTGCGGGCTTCGTCGAATCCATAGCGCTGCCAGTTGGCGATCCCCGCTTGCGCGGCGACATGGCCCTCCCGCGTCGGTCCGGCCCCCAGTTGGCTTTCCTGCAGCATGCCCGTACTTCCCTCCGGCCCGGCGAGGTCGTTGAGGAAATCCCACGCGGCCGCGGCGTTCGCGCTCGTTTTCGAGACCGTGGCGAAAGTCGCGTTGCCGCCGAGGAACGGGACGGCATTCCGCCCGCCCGCCGCTTGTTGGGCGCGCCCGCCGGCGTCGAAATACGTCCGCGTGCCGGGCACGGGGGCGATGCCGAAGGCGTCCGAGACGGCCCCGGTCTTCGGATCGCGGGGCAACTTGGCCAATTCGCGCAGCGTGAGGACCGCGACGATGGCCGAGCCGGTGTCGAGGGCCGCGAGCGGATCGCCGGGTGCGGACGGGCGGAAGGCGGCGGTCTTGTGGAACCAGTCGTAGGCCGCCACGAACGCCGGGGCGTTCGAGCGGGGCTGGAATCGATCCCCCGCGATGTCGATGTGGAACGAAAGTGCCCGAGCGGCGCCGCCTTCTTCTTTGTTCCCGGAGGCGGTTGGCGCGCGGTCGTAACACGCGGCCATTTGATGGAAGAGCGCCAGGGCGTCGGCCCGGTCTTTGGAGATCGGCGGGAGGCTGGGTCGATCGGGTCGATGGAACGCCGCGGCGATTTCGGCGATGTCTTCCCACGTCCGCGGCGGGGCAAGCTCTTTCTGGAATCGATCGCGGAAGAGGGTCTTGGCGGCCGGATCGCGGAATCGGTCGGCCCGGTAGACGCAGACCAGACCATCGCCGGCGATCGGCACCGCCACGATGGCCGAGCCCCAAAGTACGAGCGACGATTGATACGGGATGAAGAGCGTGTCCCACCGGAACGGTTTGCCGGTGCCCAACAGCGACTCGGGCACCGCGGCGAGTTCCCCGCGCGACGCCGGTCCGGAAATGCCCTCCAGCGGGACAACGGAAATATCGGCGTCGGCCACGTCCCGCGGCGGGCGATCGCTCACCACGGTGACGGAGGCCGCATGGCGGTTGGCCCAAGCTTTAGCGCGGGTCGAAATTTCCGCCCCGAGCGCGGGGTCGGCGACGGCGATTTTCAGCGCCTTCCCGGCGAACGGTTTGGCTGCGCCAGTCGGTGCGGCGACGGGGGTCGGTCCGCAACCGACGAGCAGGCCGAAGGCCGCGGCGACCACGACCGATCCGAGCGCGGCGAATCTCCGCGGAAAATGTCGTTGCATTTTTCACACCCTACCGGCTAGAATCATTATATCTGTGAGAACGCTCTTCCCGTTCAGTATAAGAGCCAGACCGCCGACCTCCTGCGGGTACGTCGCCGGACGCAGAAAAGTTGCTCGGAAAACACGGATTCGACCGCGTGGAAACACGAATTCCCGACGGTACGGAGACGCGAACGCACGGCGAAGGATACTCGAAACCTATGAAAGTCAATCTCATCGTGACTGCGATCGGCGCCAATGCGGGGCGTGCCATTCCCATCGGCGGCGCGAGGTTTGTGATCGGGCGCGATCCGGAGTGCAACCTCCGCCCCGCTAGCCAAGCCGTCAGCAAGCAACATTGCGCCGTGCTCATCCGCGACGGCAAAGTGTTCATCCAAGACCTCAGCAGCACCAACGGCACCGTCGTCAACGACATCGTCGTCAACGGCGAAATCGAAGTCGTGAACGGCGACCGCTTGAAAATCGGCCC
>JANXTU010000596.1 GCA_025352235.1 Fimbriiglobus sp.
AGACGGCCTGTGCGAGAAGGAAGAAGTCCTGTTGAAGTCGTCCAAGCCGAACGAACTGGCCGCCAAAATCGCCCAAGCCGAGCGCAATGAACTCGACGACGAAGACGATGAAGATGGGGGCGACGAAGACGACGACGACGACGATGATGACGACGATGCACCGCGGAAGAAGCGGCGCTAGATGCGATGGAACTGAGAAATCAAGCACATGTGCGTTTGTTTCTGCGGGCTGCGGTCGCTCATGAAGAAGCGGCGAGACTTTTGGTCTCGCATTGCAGTCCGAAAGGTGTCTCAACGCTGTGCGGGGAAGTCATCTACCTCAGTGGTTACGTTGCCGAGTGCGGCCTGAAATCGGCGTTGCTGAGTTGGACGCCGGATCGACAGCACGCCAAGTTGCTGGAAAGTTTCAAGAAACCGAAGGGGCCGGGACACAACCTTCAAATGCTCCGCGAACTTTTACTGAGGAGAGGTTGCCCGATTCCGATTTCGATCCGCGAGCAGTTGCATTTGATTACCGGAGTTTGGTCGAGTCAAATGCGGTACACCGCGAAAAACTTCCGGCACGCCGATGCGGTGGCTCTTCACGGTGCGGCCTTGGCGATTTTGGATTGGTTACTCGAGGATTGAACGGTGGCCGTACTCACGAAACGCACCGATGCTCAAACCGCTCGCATTTATGTGGCGTTGAAAGTCGCGTTCCCCGATTTGCTGCCCGATGAATCCGATGTGGTTTACAAGAAGAATCGCTATACGATCCGAGTCCGCGTGATCTCCCGTAACTTCGAAGATAAAAGTTTGGCCGAGCGCCACAGTCTATTTAAAAAAGTCTTGGCTCCGCTCGCGCTCGAAGATCGGGAAGATATTTCACTGGTCATCATGCTGACGCCCGAGGAAGCGCTGGACCCGGAACTTCTGAACAGCCAATTTGACGAGTCGTACATCAGCGTGATCTGATCTATTTCGATTGACCTCCGAAGCGACACTATGTCCCAGATCCCGCCCGATCCGAAAAAGCCCAGCGTGCCCGGCCAACCGGGTGCGCCGAAGCCGTCCGTCCCCGCGGCGGGCCAAAAGCCGGCCGTGCCGGGCCAACCCGGTGCCCCGAAGCCACCGGTTCCCGGACAACCCGGTGCCCCGAAGCCTCCGGTTCCCGGCCAGACCGGAGTTCCCAAGCCGCCGGCTCCTGCGGGCCAGAAACCGGCCGTGCCCGGCGCGCCCAAGCCGCCGGCGCCGACCGGGCAAAAGCCGGGCGTCCCCGGTCAGAAACCGCCCGCTCCGAAAGCTCCGGCCCCCGCGCCCAAACCGCAGCGGCCCAAGCACACGCACGTCGATAGCGCCACCCGGCAACTGGCCCAAAAGCTCGTCGATCTCGGCTACGTGGACGACGTTCAACTCGACAGCATCTACGAAGAGATGCGCACGAGCGAACTGAAGCTCGGCGAAATCTGCGTGTCGCGCGGGTTGGTCAACGAAGACCAACTGCTCCAAGCCACGGCCGAAGTCCACGGGATGCGCGTCGCCAACCTCGACGAAGCCAAGCCGACCCCCGAAGCGGTCAAAGTCGTCCCGCAGAACATGGCCGAGTTGTACAAGCTCGTCCCGCTCGCCTTCGATGCCGACACCTTGACCGTCGCCCTGTCCGACCCGAACAACCTGCAAGCGCTCGACGACATCCGCAACTTCCTCGGCATCCGGCAGGTCAACGCGGTGCTCGCTCCGGCCGCGGCCGTCGAAGCCCTGATGAAGAAAGCCTACGGCGGACCCGGGCACGAGGAGTCGATCAACTCGATCATCCAAGCGCTCGAGGCCGACAAAGAACTCCACAACAAATCGACGAAGCGCGAAACCAGCATCGACTTGGACGACCTCACGGAAATGGCCAACTCCGCCCCGGTGCGGAAGCTCATCAACATGGTGTTGCTGATGGCCATCCGCGACCACGCCTCGGACGTCCATTTCGAGCCGTTCGAAGACGAATACAAGATGCGCTACCGTTGCGACGGGGTGCTCTACGAGATGGTGCCGCCGCCGCGCCACTTGGCCGCGGCCATCAGCAGCCGGATCAAGGTCATGTCGAACCTCGACATCGCCGAACGCCGCCTGCCCCAAGACGGTCGAATCGAACTGAACGTCGGCGGCAACGCCGTCGATTTGCGCGTGAGCGTCCTGCCGACGATGTTCGGCGAGAGCGTCGTCGTCCGGGTCCTCGACCGCTCGAACGTCGGCCTCGACCTCGAGCGCATCGGCATGCCCGCCGACATGCTCGTCGATTTCCGCAAGTGCATCCACAAGCCCAACGGCATCGTGCTCGTGACGGGGCCGACCGGGGCCGGGAAAACGACGACCCTCTACTCGGCCCTGTCCGAACTCAACGACATCGAAACCAAAATCATCACGACCGAAGACCCGGTCGAGTACGAAATCGACGGCATCACGCAGTGCATGATCAACGCCGAGATCGACCTGACCTTCGCCAGCGCCCTGCGCGCCATCCTCCGGCAAGACCCGGACGTGATCCTCGTCGGTGAAATCCGCGACTTGGAAACGGCCTCGATCGCGATCCAAGCGTCTTTGACGGGCCACTTGGTGTTCAGCACGCTGCACACGAACGACGCCCCGAGTTCGATCACGCGCTTGCGGGATATGGGCGTCGAGCCGTTCATGATCACCGCGACGGTCGAAGCCATCGAAGCCCAGCGGCTCGTCCGCCGGAACTGCCTCCACTGCCGGACGCCCTACGAACCGACGCGCGACCAGTTGATGGAATTGAACCTGAAGCCCGAAGATTTGAAGGGTCGGAAGTTCTACTTCGGCGAAGGCTGCGACAAGTGCAACAACCTCGGGTTCAAGGGCCGTACGGGCCTGTACGAACTCCTCATCATGAACGACGACATCCGCGACATGGTCAGCCGCGGGGCCAGTACGGACCAAGTCCGCGCCTACACCCGCAAGAAGGGCGTCCCCAGCCTCCGCGACGCCGGCATCCGCGCCCTGTACGAAGGCCATACGTCCTTGGAAGAAGTCGTCCGGGAGACGGTGTTGGACGACGAAGGCT
>JANXTU010000100.1 GCA_025352235.1 Fimbriiglobus sp.
CCGGATTGACCCCCGGCCCGACGCCGCGTGATACGGCGGTGCCTCAGTCTTTCGCGAGATCGAGGAAGACGATGGCCGAAGGATTGCCGACAGGGGTGTAGTGGCCGGTAAAACTGAGGCCGCCGGTTTTGCGGTCCACCCGGAAGGTGGTGACGTTATCGCCGCGCTGGTTGCAGCAGTAGAGGAACGCACCCGTGGGATCGAAGTTGAAACTGCGTGGGTAGTTCCCGCGTGTCCATTCTTCTCCGACGAGCTTCAATGTCCCGTTCTCGGCGATCGAGAAGATGCCGATGCTGTCGTGCAGCCGGTTGCCGGCGTAGAGGTGCTTGCCATCGGCGGAGACCAGGATCCCGGAGCAGAAATTGCTCCCCGCGAATCCGGCCGGCAGTGAGGAGATCGTCTGCCGGGAGGTCAGGGTGCCCTTCTCCGCATCGTAGTCGAAGAGGACGACGTTCGAGGCCTCTTCCTGAATGGAGTAGAGCCACTTGCCGTTGGGGTGGAAGTGGAAGTGCCGCGGTCCGTCACCGGCCGGCAGTGCGACGGAGGCCGGATCGTTCGGAGTCAGAGTGCCCTTCTTGCCGTCGAACTTCCAGACGAAGATTTTGTCAAGGCCTAGGTCCACATGTAGCACTGAGCGGCCGGAGGGATCGGCCTGGATCATGTGCGCGTGAGTCCGGTCGTGCCCGCTGATGGCGAAGCTGCCCGTCGGTGCATTGGTCGCTTTGGCGGGGCCGATCTTGCCGGCATCGGTCTTGGTATCGGTCGCGTCGCCCAGAGTCCCGTCTTCGAGAATCGGCAGCACCGAGACAGAGCCCCCGAAGTAATTGGCTACGAACAGGAACCGACCGGACGGATGCATGTTGACGAAGGTCGGGCCAGCCCCTCCGGAGCGGACGCTGTTGAGAAGCTTCAACTTCCCGTCTTCCCGATCGATGGAGAAGGCGCTGACCGTACCGTCCTTCTCTTTGCCCACCCGATCGGTCTCGTTGGCGGAGTAGAGCCGGGTGCCGGCGGCGTTCAAAGCCAGGCAGCTCGGGCTGGTCCCCAGTTCGTGGATACCCGCGGCCGTCAGCGCTCCGGTATCTCGGTTCACCCGAAAGAGGTGGATGCCGCGTCCGTTGCCGGGCGGCAGATCGACTTGGGTCGGCAGCACATCGCGGAGCGGGGAGCTGAACGTCCCAACATAGGCGAGGAGGGGCTTGGCGGCGTCTCGCGGTTCCGCCCGGATCGATCCGGTCGCGATGGGTGCCGACGCAAGGAGTGCGGCGGAGGATTTCAAGAACGAACGGCGCGTGTCGGGTTCGGTCATGGTGAAAACTACCTTCGGGTAGAGGTCGGGAGCGCAAGTTATAGTACCTGACCGACGAGGGCGGGCATCATCGGCTCCTGCTCGGTCCTGTTCCGGTAGTAGTTCGTCGAGGGCTCGGTGATCATGTAAACCACCGGCCTAAGGTCGCGGTCGCGGATCACGACGCACTCGATCCCCTCGACGATCAAGAACCAAGTGCCACGGTGGAACCCCAAGTGAGCGGGCCTGACGGCATCCTCGGCTCGGGCATTCTGGAGGACGCCGAACTCCAGATTCGGAAGCTCGAACAGGTTCCCCTGCCACTTCGTCCCCCGGACGAGCTTCGAGGCGATCAAGTGGAGGTGGGTACAGCAGGCGCCCGGACGCCAAGCCCACCGCCGGCCGATCTTGGCCGCGCCGGCCAGCAGGTCGAAACGGTCGGTCGGGGTTCCGAAGGGGACCGACGCCCCGAGGGAGTCCGCGTTCGTGCAGGAAAGGTAAACGGTGAGTTCGCGCGCGCGGACTTCGTGGTACTGGAGTTCTTCGATCAGCCTATCGACGTTGCGGATCAGCCAGCCGTAGAGTGTGTCGGGATCGGAAACCCGGCCCGCGAGCGACCCGCCCCGCGAAATCATCTTGTGCGGCGTCCGCTGCGGCCGGATGGCGTGGACGGGCACCCCGTTCAATTCCGACCAGAGGTCGTGGCCGACGACGGTGAGGAGCCCCTTGATATTCCGGCCGTTGGCCTGCGCGAATTCGAGACAAGTCTTGATGCCGTACGATTCGAGCTTCCGGGCCCGTCGCGAAGCGATCCCGGCGATCTCGGTCACCGGGAGTTTCTGGAGCAACTCCTCCGCGTGGTCCCGGTCGAGGACCGCGACGGCCCCGAAGAACGGCGATCCGGTGCGCCGGGCGAAGATCGCGGCAGCGAGAAAAGGGAAACCCCGGCCTTGGAAGGTGATCAAGAAGTTGATCGAAGCGAAGACGAAAACGAGGCGCACGCCGGAAACGCTGGCCAAGATGAGCGCCACCCACAAGTGGCGGGGTACGCGGGTGCCGAACGGCCACCGCGATTGGACGGCCGAGGAGGACGAAGCCGTGCGGACTCTGCCGGTGGGAAAGGCCATGATCGCCACGAAGTGATCGCTTGCGGCGGTCTACTCCCGGCGGCACGCGTTGAAAGCGCATGCGCGGCGGGGGGCGAAAACTTTCAAACAACTCGCTCGATCACCCCAGTGGCAGGAAACTGCCCCGCTTAAACCGCGCGAACCATTTGCCCCGGTCGCACGGCAAGCTGGGCGGCCTTTGACGGTTATCCGGCCGCACCGGCATGCCGACGACCCCCAACCCGCTCCCGTCGGGTTAACGAACGGCCAGCGGCCGCCACTGGAGTGGGTTCGGCCGACGGCCGAACCCGCAGCGGAGCCGGGCGGCGAGCCGGCCCCGAGTTCGACGGAGCGGGGCATGAACTGGGAATGGGACGGACGGGGGGCGGACGACTGCGTGGTGTTCTTCAAGGTGAAGGAGCAATGGGGCGGGCTGAGCAACATGAGCAACGACTTCCCGCTGGCGGTCGGCGGGGTGCGGGTCGGGTCGAGCGAGGCGTTGTACCAGGCGATGCGGTTCCCCCACCGCCCGGACTGGCAGCGGGAGATCCTCGACGCCCCGCACGCGATGCGGGCCAAGATGATGAGCAAGAAGGGGGGGCGGCGGAAGACGGGGTCGCGGCCGGACTGGGAGGCGGTGCAGGAGCACGTGATGCGGTGGGTGCTGCGGGTGAAGCTGGCCTGCCACCCGAAGGAGTTCGGCCGGCTGCTGCGGGCGACGACGGGCCGGCCGATCGTGGAGCGCAGCAGCAAGGACCGCTACTGGGGTGCGGTGCTGGAGCGGGATGGCGTGCTGCGCGGTGAGAATCGCCTCGGCGGGTTGTTGATGGAACTGCGGGACCAATCGACTGCGGTCACAGATGAGCCAACTTTCCTCCCTCTCGAACAGCCGGCCATCTCGGACTTCCGCCTGCTGGGCGAGCCGGTGAGGGTGGAGGGGGCAGCCAACTGATCCCGGCCGGGCTATCACTGCGACGGCGACAGATCGCCCGGTCCGCGGACATTCGATGGCGGTCTGTATCGAGCGTGGATTGGATTCTGCGCGATTCCGAATGGGCTCACTGGAGAGCGCCGCCGAAACTCCAGACCGAGATTTGACAGGATACCACTCGTCCGATTTGGAGGCACGCGTATCGGCGCGAGTGTTCCGAGATTCAATAGATGCCTATTCGATCGCCGCGGAATCCCGCGATTTCCGATTGAGGACGGCCGAAGATCACCGGCCGCGCCCTCCGGATACGTGTTTTCCACTCGGAGTTCAGATCGCAGGTTTTCTCGGAAGATCGCACTTGCAAACTTGGTAGCTGTGGGCTACCATGCTCGAAGTGACGGACCAAGACTTCCTACGCCCGCAGGTGACTGCGGCTGCCTCGCAAGAGGACTTCTGACTGTCGAGCAGCGTTTGCAGCGCCAGGTACCGGTGTCGTTTACTGCGGC
>JANXTU010000104.1 GCA_025352235.1 Fimbriiglobus sp.
CGCGCCGAACTCGACGCCCTCGTCGATTCCGCCGCGACGGGGATCGCGGCGATCACCGGGAGCCAGAAGGCCGCGCTCGCCGGCAGCTGGCTTTGGTGACCCCCCGTATTTGTGGCGACACGTTTCTTAACGTGTCGGGCAGATCGATCTTTCCGACACGTTAAAAACGTGTCGCCACATCGAAAAAGCTTTAATCCTGGCTCGCCGGCAGTTGGCCTTGGTGAACGTACTTTGTGGCGACACGTTTCTTAACGTGTCGGGCAGATCGGTTCCGACACGTTTAAAAACGTGTCGCCACATCGGTAGAACCCTCACACCTTCAACTCGGACCGTTGGCCGAGCTTCGCGGCATAGCGGGCGCGAATCGGTTCGACTTCGGCTTCGATGAATTCGGCGACTTGCTCCGGCGAACGACCCACGAACAGCTTCGCATCGGTGACGCTGTCGAAGTTCACCCCCGCGAAGATCGTCTCGGCGCGCAACAAATCGAATAACTCCGTCGCCGAACCGATGCCCTCCTTGATGCGGTTGGTCACGGCGACGCTGTGCGTGCGGATGACTTCGTGCGCTTCCTGCCGGTCGGCCCCGGCAGCGACGGCGGCCATCATCAGGTTCTCCGTCGCCATGTACGGCAGATGCTCGCGCACGCCCTTCGCGATGATCGGTCGATTCACGATCAACCCCCGGCCTAAATTCAATGAGATGCGCAGGATCGCATCGGCGCTGAGGAAGGCTTGCGGGATGTAGAGCCGCCGTGCCGCAGAGTCGTCCAAGGTGCGTTCGAACCACTGCGTCGCGTGGGTCTGCGCGGCCATCGCCGGCAGGCCCATGAGGAATCGCGAAATCGAGCAGAGCCGCTCGGCCCGCATCGGGTTCCGCTTGTACGCCATCGCCGAGGAGCCGATCTGCTGCGTCTCGAACGGTTCGTCGATCTCTTGGCGGTGCGCCAGCAGCCGGAGGTCGCAGCCCCATTTGTGGCACGTCTGCGCGACGCCCGACAGGGCATCGACGATCTGCGAATCGATCTTCCGGCTGTAGGTCTGCCCCGTCACGGGGAAGCGCGTATTGAAGCCCATTTTCGCGGCGACGAGTTCATCGAGTGCCCGCACCTTCGCGTGATCGCCATGGAACAACGCCAAGAAGCTCGCCTGCGTGCCGGTGGTCCCCTTGGCCCCGCGGAACGGGAGTTCATCGCGGCGGCGTTCGAGTTCCTTCAAATCGATGACGAAATCGTAACACCACAGCGCGGCCCGTTTGCCGACGGTCGTCAGTTGGGCCGGTTGGAAGTGCGTGAAGCCCAGGGTCGGTTCGTCTTTCCATGCGGTTGCAAATTGGGCGAGGGAATCGATGACGTTCGCCAGTTGCCCGCAGAGTTCATCGAGCGATTCTCGCATCAGAATCAGGTCGGCGTTGTCGGTGACGTAGCAGCTCGTGGCCCCGAGGTGGATGATCTCTTTGCAGGCGGGGGCGACTTCGCCGAGGGTGTGGACGTGGGCCATCACATCGTGGCGGAGCTGCTTCTCCCAGAAGGCGGCGCGGTCGAAATCGATGTCGTCGAGGTGCGCCTTCAACTCGTCCAATTGACTCGCCGTAATCCGGGGCGTTTTCCCGTCGGCGCTCACCAAGCCGAGTTCGCGTTCGGCCTCGGCCAGCGCGAGCCAGAGGCGGCGCCAAGTGCGGAACTTTCGTTGCGGCCCCCAGCGCTCGGACATGCTCGCCCCGGCGTAGCGGGCGATGAGCGGGTTATCGTAATTCAGGTGCGTGTCGGCCATCGGGGTGGGGAACTTGAGGGAAAGCGGGCGTAGAAACGATGCGGAATCACCGCGGGATCGGGCATTCCGCGACGGTGTCGCAAGCCGACATTCGGCCCAACTGTTTTAGGATTTTCGCGCCGCCGTGGCCGAGCGAGGGTGCATCCCCGGCCGATAGTGACGGTGGAACCACACGATAGGACGTCGTCGTTGACCCACTCTAAGAAGGAGTCATGCATGTCTCGCTGGATGCCGAAACTGCTCGCCGTCGCTGGCGTTCTGGCGCTGTTCGCCGGGGCCGAAGCCCCGGTGCAAGCCGCCGGGAACGAGCCGCCGCTGCCGCGGATGTACTACTACCCGTATAGCTACTTCCCGCACAACTACTGGCCGGCACAATCGCCGCAATGGCCGGAACCGAAGGGCCATCCGTACGTCCGCCCGCCGGCGTACCAAGCCTACCCCGCCTTCCGCGAACCGGGCTGGCGCTACGAACTCTGGGAGCCGATGCGCTACTACCGCGGCAGCCACTTCTGGCTGGACCAGTTTTAAGTCTGGGATGAATCGAATGCCGGACGCGGGTTGCGTCCGGCTTGTCTGTCATTCAGCGAAAGGATTTTCGATTCTTTGCCAATTCGAAGCGTCCGGCAACTTGTCCAGTGCAGAGCGCCCAGTGAAAAATCGAACGTGCCCGCACCCTCGGCAGACGACTGCGAAGAGCGGAGCACAAATCAGCATATTCCCCAATCCCGGCAAAAGCTTCGGGCCCCATCCCGCGCCGGAATCGACTTCCGATTGCCAGAGGTCATTCCCGCTGCACTCCGGGCACGCTCGCGGAACAACAATTTGAGTCGTGGACATCTCAAAATACCTCGATCATCTGCTCGCCGCCGTGGGCGGGGTTGCCGATCAGTTTTTGCCCTTGCATGTCAATGACCCAATCCATGCTTTCCAGTGGGATCTGGCCAATGAGTACGGGGAGATCGTCGCCGATTTCGGTCACGTCCAAGATGCAGTCCCGGCCTTGGACCGTCAGGCGGGCGGCGCGGTACACCGGCATCGACACCACGCCGCCGGCGGTCTTGGCATTTCGGGTTCTCAAGGGCACCAAGCCGAGGCGGGCGATGAGATGCTTCGGCATCAACAATCCCGTGGCTCCCGAATCGACGAGCGCATCGTTGACCTCGACCTTGCGCACACTCGCGGAGGGCAATTGACCGAGCCGTTCAGACGTCAGATCGTCCAAGTTTTCGATAACGGCGGCGACGGTCACTCGGCCCATGATCCTGCTCCCGCGTGGATAACGATTCCCACTTTACACCGGTTCGCTCATTCAAGCCAGCGCCGGCACCCCCAACTCCGCTGCCGTCTTCGTCAGCAAGTCCCAAGTACCTTGCGGGATGTCGATCCCGTCGGCCATTCTTTGAGCCTTCGCGCTGCGTTCGGGGTCGCCCGGTAACACGATCCCCGGTCCGCCCGGGGCCGCGGGGCAACGGCGGACGTACCCCGTGAGGCCATCGGTTTGGCCGAGGAAATGTTCGACACCGCCGAATGCGGCCGGGTCGAAGAGCACGAAGACGACGGCGTTGCCGATGCCGGCCATCGGATCGCCGGGGTTGCTGCAGCGGCCGCCGGACAACCCCCCGGCGAGCAGGTCGAGCATCAAACCGAGGCCGAAGCCCTTATACGCCTGCGGGCCGCCGAAGGGGAGGATCGAGCCGCGCGGTTCGGTGTACAGAACGCCGGGGTCCGTCGTCGGTTGGCCGGCGCTATCGACGAGCCACCCCTCCGGCGTCGGGATCTGCTTCTGATGGTGGACGCGCACCTTCCCCTCGGCGGCGGCGCTCGTGCCGAAGTCGAGGACGACCGGTTCGTGCGACGTCGGGGCACCCAGGCAAATGGGATTCGTGCTGATGCGGCCTTCGGTCCCGCCGGGCGGGACGACGCGCCGGCCGGCGCCGTGCGAATTGACCGTGGCGAAAAAGGCCAGATTGTGCCCCGCCGCGACCTCGGCGTATTCCCCCAACCGGCCGATGTGCCCGCAATTGCGGATGCTCCCCGCCGCGACTCCGAGCAGTTTGGCCTTCGCCATCAGTTGGTCGAGCAACCGGTACGCCTGCACCTGCCCGAGCCCCCAGCCGCCATCGGTGGCGAGCACGGCGGGCGTTTCGTGGAGCACCGTGAGCGGGACATCGGCGCGGTACTTGCCGTCTTTCAGAAAGCCGATGTACTGCGGGGCCCGCATGACGCCGTGGGAATCGTGCCCGCAGAGGTTGGCATCGACGAGCGACCGCGCCACCGTCGCGGCGGAGTCGGCCGGCACCCCCGCGGCGACGAAGAGATTCTGCACGAAAGGCTGGAGTGCGACCGCGGCGAACGTGGGCATGGGAGACTCCGGGGAGAAGTGCCATTAGAGTTAGGTCGGGAACGACCCGAGGGACACGAAATTATTTCAGGCGGGCAGGCGGGGTTTTGATCCCGGAGGGATCGCAAATATTAGCCGGTGGTCGAAGACCACCGGTTCGCGATCCTTCGATTTCGATCCCGGAGGGATCGCAGCGTTAC
>JANXTU010000030.1 GCA_025352235.1 Fimbriiglobus sp.
AAAACTTTCTGGCAGTATTTGAACCGCTTGAAATTCCAACGGAGACCTCACCCCCCCGGCCCCCTCTCCGAAGCGGAGAGGGGGTGACTCTTGCTACCCGAAACTCAATCGAGTTTCGCTGGTCGGGCTCCCCCTCTCCGCTTCGGAGAGGGGGCCGGGGGGTGAGGTCTCACCAACCGCAGAAAGTGCAGCTTTTGCCGACTGCCAGAAAGATTTGCCAGACCCCCCCGGTGGGTCTGGCAAATTTTTCTGGCGCATTGGAGTTGTGGTGGTCAAAATAGGGTTTTGTGTTCGCAACCCCTGTCTGAGGCGCATTATGAAACCGATGCCCAAACTCGACCGCGCGGCCTATGTGGCCGGGATGCGGGAGCAACTGGAGGCGATGCTCGGCCGCGTCGCCGACGCCATCAACGACGCCCGAGACGGCGAGATCATCGCCGGGAGCGACAAACGCCGCTTCGATCTCTGGACCAAACTGGGCCTCTGGCCCCGCGTCCACGCCATCGTCCTGGAGGAGCTCCAAGACGCCGGGCTGCTCGACACCTCCGAGTTCTTCGCCGATGCCACCTTCGCGGAGGCGCGAAAAGGGGGGACTGCATCGGCCCTACCAAATGTGGGGTCGGCACCAAAATTGAGATCGTGATCGATGCCCAAGGCATCCCCTTGGCCGCCTTCACCGACTCGGCCAGCGTTGCCGAAGTCCACCTCCTCGAACCGACCCTCGCCAGCATTCCCCCATCGATCCGTCTGCCCGAGCGGATGCCCCGGATCGCCGACCGCGCCTACGATTCCGACCCTCTCCGCGCGACGCTCGCCGAGCCGGGCATCGACCTCATCGCCCCGCACCGCAAGAACCGCACCGCAAGAACCGCACCGCCGCACCGACCAACGACGGCCGCAAGATGCGCCGCTACCAACGCCGCGGGAAGGTCGAACGCACCTTCGCCTGGCTCCACAGCTACCGCCGCACCGTCACCCGCTTCGAACGATCCATCCAACGCTTCGACGGATTCGTCTCCCTCGCCTGCGCCTTCATCGCACTCAATAAACTGTTGTGAAATAGGCTCTACCAGCCCACCTGTCACCCATGTCCCCGAACAGTGTCACCCATGTCCCCGTCTATACGGCGTGGATGGGAATCGCGTTGGGAACGGCCGACTTCGGGTGCATCGGATATCTCGTCCGGAGGCCGGAGGGCCACGTCGGGCGTGGCGGTCTGGCATTATTGATACCGCCACGCGGTCACACCCCCGTCACGCCGTGTGACCGCCGAGATTTTTTGAGATTGGGAAAGGGAGAAAGCGGTGCAGCGCGGGCAAATCGTTGTGGATCCGAAATCAAAGACTTGAGACGAAGAACCAAGGTCGAGGCCGGATCGCAAGTGAACTGAAAAGAGAACCAGGCAGAGTGTTGCTCATTCCTGCCGGCCTTCGCCCACTTGGTGTTGTTCAGAGAAGATGCGTATTTTTGCAGGCTGGAGATTCAGCCGATACTGCCTGGCTCCCGAAGGGACGATCAGCGCCTTCAAATCTTCGGGCAATCCCTCGAGCTTCACCAATCTCAATTTGACGGTCTTGATGGAATCTGGCTTGAGGCAATTATCCCCGAGGAATTCGTTGGCGGCCAAGGGGAAATTACGAAGCGCTTTGCTCGCCAGCTGAAGGAGGAACGACCACGATTGCTTTTTCTTGAACCAATCGATGTCGAGCGAGTTTGTTTTCCAGTACACATCGCGCAGGCCTTCGACGATGACGAGCCCGCCCTCCTCAATGGCGTCTTCCAGAGCTGGGCCGCGGTCGCTGGGAGGTGCGTAGGGGGTCTCCCCGAATTGCTTGAGCAGGTCGGCACCGACTAAGTAGTGGAACTCTCCGATCGCCACGCTAATCCCGATGGCGGCTTGTCTGTCGCTACCGCCACGGACTTTCTGCCACAGCGCCAAGGGTGATAGCTTGTCGATGTCTTCGGCGAGAGCCCGTTTCTCTCTATCCGTGAAGAAAGGCAGTAGGTGCTGTGTGCTCATATGGCTGTACGCCATAGCCCGAACGCGTAACCATCTTTCTTTGACAAGATCGACCTTTTTTGCAGGTTTTTTTTCGAGTTCGGGGGGATGAATCAAAGCGGCACCAACGCTATCCATCCCGCTTGCCGTACGGGATTTGTCCACGTCGGTTGCCGAGGATGTTTTGCACTCTTCGATGACAGCGAGGGAATTTTCAACCTCGGTGATCGCGGGGCTTTGATCGTCTGCCATGGACAAACCTCCAGGATTTCACAGCGGTCACACCCTGTTACCCCCGTGTGACTGCTCGGAATCACAATGCCACAGTCGATGCGGCGATCTGCCGAATCGCGTGAGGCATGGCGATGCGGACGAAAATCGGCAACCGGTCTGATCCTCCGTGGACAGTCCTCTACGGTGCCAAGCATCGTTGGGAGCGTCTCGACGACTTCCCCGCGGGAATTGCCCAGCCCAAGAAGGTTCGCATTTACCGCCGCGGTGGGCATTATATCATCAGCTGGTGGGATCCGGGCGCGGGAAAAAGCCTTTCCGAACGCGTCGACGGCGACTTGCTTGCAGCCTTGGTGAAAGCCCGAGAGATCGATACCCGGATCGTCAACCGCAAGACCGCCGGCATCGGCAAGCACCGGCACATCGGCCATCACGAACTCGCCGATCGATTCCTGGAAGATCTCCGACGTCGAGCGTCCGCCGGCGAAGTCGCCCCGCAAACCGCCGAGCGCTACCGGACGGCGTTGGATCACTATCTGGCCTTCACCGCGGCGCCCGAAATCGCCAAGACCTTTCCGATGGCCGCTTCGGCCGATCGCGAGTTCCGGCTCGCCTTCACCGCCTTCCTGCAGGAGCGGGCCATCCGCGGGAACGGCCGTCCGGGAGCACCGTGCAAACGGATGCGCGGCCAAGGGATCGTGGTCGACACCGTCCGCGCCCTCTACGCGTGGGCGAGCGATGGCGACCGCGGCGGCCTACTGCCGGAGGGCTTCAAGAATCCCTTCCTGCACAGCGGCAGCAATCGTCCACTTCTTCGCGGTGATCCCTTGGCGGAACCCGACATCACGATGGCGATGGCGGCGGACTTCCTCCGCGCCTGCGACGAGTTCGAGTTCGGGATCTTCGTGCCGATCGTCTGCTTCGGCCTCCGCGCTGCCGAACCCCGTTTCCTCTTCCGCGAGCACCTGCTCGACGACTGGTTGCTCGTGCCCAACGTGCCGGAGCTCGACTACACCACCAAAGGGCGGCGCGACAAGCGCTTCCCCCTCCCGGCCGGAGTCGCCGCC
>JANXTU010000054.1 GCA_025352235.1 Fimbriiglobus sp.
GCACTCGCGAAAAGTGGTTGAGGCCAGCACTCGCGTTCCACACCTCGGGCGAGCCCAGCTACTTTTCGCGGAGCGAAAAGCGACTTTCTCCGCTCGCCTCGGACAAGTTCCGCCAGTCCCGGGCGAGCCCAGCCACTTTTCGCGGAGCAGTGTCAACCCAGACTGCGCTGAGAATACCTATTACTGCTGGCCATCTCGGGGGGCTTCTCTCGTTTTTTGGGTGTGGCAACAATTGTTGGAGCCACGGGGGAATGACTTGGGAATCCAAGCCAAGGGAGGCACCTGAAATCGGACGTAACTCCTTGCTGCGCCTAAGTCGTTCCGAAAGTCGGACGTCATTCCACGATAGGGTGGGTGGGTTCACGCTGGAATGACGACTCCAAGAATCGTTGGCACACCCACTGGAGCGGTGTGAAACCGAATCCGTACGGGTACCGTTCCAGCCGGGTTGCCCCCTACGGCCCGCCCGTCGCGCTGATTCGGCCGGCGGGAGTTCTTCCTCCAGGGCCGGGGGCGACGGCCGAAGCGGACCCCGTCGCTCAGCTCGAAATTCGCCTGTTCTTCGGGGCGTTCGGGAAAGCGCTGCGGCAAAAGAACGCCGCGGCGGAACCGTGGATCGACACGGCGGCCGTGCTCGCCGACGCCAACGAGATGCTCCCCGCCGGCTTGACCTTCCGTAACTTCAACGCGGACGGCCTGCCGGTTGTTCCGGCCCCGCCCTCCGGCGAAACGACCGCGCTCACGACGGCGCTCCGGCAGGCACGATCCGCGTGGCGCGCCTGGGACTGGAACGACTTCGCCGTCCACCGCGTGAACCAACTGGCGCCGAACGCGTTCGAGGTCATCACTTCGACGACGAAGCCGGACGGCTCGCGGATCAAAATGCTCTGGCGCTTGGATTCCAAGTTTTTCGATCCGGCCGACCCCAAGTCGTTCGCACGGACCTTCGCCATCGTCCATTGGACCGACCTGAACACGGGGTTGAGTTCGGCATTCGACGTCGCACTGAGTTTGGTCTCGCACAGCGCGGACGCGGGCCGCTACCGCCGGCTGACGGGCTTGCGGAGCTTGGCCGACGCCCACCGGGCTATGGACGAGAAGAAATACGACGAGGCCCGCAAACAGCTCGACATCGCCGCCCGCGCCCAGGCCGCCGAGTTTGCCGACTTCGAAAACGTATACGAACTCGCCGAAGCACGCTACGACATCGCCTAAGGCGACGATGATGTCCCGACCTTCGACCGGCTTGAGGCCGTCTTGAATCGGGATCGCACGCACCTACCGGCGCTGATGCTGCAAATGCGGTTGCAGGCCCAGAACCGCCAGTGGGGCGACATCGCCGAGCTCGCCCGGCGCTACCAAGAGCAAACCGGCCCGGATGCCGACGCCCTCGCTTGGGCCGGCGTCGAGCAGGCCGGGTTGGAAGAACCGGAGAAAGCCCGCGAGTTGTTCGAGCAAGCCTTGAAGCTCGATCCGAATCAAATCGTCGCGCTCCACGGCCTGCGTAAGGCGACCCCGGACAACCAAAAATGGGGCTTCATCAAGCGGGTCGCCGATTTCAAATCGTACCGACTGCTCTTCCACCGCCTGGTCGACGACGGCCTGTACGACGATTGGAACACCTTTGAATTGTTGGCCCGCGCGCACCGCAAACGCTTCCCGGACGACGAATCCGCCGCTCGGCACTTGGTCCGCGTGCTGATGATGCAAGACGCCGCCCGCGCCGCGACCGACGTGTACCGCGAGGTGTGGCCCAAGTTGAAGGGCGAGCCGCGCGCGAAACTCACGGCCGATTTCCTCCAAGCGAGTTCGTTCAAGAAACTCCAAGGCGAAGCCTACGACGCCGTTCCCGCGGAGGAACAATCCGAGGCCTTCCGCCAGGCGTCGCAGTCGTGGTATTACCGACTCGTCGGCCGTGGGGACGAGGGGTTTGAAATCCCCGCAGACATCGACGAGAAATCCCGAGATTTGCTCGACCGCCACGCCAAAGCCCACGCGGACGATGTCTGGGTGCCGCTGTACAAGGCGAAACTCCAGAACCGCGACGACGACCACGCCGGGGCCGATAAGAACACCAAAACCTTCCTCGACCGCGTGAAACCGGACGCCGACGGGTTGAACGTTTACCGATCCGGTTACAACGAAGGTCGCCGGGAATGGTTGCTGGCCAAGGTCCACCTCGGACAAACCGTATCGGCTTACGCACGGTTCCCGGACGCGCGGACCTTTGACGAACTCGCCCAGGAATGCGTGGAAGGGAAGAAGGACCGAGAACTCAACCTACTGTTGGCCGCACGCGAAAAAGCCGAACCGAAATTCGCGACGGGGGCGTACTGGCGCGGCGAAATGCACTGGCTCGTGAAGGATTATCCGCGCTGCGCCGCCGAGATGAAAACGTATTTGGACGGGATTGAAACGGGCGGCTGTACCCCTTACCGTTACCAAGTGCTCGACTGGCTCATCCGCAGTTAAACGAAGGCCAAAGACCCCGCCGCGGCCACCGAGTATCTGAAGGGTGAAGAGTATCCAATGCCGTTATTGCAGGCGCTCGTGCTCGCCGCCGGCCAAAATAGCGAAGAGGCCGAAGTATTTTTGATCGATTGCGATGACCGAACAAATGTGGCTGGTTCACCAAGCGTATTCCGACCCTGACCTCGGCCCGATCCTGCAAGGCCCCGCCTTTGCCCGGCTCCGGGAGAAACATCCGCCGCCAGTACCGGCAAAGAAGAAACCTTTGAGATGATGTCGATCGCGACGGTAGGTCTGCGGTCATAGAAATTTTTCGCAGCGCTCTACCCGAAGTCCGAGTGGCCGCTATAGTCAGGTGTTCACGATTCTCTCCGGCTGTCCGGAGAGAATTCGTTTTGAGACGATGAAAAGGTATTGTCATGGCTAAGCAAGTAACCGCGCAAGTGAAGCTCCAGTGCCCGGGTGGCACCGCGACCCCGGCCCCGCCGGTGGGCCCGGCCCTCGGCCAGCACGGCGTGAACATCGGCATGTTCGTGAAGCAGTTCAACGACCGCACCAACGCCCCCGAGACGAAGGGCTTGATGCTACCGGTGATCATCACCGTGTACAGCGACCGCAGCTTCGAATTCAAAATCAAGTCGCCCCCCGCGGCGATTCTGTTGAAGCTCGCCGCGAAGATCCCGCCCGAAAAGAAAAAGGGCGGCGACGTGATCCCGGCCGACGCGAAGAAGTCCGGCAAGTATAAAGGCTTCACGGTGACCAAGAAGCAACTGCACGACATCGCCGCGAAAAAGCTCAACGACCTGAACGCCCGCGATGTCGACCACGCCGCCAGTATCATCGCCGGCACGGCCCGCAGCATGGGTCTGACCGTCGTCGACTGAGTTCCGAATACCCCGACGATCGATTCGATTGTCTCCCGCACCACTCGTTCGAGCGAGTGGGAGGGCCGGCTTCACCCCGGTGAGATGCCGCCCGCCAACAGGAGTTTGTATGGCCGACGAGAAAGAGACCCCCGCTGTTGTGCCGGTGGCGGAAGTGCCGAAGGCTGAGGCGACCGGAGCCGGTAAGCCGGCGGCGAAATCGGAATTGGCCGAAGCCCCCAAGAAGAAGAAGCGGCCCGGCGTCGCCCCGCACCGCGGCAAGAAACTGCGCAATCTCCTCCGCAACACGGAGAAGAAGGTGACGGACGCCGGTACGCTGCCGCTCAAGCAGGCCGTAACCTTGCTGAAGCAGTTGAAGAGGGCCAAATTCGACGAGACGGTCGAAATCCACATCAACCTCGGCATCGACCCGACGCAATCGGACCAAACGGTCCGGGGTACGGTGGCCCTGCCGCACGGCATCGGCAAGTCGGTCCGCGTCGCCGTGTTCTGCCAAGGGGACAACGTCGCCAAAGCCAAAGCGGCCGGGGCCGACTACGCCGGCGGGTCGGATCTCGTCGAAAAGGTTCAGAAGGAAAACTTCCTCGACTTCGACGTGGCCATCTGCACCCAAGACATGATGCCGCAAGTATCCCGCCTCGGGAAGGTGCTCGGGCCGCGCGGCCTGATGCCGACGCCGAAGGCCGGGACCGTCGTGACGATGACCGGCGACCTCGCCGGGGTCGTCCGCGAGTTCAAGGCCGGCAAGGTGGAATACCGCTCGGATAAGACCGGGCAAATCCATGCGGGCGTCGGCAAGATGTCGTTCGACGAAGTCAAGCTCGTCGAGAATGTGCACGCCTTCATCGAAGCGGTCCGCGGGGCCAAGCCCTCGGGCATCAAAGGGAACTACATCAACGGTTTGGTTCTGTCGGCGACGATGTCGCCCGGCCTGCCGATCATCGCTTAAATTTTTCCATCGAACATCCCCGCCCGGCCCGGCCGTGCGGTTAGCCGGGGTTCTCCGCTATGAGCAAGGCCGTCAAACAATTGGAGTTGGACGCACTCCGCGCGACCTTTCAGGGCGTCAAAGACTACGTTCTGTTGGAGCCGGTCAAGGTCGACTCCGCCACCGAATACGAATTCCGCAAGAAGCTCCGCGGCAACAAAATCCGCGTCAAGCTCGTGAAGAACAGCTACGCCAAAAAGATCTTCACCGAACTCGGTTTGAACGTGAAGGAAACTTGCTGGGCCGGCCCGACGATGCTCTGCTGGGGCGCCGACAGCGTGAAATCGCTGGCGACCAACGTCGATACCGCCGTCAAAGAATCGCGGAAGGATCCGAAATCGCCTGAGAAGTACAAAGTCAAAGGTGCCGTGGCGGACGGCGCCGCGACGACGCTCGAGATCGCCAAGACGATGCCGACGCGGCTGGAAGCCATCGGCGAAGTCCTGCAAGCCATCCTCGGCCCGGGGGCGACGCTCGCGGCCTCGATCACCGGCCCCGGTGCGACCGTGGTCAACTTGCTCACGGCCATCGAAGAAAAAGCCAAAGAGACCGCGGCGGCACCCGAATCCGCCCCGGCCGCTTAATGACCGAACGACTCCACCCGCGGCCCGTGGCCGACGTGCGATACTGAAAAGCTATTACGCTCCTGCCGGACCGCTTCACCCGGCGCTCATTCTCGAAAGGTAACGTCCCATGGCATCCGTTGCAGAACTGGCCGAATCGCTCGTCAAGTTGACCCTCCTCGAGGCAGTCGAACTCAAGAACTTGCTCAAAGAAAAGGGGATCGAACCGGCCGCGGGCGGCGGCGGTTTCGCAGGACCGGCCGGGCCAGCTGCCCCGGCTGCAAAAATCGAAGAGCCGACCGAGTTCAACGTGATCTTGGAAAGCGTCGATCCGGCCAAGAAGATCAACGTCATCAAGACCGTCCGCGAACTGACCGGCCAAGGTTTGGCCGAAGCGAAGGCGACCGTCGAAGGCGCGCCGAAAATCATCAAGGAAAACGCCGACAAGAAGACGGCGGAAGAAGTCAAGAAGAAGCTGGACGAAGCCGGTGGCAAAGCGACGATCAAGCCAGTCTAAATGGCCGGCTCGAAAAAAACTGGAAAAACCCGAGGTCAACCTATTGACATCGGGTTTTCTTCTGTTATTTTAAATAATGCGGAAAGATTCTGGATTTCTCGGACGGATGGGCGCAGTTTCGGAACCGAATCACTCCTGCGGGATGTCGCTTCTCGAAATATTAGTCGCCCGACCTCCGCAACGCCAGTGGTGAAAATGTTCGCTGCCCACTCGCTTTTGTCTGTGGTCTTATCGCCGTGCCGTTTGCCGGCTGGGTTCGCCCGGTCGGATTTCTCACGCACGCTCGGAATTTCGCCGGCCCGGGGTTGTGAACCCGCCGCCTCCCGACCCGCTCCACTATCCACCCACAATCAATAACGTACCCCGTTCGCTTTCGCAAGCCCCGTTGCCGCAATCGCAACGGTCCGCTTTCGCGAAAATGCTTCCGGTTCGTTTTTGGGAAGGATCGATCCCGTGACTATTCCCGCCGTCCGCATTATTTACCCCGACAAAGAACGCCGTTTCGACCGGTATGGCGACGCATCTCCCGTGCCGCCGTTGACCGACATCCAAACGCGGTCGTACGACCGATTCCTGCAACTCCAAGTCCCGTACGATAAACGGACGCCCACCGGCCTCGAAGGGGTGCTTCGCGAGATCTTCCCGATCGAGAGCTACGACAAGAAAAACTCCCTCGAATACGTCAAGTACGAACTTGGCAAACCCCGGTACGACCCGGATGAATGCCGGCAACTTCGCCTGACGTACGGCCGGCCGTTCCGCGTTTGGCTGCGGTTGCGCCAAGCCGACGGCACCGCCAAGGAAGAAGAAGTATTCTTGGGCGACATGCCCATCATGATCGGCGGCGGCGAGTTCATCATCAACGGGGCCGAGCGCGTCGTCGTGTCGCAGCTCCACCGTTCGCCCGGCGTCGATTTCGTGGTCGAGCGCGAAGGCGATAAGGATCTCCACTCGTGCCGGGTGATCCCCGAGCGCGGGAGCTGGATCGAAATCAACGTCACGAAGAAAGACACCCTCGGCGTCCGCATTGACCAGTCGGGCAAGTTCAGCGCACTCACTCTCTTGCGGGCGATGGATCCGCAATACGGCCAGACGGCGAACTTGATCCGCGAGTTCTACCCGACTGAAATGATGAAGCTCAAAGATCCGGTGGCCCGCGCCCGGCTCGCCGGCGACCCGGAAAAGCTCGTGTTGCCGATGATCGCTGTCGACGACGTGATCGACCCTGAAACGGGCGAAATTTACGTCGACGCCGGTAAGCCTTTCACCCTCGCGGCAGTCGATAAGATTTCGACGACGCACTTGAAGGAACTCGAAGTCCTCGCGCCGCCGAAGGACACGCTGATCTTGACGTCCATGATCGAAGACGGCACCGACTCGCATGAATCGGCCTTGCTGAAGATTTACCAACGGCTCCGTCCCGGTAACCCGGCGCAACTCGAGAAGGCTCGCGAACTGTTCAAAGAGAAGTTCGCCGACCAGAACCGCTACCGCCTCGGCCGCGTCGGCCGTTTCCGCATCAACCGGAAGTTCGATCAGAACGTTCCCGAAACGGAAATGACCCTGCGGGCCGTGGACTTCGTCAACGCCATCAAATACTTGCTTGACCTCCGCGCGAAAAAGCCGGGCGTTGGCGTGGACGATATCGACCACCTCGGTAACCGGCGTTTGCGGACCATCGACGAACTGGCCGCGGACGAACTCCGCAAAGGGTTCTTGAAGCTCCGCCGCACCGTGCAAGAGCGCATGGCCATCAAAGAGGCGGCCGACATGTCGCCGCGCACGCTCATCAACCCGAAGTCGGTGAGCGCGGCCATCGAGTACTTCTTCGGCCGGTCCGAACTCAGTCAGGTCGTCGACCAGACGAATCCGCTGGCCCAACTGACGCACGAGCGGCGCCTCTCGGCGCTCGGGCCAGGGGGCTTGAACCGCAAGCGCGCTGGCTTCGAAGTCCGCGACGTGCACATCAGCCACTACGGCCGCATTTGCCCGATCGAAACCCCGGAAGGGACGAACATCGGCCTGATTTCGTCGCTCTCGATCTTCGCCGAAATCGACGAGTACGGCTTCCTGATCACGCCGTACCGCAAGGTCACCGACGGGAAACTCCACGAAGACGTGGTGAAACTGCGGGCCGATGAAGAATCGCACCTGCAACTCGCGCCGGCCGACACCGACGTCGAGAACGGCAGGATCTCCGTGGCCCGCGTCAACGGCCGGTCGAGTGGGGAACTGACCTCCATCGACGCCAAGAATATCAACTACCTCGACGTGTCGCCCAAGCAGATGGTCGGCGTCTCGGCCGGGTTGATCCCGTTCCTCGAACACGACGACGCCAACCGCGCGCTCATGGGGTCGAACATGCAGCGGCAAGCGGTGCCGTTGCTCGTGACCGAACCGCCGATCGTGGCGACGGGCCTCGAAAAAGAAGTCGCCCGCCACTCCGGGATGCTCGTGAAAGCCCAGGAAGAAGGGACGGTCGTCTACGTCGACGCGGCCCGCATCAAAATCGAAGAGAAAGACAAGATCGTCCGCGAATACGTGCTGCGCAAGTTCCACGGCTTGAACGAGCGTACCTGCTTGAACCAGCGCCCGATCGTCACGATGGGGCAGAAGGTCAAGAAGAACACGATCCTTGCCGACGGGGCCGCGACGCACCAAGGCGAACTCGCCCTCGGCCGGAACGTGCTCGTCGCGTTCATGTCTTGGGAGGGGTACAACTTCGAAGACGCGATCATCATCAGCGAACGCCTCGTGAAGAACGACACTTACACGTCGATCCACATCGAAGAGTTCGACATCGAGATCCGCGAGACGAAGCTCGGCAAAGAAGAATTCACGCGAGACATCCCGAACGTGTCGCCGAAGGCACTGGGTAGCCTCGACGAACAAGGCATCGTCCGGGTCGGGACGTTTGTCAAGCCCGGCGACATCCTCGTGGGCAAGGTCTCGCCGAAGAGCCGCAGCGAACTGACACCGGAAGAAAAACTCCTCCACGCCATCTTCGGCCGGGCCGGGGAAGACGTGAAGAACGACAGCCTCGAAGTGCCGTCGGGTGTCGAAGGCGTCGTCATTCAGACCCAGCGCTTCAGCCGCCGGGCCAGCATGACCGAAGACGAACGCAAGGATCTCGCTAAGGAAGAGAAGCGGATTGAAACGGAATACGCCGAGAAGATCGCCGGTCAGTTCCGTGAGTTCATCGACGCTCTCGGCGAGGTCATCGAGAAGAAGGAACTGAAAGACCCGAACACGGGCAAAATCCTCGGCACCGACAAAGACGACCGCGTCGTCGCTGAGCAAGCCCGTGCCTTCAACCGCGATACGCTCGACGTCCGCACCCCGGACAAACTCAAGCAAGTGAACAAGATCTACGCCCGCCACTGGGAGCGGATCCATTTCTTCATTGATGAACAGGAGCGAAAGTCGAACTCGCTGAAGCGCGGGGACGAATTGCCGAGCGGCGTCCAGCAGATGGTCAAGGTCTACATCGCCACCAAGCGGGTCATCTCCGTTGGCGACAAGATGGCCGGCCGACACGGCAACAAGGGGGTCATCTCGAAGGTGATGCCCGAAGAAGATATGCCGTTCCTCAAAGACGGCACGCCGGTCGACATCCTCCTCAACCCGCTCGGGGTGCCGAGCCGGATGAACGTTGGCCAGATTTTGGAAACGCACTTGGGCTACGCCGCCAGCAAGCTCGGCTTCAAGGCGATCACGCCAGTGTTCGACGGGGCGACCGAAGAGGAAATCAAAAAGACCTTCAAGGAAGCGGGCCTCAACGAAACGGCCAAGAGCATCCTGTACGACGGCCGCACCGGCGAGCGCTTCGAGCAATCGGTAACGGTCGGTTATCTCTACATGCTCAAGTTGCACCACTTGGTCGACGACAAAGTTCACGCCCGCGCCACGGGGCCGTACTCGCTCATCACGCAGCAACCGTTGGGTGGTAAGGCCCGCTTCGGGGGCCAGCGCTTCGGCGAAATGGAAGTCTGGGCGCTCGAGGCTTACGGGGCCGCGTTCATTCTTCAAGAACTGCTGACGGTGAAGTCGGACGATGTCGAAGGCCGCACGAAGATCTACGAGAGCATGGTGAAGGGGGAGAACACCCTCGAAGCCGGAACCCCCGCGAGCTTCGACGTGTTGACCCACGAAATCCGCGGCCTTGGTTTGAACATGCAGTTGGAGAAGAAACGGGTTTGATCGAGCGGTTTGCCGCGAGTTCACGAGCGAGTTTTGAAGCGCTCGTGAACTCGCGGCAAACGAATTCTTTTCCGAATGACACACTCCTGCTTGGAGCCGACATATGAGCACCGCGACAGCCTCCGCCGCCAGCGCCGCCGAGACCGGGAACTACGACCGCATCAACGACTACGGGGCCGTGCGCATCAGCCTCGCCAGCCCGCACGACATCCGCTCGTGGAGCTTCGGCGAAGTCAAGAAGCCAGAAACCATCAACTACCGCACTTACCGCCCCGAAAAAGACGGGCTGTTCTGCGAACGCATCTTCGGGCCGGAAAAGGACTGGGAATGCACCTGCGGCAAATACCGCGGCATGAAATTCAAAGGGATGATCTGCGACCGCTGCGGCGTGAAAGTGACGCACAGCCGCGTCCGCCGCAAGCGCATGGGTCACATCGAGCTGGCCGCGCCGGTCGTCCACATCTGGTTCTTCAAAGCGATGCCGAGCCGCCTGGGCACCCTGCTGGACATGAAAACCAGCAGCATGGAAAAGATCATTTACTTCCAAGATTACGTCGTCACCGATCCGGGCAATGCGGAAGTCACGGGGCTAAAGGAAAAGCAACTCCTGACCGAAGACGAGTTCAAAAAGAAGCGAGAAGAATTCGGCGACACCTTCGAAGTCGATATGGGCGCCGAAGCGGTCAAGAAGCTGCTCGAAAAACTCAATCTCGTCGAGCTTTCGGCGAGCCTGCGCGAGCGCCTCGAAACCGAAATGAAGCGCGGCGAGAAGGCCAGCAAGCAGCGGTTGAAGGAACTCGTCAAACGCCTCAAGACGGTCGAAGCCCTGCGGGATAGCAGCAACAAATGCGAGTGGATGGTCCTCGAGTGCATCCCGGTCATCCCGCCGGACCTCCGGCCCCTCGTGCTGCTCGACAGCGGCAACTTCGCTACGTCGGATTTGAACGACCTCTATCGCCGCATCATCAACCGCAACAACCGGCTGAAAAAGCTCGTCGATTTGAACGCTCCGGAAGTCATCATCAAGAACGAAAAGCGGATGCTCCAGCAATCCGTCGACGCGCTCTTTGACAACAACCGCTGCAAGCGCCCGGTGCTCGGCTCCAGCAACCGCCCGTTGAAGTCGCTGACCGACATGATCAAGGGTAAGCAGGGCCGCTTCCGCGAAAACCTCCTCGGTAAACGGGTCGATTACTCGGCCCGCTCGGTCATCGTTGTCGGCCCCGAACTGCGCTTGCACCAGTGCGGCCTGCCGAAGAAGATCGCCCTCGAACTCTATCAGCCGTTCATTATCCGCCGCTTGAAAGAGCTCGGCCACGCCGACACGATCAAGTCCGCGAAGAAGATGCTCGAACGCAAAGACGACGTCGTCTGGGACATCCTCGAAGAAGTGACGAAGAACCACCCGGTGCTGCTCAACCGGGCCCCGACGCTCCACCGGATGGGTATCCAGGCCTTCGAGCCGGTGCTGATCGAAGGCAACGCCATCCGCATCCACCCGCTGGTGTGCAAAGGCTTCAACGCCGACTTCGACGGCGACCAAATGGCCGTCCACCTACCACTGTCGATCGAAGCGCAGGTCGAATCCTACGTTCTGATGATGTCGACGAACAACATCTTCAGCCCGGCCAACGGCAACCCGATCATTACGCCGTCGCAAGACATCGTGATGGGCTGCTACTGGCTCACGGCGGCCCGCGGCGAAGAGGGCGAAAAGATCGAAAAAGGCGACGGCATGACCTTCCACTCGCAGATGGAAGTCTACCAAGCCTACGCCGAAGGAAAGCTCGGCATCCACGCCCGCATCCAGGTGCGTTTGCCCCTCGACAAGAAGATCATCAGCGAAGTGAAAGACGAACGCGGCGCCAGCAAGCCCGAAGAAATCCCGAGCAAAAAAGGCCTCGTCCGCACGACCGTCGGCCGCGTGATCTTCAACGACATCCTCCACGAGAAGATGGCCTTCTACGACCTCGCTCTCGGCACCAAGTACCTCAGCCGGATCATCGCCGACTGCTATCAGATCCTCGGCCGCCGCGAGACGATCAAGCTGCTCGACAAGATGAAGGAAATCGGCTTCAAGGAATCGACGAAGTCGGGCCTCAGCTTCGCCGCGAGCGACTTGCGCACGCCCGATATGAAGGAGGCCGAACTGAAGGCGCGCGATAAAGAAGTCGAGAAGCTCCGCAAGCAGTACGAGAAGGGAATCATCACCGACTCGGAGCGCTACAACAAGACGATCGACAACTGGAACGGCGCCCGCGAAGCGATCACCAAGCAGTTGATGTACGACCTCGCCCACGACCGCCGGCCGGACGAATCGGGCAAGGTGGTGCCATACCTGAACCCCGTTTACCTGATGAGCATCTCAGGCGCCCGCGGGGGCCAAGAGCAGATCCGCCAACTCGCCGGGTTGCGGGGCCTCATGGCCAAGCCGTCGGGCGAAATCATCGAGACGCCGATCAAGTCGAACTTCCGCGAAGGGCTGACGGTGCTGGAATATTTCAGCTCGACGCACGGGGCCCGGAAAGGTCTGGCCGACACCGCGCTCAAGACCGCCGACTCTGGTTACCTGACGCGCAAGCTCGCCGACGTGGCCCAGAACGTGGTGCTGACGCAGTACGACTGCGGCACAACACAAGGCGTCACGAAGGGGATCATGTACAAGGGCGACGAAGTCGATCGCCCGCTGTACGACGCCATCCGCGGGCGTGTCAGCCGCAACTCCATCGTCCACCCGCAGACGGGCGACAAGATTGTCGACGAGAACGAAATGTTCACGCCGGATAAAGCCCGCTTGCTCGAGAAGCTCGGCATCGACAAAGTCACGGTGCGCAGCCCGATGACGTGCCAAGCGACCCTCGGTATCTGCCGGCTTTGCTACGGGATGGATTTATCCACCGGCTCGCTCGTCGAGGAAGGCATGGCCGCGGGGATCATCGCCGCGCAGTCCATTGGCGAACCGGGGACGCAGCTCACGATGCGGACGTTCCACTTGGGCGGGGCCGCCCAGCGGGTCGCGTCCGAAAGCGAATCGAAATCGAAGAAGGGCGGCATCGTCACCTTCGAGCGGATCACGGTGACGACCAACGAACAGGGTCAGCGGATCGCTCTGGCCCGCACCGGCGAAGTCGTCATTGTGCGGCCGAAGGATCGCGAGCCGATCGAACGCTACGCCGTGCCGAACGGTGCCGAATTGCTCGTGGCCGAGAACCAAGAAATCCCGCCGAGCACGCCGCTGTGCCGCTGGGATCCGAACGCAATCCCGATCATCTCGGAAGATGCGGGCAAGGTCCGGTATCAAGACATCCGCGAAGGGGAAACCCTTCGCCGGGAACGCGACGCCAGTTCGGGCATCGAGCGTCTCACGATCATGGAACACAAGGGAGACTTGCACCCGCAGGTGCTCATCGAAGACAAACGCGGCAACGTCCTCCGGGCCTACTTCATCCACGAGCGCGCCAACGTCATGGTGATGGACGGCCAAGAAGTCGCGGCCGGGACGCTGATCGCCAAGACACCGCGGGAAGCATCGAAGACGCAGGACATCACCGGGGGTTTGCCCCGCGTGACCGAACTCTTCGAAGCCCGCCGGCCGCGCAACCCCGCCGTCATGGCGAGCATCTCCGGGAAGGTCCGCCTCGACCCGACCAAGAAGCGCGGCAAGCGGATCATTTGGGTCGAACCGGTCACCGAAGACGGCAAGCCGACGGGCGCCCCGGAGAAGGAACACCAAGTCCCGGCGGGTGCCCAGCAGTGCGTCCAAACGGGCGAATACGTCAAGGCCGGCGACCCATTGGTGTACGGCCCACTCGTCCCGCACGACATCTTGGCGATCAAAGGCCAAGAGGCGGTGCAGGAGTACCTCGTCCGCGAAGTGCAGGCCGTTTACCGCGCCCAGCGCGTGGACATCGACGACAAGCACATCGAGATCATCTGCTCGCAGATGCTCCGCAAAGTGAAGGTCGAGAAGACCGGCGACACCGGTTTGCTGCCGGGCCTCGTGATGGACAAGTTCAACTTCGCCGAGATCAACCGTCGGTTGGTCGAGGAGTGCGTGAAGGTCGTCAGCCCCGGTGAGACCTCGTTCCGCGAACACGAAATCGTGACCCGCGAAGCGTACGACGAAGAGCGTGCTAACATGGTCGCGGCCGGCGGTGGCAAAAAGCGCCTGCCGACCTTCGAAACGCCGACCCCGGCCGATAGCGAAGTGCAACTGCTCGGCATCACGAAAGCGGCCGTGCAGTCGGATAGTTTCATCAGCGCCGCGTCGTTCCAAGAAACGACGAAGGTGCTCACGGAATCGGCCCTCGCCAGCAAGGTCGACTTGCTCGTCGGTTTGAAAGAGAACGTAATCTTGGGCCACTTGATCCCGGCCGGGACCGGCTTCAAGCTGCACCACGAGTCGGAAGTCCGCATCAACATGCCGGCGGAACCAGGCTACACGAGCATTCCGGCGCATAATTGAGCGGGGACCTTGGGGTCGCGCGGACCCGCATTCAAAGCGGGTCCGCTGCGTTTTCCGAAATTTTCTCCAAGGTGCCCTAGCAGAGTGGGCACCCTTTTGCTTTATTACAGGTTCCCAATACGCGGCACTCCCGCGTGGCGGCACCTATTTGTACGAGTAGCGCCCGAGGTTCGGAATGCCGACGATCAACCAGTTGGTGAAGAAGCCCCGCACGCCGCAGCGGTCCAAGCCGAAGCACCCCGCCATGGAAGGATGCCCGCAGAAGCGAGGCGTCTGCACCGTGGTCAAGACGATGACCCCGAAGAAGCCGAACTCGGCCCTCCGGAAAGTCGCCCGGGTCCGGTTGTCGAGCGGCGTGGAAGTCACGGCCTACATCGGCGGCGAAGGCCACAACTTGCAAGAACACTCGATCGTCCTCGTCCGCGGTGGCAAAGTCCGCGACTTGCCGGGCGTGCGCTACCACATCGTCCGCGGTGTGCTCGACTGCCAAGCGGTCACGGATCGCAAACAGGCCCGGTCGAAGTACGGGGCGAAGTCGGACGGGAAGTAACCGCGGCCGGTTTCAAGTTTCTGAGTTTCAGGTTGCAAGTTCAAAACTTTCGTTTTGGGACCAACCTCGGAATCTCGGCTTGATGACGCTGTCTTGAAACTCTGAAACTTGAAACTTGGAACTGCAAGATATGGGCACGAAGGCACGCACCGCCAGCTACGACAAGATGGTTCCGGACGTCCGGTTCAATTCACTGTTGCTGTCGAAGTTCATCAACTGCTTGATGCACGACGGCAAGAAGTCGGTCGCGACGCGGATCGTCTACGACGCCATGGATCTCATCAAGAAGCGGATCCCGGACGCCGACCCGATCGAAGTCTTCAAGGCGGCCATCGACAACGTGAAGCCGGCGCTCGAAGTCCGCTCCCGCCGCGTCGGCGGGGCCAACTACCAAGTGCCGATGCAAGTGAAGCCGCAGCGGCAGCAATCGCTCGCGATCCGCTGGTTGCTGATCGCCATCCGCAGTAAAGCCGGCCGGCCGACCTTCCAGCGCCTCGCCGACGAGCTGATCGCCGCCTCCCGTCGCGAAGGCGAAGCGATGGCCAAACGCGAGCAAACGGTGAAAATGGCCGAAGCCAACAAGGCCTTCAGCCACTTCGCTTGGTGAGATGATTTTTGTCGAACAATACCGGAAGCCGGCCGATTCTTCGGCCGGTTTTTTGCGTACAGGCCGCGATTCGCAATTGTCGCGATGCCCGAATATATTGCAGGCATGTCCGAAGTCACATTATTGCTCGCAGCAGCAGCGGGAGGGAAACGGCGGGCCGCCGCCGACCTTCTGCCGGCTATGTACGACGAATTGCGCAAGCTCGCCGCCGCACATTTGGCGAACGAGCCATCGGGTCAAACTCTGCAACCCACCGCCCTCGTGCATGAGGCGTATCTGCGACTCGTCGGCGGGGCGAATCCCGGAGCTTGGAACCACCGCGGGCACTTCTTCGCTGCGGCGTCGGTCGCCATCCGGCGAATCTTAATCGACAACGCCCGACGGAAGCATCGACAGAAACGCGGCGGCGAGTTCATCCGACTGGGCTTGGATGACGTTTCCCCCTCCCTGCCCGAACCGGCGGAAGATCTACTCGCCTTGGATGAGGCCCTTTCCAAGTTGGCTGGCGTTCATCCCCGTGAGGCCGAGTTGGTACAGCTTCTCTACTTCGGTGGGCTGACGCTGCCCGAGGCGGCCCGTAGCCTTGGGGTCTCCCAGCGGACGGCCGGGCGGCTTTGGAGATTTTCCCGAGCTTGGTTGCGGCGGGAAATCGAGCCAACCGGCGACTCCGGCGGAAATCTCGGATAATTTTTGGCCCGGTTTCGCCGCAGACGACGCACTTCTTATTGTGGAATGAACGGCCGGGCTACAAACGATACTCCTGGGGGAGCAAAACGCCATGAACGAACGCACCGTTTTCCTCGCGGCTCTGGACATCACCGACTCGGTCGAACGTTCCACGTACTTGGATCGAGCCTGCGCTGGTAACTCGAAGCTTCGCCAGCAAGTGGATGCCTTGCTCGCGGCGGATGCACGTTCGGGCGAGTTCCTCAATGTTCCGGTCCTCCGGCAGATGGTGGACAATCCGGACGTTACCCAAACCACTGAAATGAAAAACGAAAGTCAGTTCGATCTCGCGTACCTCACGCCGTCCACCAAGCCCGGCTCTTTGGGCACGCTCGGCCATTACGAAGTGATGCAAGTCCTCGGGCAGGGCGGCTTCGGCACGGTGCTGAAAGCCTTCGACGAGAAACTCCACCGCTTGGTGGCCATCAAGGTGCTCAGCCCGCAACTCGCCGCGACTTCACCACCGCGGAAGCGGTTCCTCCGCGAGGCTCGGGCGGTGGCCGCGATCAAGCACGAGAACGTCGTGCAGGTTTACAGCGTCGAGGAGCAGCCGCTGCCTTACATCGTCATGGAATTCGTGGACGGCTTCACCCTCCAAGACAAGATGGACGAAGCCGGGCCGATCGACATCCCCGAGGTGCTGCACATCGGCCGGCAGATCGCCGCTGGGTTGGCCGCCGCCCACGCGCTGGGCCTGATTCACCGCGACATCAAGCCGGGCAACATCCTGCTGGAAAAGGGTGTGGTTCAGAAGGTCAAGATCACCGACTTCGGCCTAGCCCGCACCGCCGACGACGCGAGCTTGAGCCAGAGCGGCACCATCACCGGCACGCCACTGTACGTGGCCCCGGAGCAAGCGAAGGGGGCGAAACTCGACCCGCGGGCCGATTTGTTCAGCCTCGGCAGCGTGCTCTATGCCTTGGCCTGCGGGCATCCGCCGTACCGTGCCGCTACGACGCTCGCGGTGCTCATGCGGGTGGCCAACGATACCCCGCGGCCGCTTCAGGAAATCATCCCGGAAAGGCCCGATTGGTTCGTGGCGATCATCGACAAACTGCTCGCCAAGGATCCCGCGGACCGCTTCCAGACCGCCCAAGAAGTTGCTGACTTGCTCGCCGATAGCGAGTCGCAGGCAGGCCCGCACGTCAGGGTGCGAGGCGTCGCCAAAATCCCCGACGTGAAGCCCCGCCAACGCAAAATTCCATCTGGTAAAACGCTCGCATATTCGGGCATCGCCGTCTGTTTGCTCGCGGGAATCGTTGCAATCCTGACCGGCCTATTTTCCCGAAACCCCGAGCCGCAACCGAAAGACAATTCGGTTGCCGCCGTTCAACCGACGAAGCCGACTGTGCACTCGGCCAGCTCTTTACCTGCAACCTTCAAAAACAGCATCGGCATGGAGTTCGTGAAGGTGCCGAAGGGGACGGGCTGGCTCGGCGGCGGGGCGGGCAAGCCGGGCGAAACGGAGGTCGTGATCGAGCAGGATTTGTACCTCGGCAAGTACGAGGTGACGCAGGAGGATTGGGAAGCCGTTACGGGGCTGAATCCGAGCAATTTCAGCCGCACCGGCAAAGACGCGGTGATCGACATTCCAGACTGTTCCTCGGGCCAGTCGTCGTACACGGCCCAGCGGTCGCTCACCAAGATGCCCGTGAGCTTCCCGAGCAGGTGGGTCAGAGCGTCGAGATTCCGACGCGGGTGGATCAGGAGATGCGGAAAGTTCACGCGAAACTCCTGATGCCGAACGACCAGGCTCAGCAGCGGCGGCTGCTGGAGCTATGAACCTGGGGAAGCCAACACGCCCCCCGCCGTCCCCTGCAGCGCCTGGGGGGATTCCTTCCCGGATGGTGGAACCGATGCGTTGTCCCATTTCCACACCCGATGCGCAAGCCCAATGCCAAACGAGATTTCAACAAACTCCAAGAATCGTTGCTACACCCTGATGCACTTGGCCTTCGCGCCGCGAAACGGATCGGAGTAGACTTCGGAAAACGCAGGGAGGCGTTTCCGATGATCGCGCACAATCGCCCGTTCCCCCTTTGGCTGCTGGCCACCGGCTTCCTGTTCGCTTGCGGCTATTGGCCGACGCTCGCCGCGCCGTTCGACTTCATGGACGACGGCAATCTGGTCTACCCGACGCCGGGATTGACGGCGCGTGGGCACGTCGAATTGTGGTGGGACAAAGTCGCGGCGAATGTCGAGCACCTCGGGCCGTTCCGCCCGGTCGTCTGGGCACATTGGCAACTGCAAGCCAATCTCTTCGGGGCCGATCCGTGCGCCTGGCGGCTCGCCCGATTGCTTTGGTGCGGCCTCGCCGGGACGATGCTGCTGGCCCTGCTGCGGGAATTGAAAACTCACCCGATCGCGGCGCTCGTGGCCACCGCCGCGGCAATGTGGAACCCCTACCGTAACGAAATTTGGACGAGCCTAACGCTGGCCGAGGGGGTCGCCATGCCTTACGCCCTGCTCGCGCTGTGGGCTTCGCGCCGCGCCGCCACGGCCGAGACACCGTGGCGGATCGACCTCCTCGCCATCGTCGGTTTGCTGCTGGCCCTCGGTTGCAAGAACGTCTTCATCGCGATCCTCCCCGCGATGCTCGCCTTGCGGATTTGGCCCGAAGCAAAAACATGGGGCGAGAGCATCCACGCGCACCGCGCCGCGCTCGTCGCCTACACCATCCCGGTGCTGCTCCCGCTCGGGCACTTCTTCTATTTTCAATCCCATTGGCACGAAGGACAATACGAAACCCCCGGCCCGTCGTGGGATCAAGCGAAGCAGTTCGCCCTATGGCTGAAAGGCGCCGCGGGCCTCGATTTCTTGGGCGCCGGCTTCGGGCTCATCCTGGCGTCGCTGTCGATGCGTCGCGCGGCGATCGTCCGCAATTCCCCGGCGCTCGCCTGCGCGGCTCTGCTCTTGCTCGGCGGATTCGCCGTGTATTTGCCGATGCACATCATGTGCGGGCGCTACACGATGCCGGCCGTTTGGGGATTGGACATCGGTTTTGCCCTACTGCTGACGAACTTCTTGAATGTCCCCGTTTCCGTGTGGACGCGCCTCAGTTGGGTCGGCCTATCCGCCGGCATGATCGCGCTGGTCGTGGCGTCGGTCGGTCGGCAAGAGAAAGTGGCCACGCGGTCGAAGATGCTTTGGGCGGTGGTGCACCACATCGAAGAGGAGGTCCCGTCCGGCGCCCGCATCGCGTGGATCGCCGGCGATAGCGAACAAGGGGAATTGAACGCGGAAGAGGGCATCCACGCCTACTGGCACCTGTTGCACCGCGGTCGCGGCGACATCCGCATCGGTTTGATGGACGCGGCCGAGCGACCGCTGGCGCGGGTCGAACTCGCCCGCTTGCAGAAGCCCCCGGAGTATCGCATTGCCGCTCGACCGCCCGCCGACAGTTTGAACTGGCAGACGGATCGCGCGTTCGAGTTCCCCTACCGCTTCGGCCGCAAACGCTATGGGTGTTGCATCGAATCGTTGAAACCGTTGCCCGAATCCGGATTGATCGTCAACCCGATCACCGCGCGATTCATGCAAGATCAATTCGAAAACCCCGGCGCGGAATTGGAGACACTGCGGAAACTGCTCCCGCCGGTGAAGCCGGGCCAAGCGACCGCCGGCTTGCTCGAGCGCACCGCGAACCCGCCCCGGTGATGGGCATAATTTCTCGGGTTTCGGTCGGGCGTCGAGCCACTTCGCGGCGTTGACTTGCGCAGACACTGACCCAGCGTCTCCCGATCGCGTTCGTCCCCGTGAACATCGCCAATCCGGGGATCGCACCTAGCGCTGGCGACGAGGGTAGAATACCGCCATCGTTCGGACTGGGTCTACAATCGTTAAAATTGACACCGCAATAGGAAAAATTTAACGAACGACGGCTGGCTGTGGTTCCGTCCACGGACCTAAATATTAGCATGTTCTCGTCGCACAGAAAGTTCGACCAGCGTAACGAACAGGAACCGGAGAGATGTCAAAATGAAACTGAATCGCTCGAAATTGCGCGTCGAAGAACTGGAACGCCGGGAAAATCCGTCCGCCACGAACATCGGCTTTGGGTCGAGCATCGTCGATTTCGAAGTTGCCGGCTATGTGCTTGAACAAAACAACGCGGATCACGCCACGACTTCTTCGGCGTTCGGCTTCAGCGAGGCGCGTATGCTCGCGGCCCAAGCGGTCAGTACGGCCAACGGCGGCACCGTGAACGCGACCTTGAGCGACGCGTTCGACGGCGCGCTCAGTTGGGGTTTGGCCCAAGCTAACGGCCAAGTCGCAGTCAGCCCGACCGCTAGCCCACTGACCTACTATGACACCGACGGCATCGTCGACATCGTCGGCACTCCGATCGCTCCGAAAAGATATGGCCCCGGGGCGATCCTCACCGGCGATCCCGCCTCGGCCAGCTTCACCGGCGACAGTTTCGGGGGATTGCAGCTCTGGCAACAAAATGCCGTGTTCGATGTCAACGGCGCTCCAGTCATCCGCCAGATTTTCTTCGTCCGTAACGCGACGGACGCGACGATCACGCAAAATCTGGGGGTGTTCAA
>JANXTU010000068.1 GCA_025352235.1 Fimbriiglobus sp.
CGGACGCATTCAAGGCTCGACACCTATGCTGGTTCTGTCCCGCAAGAACAACGAGTCGATCGTCATCAACGACGACATCGTGATCACCATCGTGGAAATCCGCGGGGACAAGGTTCGCCTCGGTATCGTCGCGCCGAAGGATGTCCCCGTCCATCGCCAAGAAGTGTACGAAGCCATCCACGGGGTCAAAGTTCCGTCTGCGTTACCCGCAGCGGGTTAGGCTAACCGGATCAGTATCATTTCGGGAGAAGCTTCGGCTCGTTCACCGGAGGCAACCGCAGTCCTACCGGAAGCTTGGGCAACACTTTTTCGACGGCCTTTTTATCTTTGAGTCCGCCCCCTTCGATGAACGTCCATGACCGCCCTCCGTTCGGCGAAATCCCCAACAAAAAGTTATCGGTCACAATTCTGGTGTCCGCACTGGTGATCTCGAGTTTGGTCGGCACGACGGTGAATGTATTGCCGCCTTCGCTTTGAAAGTTGCCCGGCTCGCCCACGTCGTAGGTCGAGAATGTGAGCCCATTCGCTTTCATGTCCTCCGTGATTCTTTCCATCACCGCGACCATCTTTTTGCGCCCGCCGATCAGGTCGATGAGCGCGGGGTAGGTCAAGTCGATCACGGTCTCCATGTCGCCAGACAGAGTTGCCCGACCAATTTTTTCGACGAGTTTTTTCACCTCCGACTTCGTCAGTGGCTTTTCCGGTAATGGGCCCACCTCCGCAGTGGGTGCGGGCGTCGGCGAAGTCGGACGGCCGCAGCCCACGAATGCGGTTGCAACGACCGAACAGCCGAGAGTCAGCAGGAAGAACACGAACACAGCGTGAATCTGAGGCATGGTGTAACCCTCATAATGTTCCGGTGGTTTGCGACCACCGGGTTAATGGATTCGATCCCATCGGCATCTATTTCCTCACCCCGAACAACCCCGGCAGATACTTCACCGAAATTGTCCCTTGGTTCAAGACCTTCTCGTGGAACTTCCCGAGGTCGAACGTGTTCCCCTCGCGGCGTTGGATGGTTTGACGCAAGTTGTAAAAGGCCATGCGGCCGATGAAGTACGTGCTGAGCTGGCAGCTGCTCTGCTTGGCCCGCTGCACTTTGCCGAAGGCTTCGCCCTCGGTTTGGAAGCCCCGTTCCGTCAGCAGTTTCATGGCATCGGCGTCGCTCATATCGGCGCAGTGCATCTTGTGGTCGAGGATCGCATTCAACACCGCGCGGATGTAGAACTTCAATTGGTGCAATCGCAGTGACAAGTCGCCGTCACCGTACCCTTGGTCGAGCATCATCTGCTCGGTGTAGACGGCCCAGCCCTCGGCATAGACGCCGGAATAAAGCACCTTGCGGATCAGCGACGGGTGCCGGTTGCCGTACTCCAGTTGCACGTAGTGCCCCGGGTAGGCTTCGTGGATCGTGAGGATTTGCAGCATCGAGCGGTTGTACTCGCGCAGGAAGGCTTCGCGGCGCGGAGCCGGCCAATCGAGCGGCGGCGGGGCGACGGCGTACAAACTGTCGGCTTTGCTGTCGAATGGCGGGGCCGGGTTGAGGTACGCCGCGGAGAAGCCGCGTTGAAATTCGGGCATCTCGATGATCCGGCAGCGATCCGGGTTCGGCAGCGTGAGGATCTTCTTCTCGGCGATGAACGCTTTGATCTTCGCCACGGTTTTCTTGGCGTCTTCGACAATCTCTTCCGGCTTGCCGTGGTCCTTGCCGAGTTCGTCGAGCACGAGTTTCACGCACTCCCGGCGACCGGCCGCGTCGTCCGGCGGCAGCGCCTGACCGGGGAAGGTTTTCGACCAGAGTTGCCGGGCGACGGTGTACATTTCGCGCTCGACGCGATCCGCTTCCGTCTCGGCCATCTTCAGCACCTCGTCGGCGGTGAAGCCCGCATCGAGATCGAGCGTCAGTTTTTTGGCGAAGGTCTCTTTGCCGAGGCGCCATTCGCCGTGGGATCGCGGCAGTAGATCTTTTTCGAGGAACGACTGGTATTCCTTCAGCGCGATCACCGCGCTTTGACAAGGCGATGTCAGCGGGCTGGTCGCGGGAGTTTCGCCGGTGAGGGCGAAGATTTCTTTCTCGTAGAACGCGATGGCCCCGAGGTTCCGCTTGATGGCGATCTCGGTGAGGATCTTCGGACTCCGGCTGAAGAGTTTCTTGTCGTCCTTGTCCATCGCCGCGGCGACGACTTTGGGAATGGCCCCGATCCGCTTCGCGGCGTTGGCGACGTTCCGCTCCTTCGGCAGCGTCGATTGCGTGAGCTGCCCGAAGACGCTGTCGCTGATGTAAGTACCGAACTCGCGTGGATCGAACTCGAAGGCGTCGACGCCAAGGTCTTGCAATTCGAGCCGCGACTTCAGCGAATGCAGCCAAATTTGATGGTCGAGTTTGCCGGAAGCCGTCAGCGAAGCGACATCGAATTTCTCGAGGGTCGCCTTCCATGTCTCGGTGGCTTTGCGATCCTTGGCCCGCGCCGCGGCGCTCAGGTCGTCGAGTTGGTCGTCGTAGTCGCGGTTGCCCTGGCTGCTGGCGAAAGCCGGGTGGCGCCGGAATTCTTCCTTCAAATATTGGTCGAAGAGCTTGGCGAGTGCGGCGTCATCGGCGCGGGCCGCAGGGAGCAGGGCCATGGCGAAACCGAGTGCGAGCAGGGGGCGGAGCATGGGTGGGGTTCCGAAGGGTCGGCGTTTGCGAAGTAATTTTCAGCCCGGAAGCCACCCTCCGGCGTGGCGACAAGTTTCCAACTTGTCGTCAAAACACGCCCCGGCGACGGCCGAGTACCGGGTCCGTCGCGTTTCGCTTGTCGACAAGTTCAGTGCTTTCCAATTGAGCTAGAGAACGCAGGCTCCGTTCGCTAGAGGGGTTGTGTCAAGCAATCGCCTCCAGGAAGGAGCCTGCGTTCGATGAAACTCTATCACCCGCCGCGATCCGTCGCCAGTC
>JANXTU010000130.1 GCA_025352235.1 Fimbriiglobus sp.
CGAAGGCGAGCCTGTTCGAGTCCATCGAAGTGTTCTACAACCGAATGCGCCGACACTCGTCGCTGGGGTACGTCGCCCCGGCGGAGTTCGAATGTTCCGAAAACTCTTAACTGCGCGCCCGTTTTTCGTGGGGAAGTCCAAAGTTCCGCAAGTCACGGGCGAGCCCAGCTACTTTTCGCGGAGCGAAAAGCGACTTTCTCCACGCGGCTCGGCTTCTAAAACCGACTGTGGGGCGGAGTCGGACGCATCGGAAAAGCGGAGTATCGCGATGCGTCACTCCTGAGTACGTCGAGCGTAACGAGATGACACGATGAAATTGTAACTGCTCGAATCTCGATCGGCGACGACCCGCGCGAAGTGGCCGCGCACGTTACGGGCATCGCGATGAAGAAGTTCGGCCTGAGCTACGGGGCCAAGATGCGCTGGTGGCTGGGGGAGTGAGTCTCCGCTCCGTGAGGCGCCGGAAGTCTAGGGATCCGCCCGCGACAACTCAAGACTCGGTGTTCGGGTCGAACAGCGTGAAAAATTTGCCAGACCTGTGAAGTTGTGAAGCAACGATACTTGGATTTTTAACCCGAGCGGGGATGTCAGCACCCGAAGCAGATTCTCAATTGCGCGACTCACTCTTTGTCCAACCGATCCGCCACGCGGTCGATCCGTTTGGAGAGTTGCTCCCATTGACCGACAACCGCCTCCAAATGATCAAGTACCCGGTCGAATCTCGCATCTTGTTGGTCGCGACGATCAATGAACCGCTGATACTGCTCCAGTTGTCGGCCCGCGATCTCGAGTTGTCGATTCGTTTCTCGGCTTTGCAACTCGTAATCGTGGGAGTTGCGAAGTGAGGCCGCTTCGAGTAATTCGGCCGTCGTGGGCGGTCGACCGATATCTGGCACATCAACCCATCCTTGGCAGTAGGGGCAGTCCGCAACGTTCCCCTGCTCGGTAGACGGGACGAGGAACGGCTTTTCGCAGCCGGGGCATTTCACTTCGATCCGGAGTTCCACCATCGAACGGCCCCACGCCGGTTATGAACGCGACCCCGTTCGAGTCGGATCAGCTCCGGCTCGAACATAATTCTACGGCGACATCGACCATCGCCCCCGAGCCAAAATCATTTCTCAACACGGGCATAGCCATGAAGAAGTTCGGCCTGAGCTACGCGGCCAAGATGCGCCGCCGCTGGTGGCTGGGGGGAGTGAAAAGCGGCCGGCTCACACCCTGTTCGTGTCAAGAGTGCAAGCCTCCAAAGCTATGTGCACGACGAAGTCGCCACGGTCCCTTCTCACTGTTCCCCGTACAAATCGTGGACCATCGGATCCAATCGCTTGATGTTCCGTTCCACCGCGAGGACGATCGTTTGCTCCTCCAAGCCGTCGGAGCTGGTGGCGACGGCGGGGATAATCTGCCGGCTGTCGGGGAGGCTGAACCGCATGGTGAAGGAGCCGTCCGGGCGGAGTTTCACCGGTTCGTTTTGCAGCGTCACCGTCGCGGTCGGGTCGGTCTTGCCGAAGACGACGAGTTCGGCGTCGAGGTCGAAGTGGAATTTCTTGAGCTTGCCGGGGGCGGCGCCGGTGCCGAAGGAACCTTCTTTGATCGGCCGGCGGAATTGCTCGTCGAAGAGTTCCTTCAATTGCGAGGGGGCGTGGCCCGATTCGAAGCCGTTCGACATCGCTAGGACGCGCTCGGCCTTGACGGGGTCGATCTCGGCGGCCCAGCTATCTTCGAGGCTTTCGGTCGCCCCGGATTTAGGCGGGGTCACCACGTTCGACCGCGCCAGCACGTAGAACTGGCCGCGCTTGGACACGTAGCCGATGTCGGCCCGGTAGGTCCGCGGCGGTTGGGGCACGTCGATGTACCAATGGCTGCAGCCGCCGTGGACATTGATGTCGCGGATGGCGGTTTCGGAGGTGCTGGTGGTGTCTTGCGAGGTCACGTCGAAGAGCCGGATGATCGGCTTGGCCCCGTGCCAATCTTGGCCGAGCGCGGCTTCGGCGCGCTGGACGGATTGGAGCGAGAGTTCCCAATAGCAGTGGAGCCAGAACGGATCGGGCACCATCAGCACGATGCGGTCCTTCGTGTGGCCGGGCCTATTTTTGACCGACAAATCCTTCTCGGCGGGGATCGTCGATTCGACCTTGGCTTTCGCATCGGGCTTCGCGGCCGATTTCGGGGCCGGCGGCGGCGGGAGGAACGGCTTGTGGGCGCCGGCACCGTTGGCGGTCGGTTTCGCCGCCGGGGCGATCGGCTTGGCGACGGCGGGTTTCGCGATCGGAGTCGGAGCCGGCTTGGCGACGGGGGCTTTTGCGAGAGCCGGGGCGGCCTTGGGGGCTGAGGCTTTCGCCGGGGCAGGTGCCGGTTTGGGGATGGGAGGCGTGGAGCGGGCGACCGCCGGGGCCGTTTTCGGCTTCGCGGGGGTGGGTTTGCTCACCGGCTTCGGCTTGGCGGTCGATTTCACGGGGACGTTCGCCTTGGCGGGTTTGACGGGCAGTTTCGTTGGCATCGGAGACTCCCCCCCGCGCTGGCCAATCGGGCGCAGGCGGAGGTCGGCAGGAGGACTACGGCGAGGGCGTCCTGCTGTGGTGGAAGTGGGATCCATCCCGCGTTGAACGAACCCGACGGGCAGGCGGGGCCGAAGTGGGAAAGCGACTCGGAAGTCGCCATTTTCCACAACTCTAGTAGTAGTCTAAAGAAATGCACGGTGGCGTGTCAACGCGACTTGGGCAGTCGGCGGTGGGTTTGCCGATTTTTTCGGGCGCCGTGTCGGATTGTTCCCAATTCAGCAAAGATAGCGACGGGTGCCCGAGTTCCGAGCAATTCTAGTGTCTTTTGCGTGCTTGTGAAAAAATTCACGAATGCCCCGTTGCCACCTCTTCCCGCAGTTCCACAATGACAGCATGGGGTGAATTGTACGCACCGGCATCGCGGAACGATTCGCGGGATGGAAGAATGCCACTCGAGAACCCTTCAAAACAGGCCCGGCCGGTGGTGGCCCTGGCGGGGATCGGTTCCGAGATGGTCGGGTTCACGCTCGGTGGTGTCGTTTTGGACTGGCTGTTCGGTTCCCTGCCAGTCTTCACGGTCATCCTCACGGTCGGCGGATTGATTTTGGCGATGGGACACTTGATGCGATGGGCGAACCGGCGGATCGAACCTTGACGCCACTCGACTGGCATTTGTGCGGGGCGGGGATCGGGGGCCTCTTCTGCGGGGCGTCGGCGCTGCTGAGTTACTTGCTGGCGTTGAAACTGTTGAAATCGGGTCCGGCCGGTCCCTTGGCCGCGATGGTATCGGGATTGGTCTTGCGATCGGCGATCGGCCTCGGTGGTCCGGCACTGGCCTTCACCCTCCTGCGGGGATGGAGTGCCGAGCCGAGCGACAAGATGGCTTACTGGTTTTGGGTTCTCGCAGTGTATTTGCTCAGTTTGATGGTCGAACTGCCACTATTGGTGCGCCGGCTCCCGAAAGCGAAGCCGGTCGAAACTGGGAAAGAATGACGTATGCTCGCGATCTTCGCAAATGCCGCGCCTGTCGAAGGCAAGAAGGCGATCGATCCGTTCGAGCACGTCGTCGATTCGGACCACATCGGCATTTTCGATTCGACTCACACCGCGATCCATCTGCCGGGCAAGCTCGGCGAATACATCAGCATCACGAAGTTCCCGATCTTTTTGCTCGTGGCCGCGATCATCGTCGGCGCCGCGGTTTTGTGGGTGGCCAAGAAAATCCAATCCGGAGAGCCGCCCAAGGGCAAGCTTTGGAACTTGATCGAATCGCTGCTGTTCTTCGTCCGCGATAAAATCGCCCGGCCCGGCATCGGGGTCCACGATGGCGACAAGTATTTGCCGTTCCTCAGTACGCTGTTTTTGTTCATCTTCCTGTGCAACCTGTTCGGGATGATCCCGTTCTTGCCGTCGCCGACGGCGCACATTTACGTCACCGGGGCGCTCGCGCTGATCGTTTTCGGCGTCGTCCACGTATCCGGCATCCGGGAAAACGGTACCGGCGGCTATTTGAAAACCTTTATCCCGCACATCCACCTCGAAGGTGGACCGGGGATGAAGATCTTCGGATATGTCCTGCAGTTCAGCATGGCGATCCTCGAATACCTCACGGCGTTCATCCGGGTCTTCGTGTTGGCCGTGCGACTCTTCGCCAATATGCTGGCCGGGCATACCGTGTTGTTCATGATTTTGTTCTTCATCAAGTTGGTCGCCGACCCGGATTTCAAGATCGCCATCGCCCAAGATTGGATGTACTACCCGGTCTCGATTTTCAGTGTGGTCATGGTCACGGCGCTGTCGCTGCTCGAGATTTTCATCGCGGGATTGCAAGCGTTCGTGTTCACGTTTTTGGCGGCGATTTTCATCGGGTTGGCCAAACACCCGGCCCACTAGCCTCGAACCTCCCGGTTCACTCGAAACTTCCTCTTGTCAAGGGTCTTTGCCATGCGTCAGTCGTTCGCCTTCTTGTTCGCCCTCGTTGTGGTTCTGTTCGCGGTTAGCCCGGCTTCGGCCGCCGAAGGCGCCGGCCACGCCGCCGCGATCGGCATGGGTTTGTCGGTCCTCGGCATCGGCATCGGCCTCGGCCTCATCGGCTACGCCGCGCTCAGCGGCATCGCCCGCCAGCCGGAGCAAGCCGGTGCGATCCAAGGCGCGATGTTCATCATCGCCGGTCTCGTCGAAGGGGCCGGGATCATCAGCCTCGTCCTCTGCCTCGTCACCCTGTTCGTCTAATTTTGGCCTCGGCCCCGAACGGAGGTGCCCATGCGATATGCAATTTTGGCGATCGTCGCCGCGTTCGGACTGTTCTCGGTCGCGCGGCCGGTGCTCGCCGATGAGAACAAAATGACCGCGAAGTCGACGGTGGTGAAAGCCGACGCCGGCGAGAAGAAAGACGTCGAGAAGAAGGACGGCCTAGCCTTCTTGGCTCTCGAGCGCTACGACCTCGGCATCTTCACGCTGATCGTCTTCGGTTTGCTCTGCCTGATCTTGATGCGGTTCGCCTGGCCGAAGATTTCCGAAGGCTTGGCGAAACGCGAAGCGGCCATCTCCGGCGCCCGCGACGAGGCGATCCAAGCCCGCAAAGATTCCGAAGACATCCGCGAGAAGTTGAAGGCCGAGTTCGCCGTCGCGCAAGATAAAATCCGCGCGATGATGGACGAAGCCCGCCGCGATGCGGACTCGCTGCGCATCAAGGAAAAAGAAGCCGGCGTCGCCGAAGCGACGGCCGAGCGGAAACGGGCGCTGGCGGATATTGAAACCGCGAAGCAGCAAGCGCTCGCCGAGATTCAACAGCAGGCCATTCAACTGGCGTCGCTGATGAGCACGAAGGCGGTTCGCCGGAGCATCACGGCCGACGACCACAGCCGCTTGCTGGCGGAATCGCTCGACGAATTGAAACGGACCGTGACGAAGGCGTGAGGTCGTGCGACAAACGCTCACGTGGCGACAAGTTTCCAACTTGTCGCCAAAGTCAGCCGTTGCGGATCGCTGAGTTAGAGATGCTCGCGAAAATCACTTGTCGACAAGTTGGAAACTTGTCGACAAGTCAGACGGGATTCCCATGGCCACCACCGCAACCCCCGACGACACCCTCCCCGAAGCCACGGGCAATAAGGCTCGGCTTGCCCGCGTCTACGCCGAGGCGTTGCTGGCCGCGGCGACGAAGTCGCAACTCGCCGACACCGTCGGCGAAGAATTGGCCAGCGTCGCGGATGGCATCCTCAAGCCGAACCCCGGGATCGTCGCATTCTTCAACTCGGCCGCCGTCGGCCGCAATGCGAAGCTGCCGATCCTCGAGCAAGCCTTCAAGGACGTCGGCGCTTCGGAGTTGTTCAAAAAATTCCTCGGCGTGTTGAATCAAAACAACCGACTCGGGCTGCTCCGCGATATATCGGCGACGTACCACACCCTGCGGGACATGCAAGGCAACCGCGTCCGGGTGAAGGTCCGCACGGCCTCGGAACTGAACGACGCCCAAATCGACAGCCTGCGGTCGACGCTGGCCACGACCCTGAACCAAGAGCCGATGTTGCAAATCACGGTCGACCCCGAGTTGCTCGGCGGTTTGGTCGTGCAGATCGGCGACCGCGTCTACGACACGTCGGTGAAGTCCCGACTCGAAACCCTCCGCACCCACCTGATGACGAGTGGCAGCCATGTCCTTTAAACCGAACGTCTCCGAGATCGCCTCGGTCCTCACGGCCCAAATCGAAGGTTTCGGCACGCAGGTCGACGTCAAGGCGACGGGCCGCGTGCTCGAAGTCGGCGACGGCATCGCCCGCGTCTACGGCCTCTCGGAGGTCATGGCCGGCGAACTCGTCGACTTCCCCGAAGCCGGCGTGCGCGGGTTGGCCTTCAACCTCGAAGAAACGTCGGTGTCGGTCATCATCCTCGGGGACTACCTCAAAGTCCGCGAAGGGATGGAAGTCCGCACCACCGGGACGCTGCTGTCGGTGCCCGTCGGCCCCGAGATGGTCGGCCGCGTCGTCGATCCGCTCGGCAACCCCGTTGACGGCAAAGGCCCGATCCTCACGAAGCGCACCCGCCTCGTCGAATCGGTGGCCCCCGGCGTGAAAGACCGCCAGCCGGTGAAGGTGCCGCTGCAAACCGGGATCAAGGCCATCGACGCCATGACCCCCGTCGGTCGCGGCCAGCGCGAACTCATCATCGGCGACCGCAAGACGGGCAAAACCCAGATCGCCATCGACACGATTTTGAACCAAGCCAGCGAAGGCGTGATCTGCGTCTACGTCGCCTGCGGGCAGATGGAATCGAAGGTCGCCGCCGTCGTCGAGAAGCTCCGCGAGAAGGGCGCGATGGACTACACCATCGTCGTCGTCGCATCGTCCTCCGACCCCGCGCCGCTCCAGTACATCGCCCCCTACGCCGGCACCGCGATGGCCGAGTACTTCATGTACGAAGAAGGCAAAGACACCCTCGTGGTGTACGACGACTTGAGCAAGCAAGCCGCCGCGTACCGTCAACTCTCGCTGCTGGTGCGCCGGCCCCCCGGCCGCGAGGCCTACCCCGGCGACGTCTTCTTTTGCCACAGTCGCTTGCTCGAACGCTCCGCGAAGCTCGCCGAGAAGTGGGTCCTCGTTCCCGGCGACACCGATGAAACGAAGGTCACCGCCGATTGGGGCATCAACTCCGAGGCGAACCCGAAAGAGAAGCGGACCGCGGGCACGCCCGGCAAAATTTACGTCGGCCCCGGTGGCTTCGGCGGCAAAGAACAAGCCGAGCACGACCACAAGAGCTTCCCCGGTAGCAAGGTCGCCAAAGTCCCCGGCTCCGGCGGTTCGCTCACGGCCCTGCCGATCATCGAGACGCTCGAAGGCGAAGTGTCCGCGTACATCCCGACGAACGTGATCTCCATCACCGACGGCCAGATCTACCTGCAACCCGACCTTAAGAACGCCGGCGTACTCCCCGCCGTGGACGTCGGGATTTCGGTGAGCCGCGTCGGTGGCAACGCCCAGATCTCGGCGATGAAGGACAAGCGCGTCGCCGGCGGGTTGAAGCTGGCGCTGGCCGCGTTCCGCGAACTCGAAGCCTTCGCCCAGCTCGGTACCGACCTCGACAAAGCGACGCAGGGCCAACTCGACCGCGGTTACCGCATGGTCGAAATCCTGAAGCAGGGCCAGTACGAGCCGCTGAACGTCGTCGATCAAATCATGATCATCTACGCGGGCAATACCGGTGGCCTCGATGACGTCGACCGCCGCAAAGTGCGGGCCTGGGAATCGCAGTTCCTGAAGTTCATGAAGGAACAAATGCCCGAAGTGCGGAACCAACTGGCCAAGGAAAAGAAGATCAGCGACGAC
>JANXTU010000148.1 GCA_025352235.1 Fimbriiglobus sp.
CCTTAACACGGTGAGCGTGGCCCCCTCTTCGCCATTTGATTGCTCCGATTCAATGCACTTCAGGAAGATTTCGTTTTGGGCAGCGATCTTCGACAGGTTCTTCTCTTCATTCGCCTCGGCTTTCTCCTTTGATTTCTCTACGCGGCTGTCTCCGTTTCGAATCGCCGTGGCGTCGTTCACTTCGACGTACCACGTGCGTCCGCCGAAGTTTTCGTTGAGCATGCCTTCGTCGATGTCGAGACCATAGAGTCCCCCGTGTCCTGCACTACCACCGATCCGCGCCCAAAGTTTGTGGTTTCCGTCTTGGAGGTACTTTTCGCGTCGATTGAGGAGAATGAATAGCCTCATGAACTGCTCGCACCCGCTGTACGCCAAATGTTGCAATTCCATCACTTCGCCGATTGGCAATTGTTTATTTGCGTGATGCAACAAAATGGGTGTGATCCCTTTGGCAAGCAACATCTTGCCGAGGTTCTTCAGGACATCGCCCATTTCAAAAATACACTTGGCGTCGACGTTGCCGAGCATCAAATAGAGCGGATCCAAAACAACGAATTCTACACCGGCACCTTCCAAACCTTTGACGAAATGGGACATCGTTTCAAGGTCTGAAAGCGTAGGTAGATTGAAGCACCAGAACAGTCGATCCCCGATTCCTTCCGCACCGATTCCTCGCCCGTCGCAGACCCTTTTCGCAAGTGTTTGCAGCGTGGACTCTCCGCTTTCGCCTGAGACAATCGCCACTTTGATCGGCGCAGAGACTTCGAACTTGCCGAGAAATGGAGTTCCCGAAGCGAGCGAAATAACGAGGTCAGCGGCGATGCTGGTCTTCAGCATTTTCGACGGGCCTCCGATCACTCGCGGTTGACCTTTAACCAAAACATTTTTGACGTACCAAGTGGGCCGGTAGTCTCCGGCCATGAACGCAGAGTGCGGGATAAACTCGAATCGCGGCGGCGCAGCTTCCTTTGAAGTCTCATGTGTATGCGATTGAACAGAGCCGTTCCCGTTGAACGTCGCCCGCTGGCCCGACGCGGTGTAAAACTCGGTCCGGCCGGCAATCGCTTTGCCAATTGTCATCTGCCCGTAGGTGCGGCCGTCTGCGGAGTGGATCGCATCCCACTTCTTCGCTCTACCGTCATTCGCGTACAGCCCGGAGCGCCGGAACATCCCGTCAATGCGCTGGACCTCGGGGCCGAACCAGAAAGCGAGATAGTTGCACAACGCGAGTTCCGCTGACGATGCATCCCCACCGTGGCCTGAGGTGTGACCCGTCCACAGCCGGGAGAATGGTTCGCCATTGGCGGAAGCGGCCTTGCGAAGTACCTCTTCATCGTCGATGGGCATCCGAGTCGATTCCGACTTCGGCGGTCTTGGCGGCGGTTGCTCGCCGCAAACGCCGGCGTCAGCGTGAGCAGTTCGTACAGGGTGAGGCCGAGGGCATAGATGTCGGCGCGGTGGTCTCCGGTGCCGTCGAACCGCTCCGGGGCCATGTACCGCAGGGTGCCGACGATGTCGCCCATCTGCGTCAGGCCGTCGTCCGCGTCGGACGCCTTGGCCAAACCGAAGTCAGTGATCCACACGGTGCCCCGCAGGTCGAGGAGCAGGTTCGCCGGCTTGATGTCCCGGTGTTGGATGCCCTGCTGGTGGGCGTAGGCGAGCGCATCGGCCACTTGGGCCCCGACGCGGGCGACGGTCGCCCAGTATGAGTTCCCGCCGCCTGAGAACGACGGTGAAGTCGCGGTATTTGCGTCCGACAACAAACCGGACGGTGCGGGGAGCGGTCGGCCGTCCGGCGGGGTCGGGGCGTGGGTGACGGTGAGCGATGACGGCGACTCCGGAGCGGCGGCGAATGTGCCCGTCACCAGCGCCGCCGCGACCGCCGACACCGCCCGCGCGGACGGCACCGGGGCGACCGCGCCGGACTTCTCCTTCAGCCGTTTCACCTCGTCGATCACGGCATCCAGCAGGTGGCCACTGATGAATTGCATGGCGTAGAAGTGCCGGCCGTCGGCCTCGCCGGTGCCGAACACCGGAACGATGTTCGTATGGTGCAACTTGGCGGCGGACTTGGCCTCGCGGCGGAAGCGCTCGAGCTTCTTCGGTTCGAGAAACGCTTCGGCGGGCAACAGTTTTAGCGCGACGTGCCGGCCGAGAGATTCCTGTACGGCCTCGTAGACAACGCCCATGCCGCCAGCCCCGACGCGGCGGAGAATGCGGAAGTCGCCGAGACGGACGGGGTCGCTCGGCTCGACGGTGGGGACGTACCCGCCCGTCTGATCGGCGGTGACGGGCTTGAGTTGTTCCATCTCCACCAGAGCCGGAAACAGGTCGCGAACCTCGTCCGCCCGGTCCGGCAGCCGGTCGGCGTACTCGGTGAGCGATGGCCGTTCACCGGCCCGGAAGCGGGCGACGAATTCTTCGGCCAAGCGGTCGAGCGGGTCGCGGTCGGCGGACGAGTCGGCCATGGGGTTCACTCCGGACGGGGCAGTTAGAGTTTACCTGCGCGGAGCCGGGGAATGTCCACAGGGAAGATTCGAAAGTTTTTGTGAGGCGTCAGCAGCGTCGCCGGACATTTACGATTCAGGAGTCCCTCCACGATATTCCACGAATCGATCCGCACCTCCACGATTCGCCCACGATTCGCAAGGGAGCATTATTGCGAAATGCAAAGATTGTCGATTGACGCAGAGCGTGGGAACGGTTAGAAATTGCTTGTATTCATGTCGCTTAGACGCAACGCAAGGGTTTGCCGGGCTAGATTCATAAGCGATAGGTCGGCGGTTCAAGTCCGGCCCTCGGTATTTGAGAATACTCTCGAATCTTTTCGGGCTTAGCGGGTCCGGCATCGGCGGGCACTTTGCCTGAGAGTTGCGGACATCCGCGTTCCGGCTCATCCAACACAATCAAAGTGTCCCCCGCTTGTCTTGTTCGCGCTCGATGGCTTCGAACAGCGCTTTGAAATTCCCTTTGCCGAAGCTCTTCGACCCGCGGCGTTGGATCACTTCAAAGAACAATGTCGGCCGGTCGGCGACCGGCTTCGTGAAGATTTGCAGCATGTAGCCTTCGTCGTCTTTGTCGACCAAGATGCCGAGTTCGGCGAGTTTCGCGAGGTCCTCGCGGATCGGGCCGACGCGGGCCGGCAGGGCGTCGTAGTAGCTTTGGGGGACCCGCAAAAACGAGACGTCGTTGTCGCGCATCGCCGAGACGGTTTTGATGATATCGCCCGTGATCAGAGCGATGTGCTGCACCCCCGGCCCGCCGTAGTAGTGCAGGTACTCCTCGATTTGGCTCTTGCGCTTCCCCTGCGCCGGCTCGTTGATCGGGAACTTGATCCGGCCGGTGCCGTTCTGCACGACCTTCGACATGAGCGCGGAGTATTCGGTGCTGATGTCTTTGTCGTCGAAGTGCTGCAACTGTGTGAAGCCGAGGATGCGCCGGTGGTATTCGACCCAATCGTCCATCTTCCCTTCTTCGACATTGGCGACGACGTGATCGATGGCCGCGAGTCCGACGGGCCGCGCGGTGCTGGGGCTGTAACGCTCCGCTTCCAGCGACTTGTACCCCGGTGCGAAGATGCCCTTGTACGCGTCGCGGTTGACGAAACTGTAGGTCGTGTCGCCGTAAGCGAGGATGCTGCCGATCTCGTAAGTACCCTGTTCGTCTTGCAATTTCTGAGGTGCTAGGATGCCCGTCGCCCCGCGCTTCACCGCTTCGGCATAGGCGACGGAAACATCGGGTACATCGAGAGCGATGTCCATAACGCCGTCGCCGTGGGTGATCAACCGCTGGCTCTCGGGGTGGGCCGCGCTCAACGGCGAGGTCAGTACGAAGGTGATTTCGCCTTGACGCAGGACGTACCCGGCTTCGTGCTTCACGCGGGTTTCGAGGCCGGCGTAAGCGACGACCTCGAAACCGAAGGCGTTGCGGTAGAAGAAGGCGCTCTGCCGGGCATTGCCGACAAAAAAGCGGATGTGGTCGATCTTGCGCAGGGGGAAGTCGTTCATTTCAAAGTTCCAAAACGGATGGAACCGCGGAGGAGCGGAGACACGGAGGAAACGATACACGATCTTGAGAATTTAGTTCCTCCGCGGTTCCATTTTCAAACCTCGGATTCCCAATCGCCCGACCAGCGCGTCCAGCTCGCTCCGCAGGAAACCGAAGCTCGGGGCAATGAAGAACTCGACCTGCATGTGCGACGGGTCGTAGTCTTGGCGGATCACGTCGTCGGTCACGAATGGCCGGCGGCGGGCGCTCGGGCTGAACAGCGCGTGCGGGATTTCGCCGAAGCTCGACAGAATCCCCGCGCCGAAAACCTTCACTTCGCCGTGCTCTTCGATCAAGCCAAACTCGATGCTAAACCAACTGAAGCGCTTGAGCAACAGCACGTGTTCGCCATTGGGCGTAGTCGCGGCGGCTTTTCCGATCATCGTCAACAGCTCGGCGTAGTCGCGGTTCATCAGCGGCGGCACGTGCCCGAGGCAATCGTGGATCATATCCGGTTCGGGGGTGAACTCCGGGTGCGATCCGTGCCGGAGGAACTGCGTGACGGGGAATCCGCGCCCGGCGATGGCCGCGTAGAAGGTCCGGTAGGGCAGGGCCCCTTCTGCGGGCACGAGGTGCATGGCCGTTTCGAGTTGCACCCGGTCGCTGAGTGTCCGCAGCTGCGGGATCACGTCTTCCGTGATGGCCAGTTCGCGTTTGGCCTTCAAATAGATTTCGCTGGCGTGCCGCACGTGCAGTTCGTCGAGCTTCGGCGACACCTCGCGCCAGATGCGCGTTTCCTCGTCGGTGTAGTCGATCCGCGGCGGCGGTTGTTTCGCCAACCGGCACCGTCGGGTAATCTCGAAGAGAAACTTCCGCCGGGCTATGTAGGCCTCGTCCCCCAGTCCGGGGTGATCCGCTTCGAGTTCGAACTCCGTCGTATCGGCCGGAGTCACCATGCTGTTCGCGTCGATGGCCGCGCCGTATTCGACGAGGCTGGCGGGCTCTTTCATCGGGCGACTCCGAACGGGTGGCCGGTGCTTATATTTTAGCCCCAACATTCGGTTCCTATAATCCCATTTTGAAACGAACTCGGATACGCGGAGACCCCGATGAGCGCTTGGCAACGGACCCAGACCTGCGGCGACCTGCGCGAGACCAACCTCGGGCAGACCGTCACCCTCAACGGCTGGGTTCTCACGACGCGCAATTTCGGCAACCAAGTGTTCGTCGACTTGCGCGACCGCTACGGGCTGACCCAAGTCGTGTTCGAAGCGGACCAAGCCGAACTCTTCGCCGCGGCCAACAAGCTCGGTCGGGAATACTGCGTCAGCGTCACTGGGCTCGTGCGGAACAGAATTGCGGGCAAAGAGCGGGCCGACATCGCCACCGGACAGGTCGAAGTCCAAGCCCAGGCGCTGACGGTGTTGAACGACTGCCCGTCAATGCCCTTCAGCGTCACCGAGTTCATCGACGAAGATCTCGCGAACGAAGAGCTGCGTTTGCAATACCGTTATCTCGACCTGCGCCGGCGAACCCTGCAAAAGGTGCTCATCCTGCGGCACAAACTCTGCAAGGTCATCCGCGACTTCTTCGACGCCCGTGGCTTCCTCGAAGTCGAAACTCCACTACTCGGCAAGAGCACGCCCGAAGGCGCCCGCGACTACCTCGTGCCGAGCCGGATTTACCACGGCGAATTCTTCGCGCTGCCGCAATCGCCGCAGTTGTACAAGCAGTTGCTCATGGTCGCGGGGTACGACCGCTACTTCCAGATCGCCCGCTGTCTGCGGGACGAAGACCTCCGCGCCGACCGCCAACCGGAGTTCACCCAACTCGACGTGGAGATGTCGTTCGTCGAGCGCGAAGACATCCTGTCGATCATGGAAACGCTCGCGGTCGAAGTCTTCGACAAAGTGCTCGGCCTGAACATCCCGACGCCGTTCCCGCGCCTCGGTTACGCCGAGGCCATGCTGAAATACGGCAGCGACAAACCCGACCTGCGCTTCGGCCTCGAAATCGTGGATGTGACCGACATCGCCGCGGAGTCGGACTTCGGCGTCTTCAAGACGGCCATCGCGGCCGGGGCCGTGGTGCGGGCGATCAACGTGAAGGGCGTCGCCGACAAGTTCAGCAACACGCAACTGAAGCCGGGCGGCGAGATCGCCAAAGTCGCGGAGACGTTCAAGGCGAAGGGCGTCGCCAACATGAAGTTCGAAGGCGATAAGTTCACCGGCACCATCGAGAAGTTCTTCCCGGACGCAGTCAAGGCGAAGCTGAAAGAACGTCTCGGCGTCGAATCGAACGACCTGCTGCTGTTCGTTGCGGACTGCGAAGCGATCGTCTGCGATGCGCTCGGCGCGATCCGCAGCCACCTCGGCGCGAGCCTGAAACTGTTCCGCAATTGGTGGGACGAAAAGGCCGACCACGACAAAACCGAAGCCGCGGCGGCGAAGAAAGAGAAGCGGGCCGCGAAACCGTTCGTATTGCGGGCCGAGCACTTCCATTTCGCTTGGGTGCTCGACTTCCCGATGTTCGCCTACGACGCCGACGAAAAGCGGCACGTGGCGATCCACCACCCGTTCACCGCGCCGACGGACGCGGACCTCGACACCCTCGAAACCGAACCGGGCAAGGCGCGGGCGAAGGCCTACGACATGGTGCTCAACGGCTACGAGGTCGGCGGTGGCAGCATCCGCATCCACCGCAACGACGTGCAAGCGCGCGTCTTCAAGATGCTCGGCATGGAAGCGGACGAAGCCAAGGCCCGCTTCGGGTTTCTACTCGACGCGCTCGCCAGCGGGGCGCCGCCGCACGGCGGCATCGCTTTGGGCATCGACCGCTGGTGCATGATCCTCGCCGGGACGACGAACATCCGCGATGTCATCGCCTTCCCGAAAAACAAGCAAGCCCGCGATTTGATGACGGGCGCGCCCGCCGTCGTCGAAGCCCGGCAGTTGAAGGACTTGGGTTTGAAGCCGCAATGACTCGGGGTCGGCCGTGGCGGCAACTTGCCGCCACAGCCCGGTCGATTTGAACCTCCCCACGTTTGGCGGACACGGAGTTAAGGGTGTAAGCTCTCACTGAGGAGACCACCCGTGACCAAGACCAAGCCTAAGACCAAAGCCGGAATCCGCCGGACGTTCACGAGCGAGTACAAGCTCCAAGCGG
>JANXTU010000252.1 GCA_025352235.1 Fimbriiglobus sp.
TCGACTCCAAAGATCCCATTCAGGCCTTGCACATGGAGATCGGCCGAACACTCGCGGACTTCCTCGGAATTAAGGCTACTCGAAGAGTCATGAGCCTGAACGTTCGTGGAAAGTTGGTGGAAAACCAAGAGTGGACAACGCTGGGCACTCAGCCGTCCACAGGCAAGCCACTGTGACGCAGTCTTAGAGGCTCGAGCTTGCCGGCTGCTTCCGCTCCGCCGAGCAAGTCGGGAGCAAGTCGCGGGGCCTGAACCAGCGAAGTCTTGTCGGGAGAAGGGCGGACCGTAGAAACGCGGGAGGCTTCAAAACCGGTGGAACCCGTAAACAGCGGATTCGGTCGGTTCGATTCCGATCCACTCCCGTCGAAACGAAAGCCGACCCCGAGAGGATCGATTCTCGGAGGCGGTTAGAAATGGGTGGCGGAGCCGAGCGGAGAGCGTTTGACGCAACCGCTCGGTCGCGGTATCTTACCCAGCTCACCCGAGGCCATTTTCATGTCGAATCCGACCCGACTCCGCGTCCGCCGTGCGATTCTCGCGGTCGTCATCCTCTTGGGTTTGGCCTTCGCGGTGCCGAGTGTCGAAGCGCAGGTCTCGGCCCCGCGGCCGGGCGGCGGAGCGAACTTCCCGGCGGGCGGTGGCGGGGCCATCGGCAACCCGCCCCAACCGGGGGCTCCCGGCGGTAACGGTGTGTTTGGGAAGGTTCCCCAGCCTGGCATTCCCGGTGGCAACGCTGCCTTCGGGAACGTTCCCCAGCCCGGCATGCCGGGGGTTAGTTTTCCGGGCGCGGGCGGCGGGGCGAATGGGACGATCCCGGGCACCGGGAACTTCGCGGGCCAACCGCCGATGTCGAATTTCCCCACCGGGTCGAACTTCCCCACGATACCCACCGGGCCCTTGCTCGAACGCGTTTGGTCGTGCGAGAAGTGCGGTAAAGAAGTGGGCCGCGGGAACTTCCCCCCGTCGTCGTGCCAGCATTGCGGCGTGCAATTGAGTAACGGGATCGGCCGCGGGGATCGTCCGACCGGGACCGGCACGAGTCCGAATTTGCCGATCTCGGGGCCGGGCACCGGAATGCCGAGCGGACCGGGGATCACACCGATCGCGCCGACGGCCCCTTACGTTCCGCCCCCGAACTCCCCGACGACCAACTCCCCCACGACGTACAATGCGCCCTCGAATCCCTCGACGCCGACGACCGCACCGTCGAGTCGGCCGCTGGGTCCCATGCTCATTATCATTGCGGGGGTCGTGACGGGCGTCGTCCTGCTCATCGTTATCGGTATCATCGCGACGGTGGTCATCGCACGCGGCGCGAGCAAGCGACCGGCGCGGCGGGGCAAGGCCGCTGCACGGCGCAAACGCAAAATGCAGGACGAAGACGACGACTGAGCCGATTACTTCTTGGTCGGGTGAGCGGCGCGGTTGAATGCGCCGGGGTCGAAGGGATCGTCGGGATTGATGCGGCCGGGGTCGGCGGTCTTCGGTTGCACGGCGAAGCTCTCGACCGGCGCCGCGGGCACTTTCGCCGGTTCGACGGGTTTGGTCGCCCCCGTCAGTTGGATCGGATTCGCGGCAACGGGAATCGGGGCCGGTGCTTTCGCGACCGTGGGTGCGATCGCGGTCGGCACGGGCGAACCTTCCCGCGCCGCGGCCCAATGCACCCACAATTCCAACGATTTGTAAGCCGGGTGCGCCTTCGAGAACATCGGGGCTTCTTGGCCCTTCCCGTGCGGCGTGACCGCCATCACCAACAGCGGGCTGGCGCCGGGGTTCGCCCGGTCGAGCTGTTTTGCGGACGCCGCCAAGTTGCGTTCGATCCCCTGCGCGTTCGCGTAACCTGGCTCTAATCGCTTCAGTTGGAATGCGCCGGCGTCCGGGCGGCCGTGGCACCCCGCGCAGAGGTTCATCAAGATCGGGTGGATTTTGGCGGCGAAGGCCTTCGCCGACTCGCCGTTGAACGACGGGGCCACATCTTCGGAAACGATCGCCACGTCCGGCACCGTGATCGCGGTCGGACGTTTCGCCCGGGCCTTCAACAGGGCGATGCTCGACGTAGGCCGGCGGTCGAGCGGCTGGGCCGAGGCGGCGGCGGTGATGGCGAGGGTCAGCACGAGCGTGAGGAGTGTCCGTTTCATAGCCGCGCCGGATAGCCGGGCGAAAATGCCCCGTCAATGGCGGTCTTGGGGAAGGGGTGTCGCAACGATTCTTGGAGGTGGCTGGAACTGGGCCGGGCCTGGGTCCCTGTCGGGTGGGTCGAGTCTGCGGGCTAGGCGATTCCGGTTCGCCTCTGGCATTCGTCCAATTGCGATTGTTCCAACACCCCGCCTCTGTCGGCTCGGGGACTTCTTCAAATTTCATGACGCAAGTCATTGCTGAACAAGAGGATCGGCCACAAGGGCCGTTTCGGCTCCGATTCTTCCAATTCTTTTAAATGGTTCCAAAGTGGGGTGTCCCACACTCTGTTGGAAGCAATTTCCTGAGACAGGACTCAGCAATCAGCCAGAAGGTCCTTTGGTCCCGAGCGGGGAAGCTCCGTCGAGTCGACCTCACTTCTTGGCTTCGACGATTTCGATGTCCTTCTCGTCGTTCACTTGGATTTGCAGTTTCTCTTGGAAGGTGCTCAGCTTCCCTTTCACGCGGATCGTTTTGCCTTTGAAGGTGTCGAACGTCGCTTTGTCGAGTTTGCCGGTCCACGCTTTCTCGTTCACTACCACGGTGAAGTTTTTCTCGCTTTTGAAGTCCTTCTCCGAGTTGAGCAAGATACGCTTGCCCGCGAGCCGCCCGGCTTCCACCGCGAACTGCACGGTCACGTCGTCCCCTTCTTTTTTCTTCAGCGCCTCCGCCGGGGCGAGCACGCCCTCCGGAAGTCCGACCGCCGGTTTGGCGGGTTCTTTCTCGCCCGGCTTCGCGCGCAGTTGGCTCAGCTTCACTTTCGATTGGATCGCGATCTCGCCGTTCTCGTGTCGCAGTTGCAAGCTGACGACCGGGTCGGCCGCCCAGTCGATGGTCACCATGCCGAAGTGATTGCCGTAGGGCAGCGACGACACGCGGTACTTGTTCGCTTCGGGATCGCGGTAGTTCGCCGAGGCTTGGTTGAACCCGCTGGCGGTGATGTCGAAGAGCGGGTAGCCGACCGATTTCGAGTCGAGCGAAATTTCGCCGAGGTGCCGGTCGCCGCTGAGGAGGACGACGCCGTTGGCGCCGGTGCTCTTGATGAGGTCGAGCAACTTCCGGCGCTCCTTCGGCAGGTTGCCCCACTTCTCGAAGGGGTGGTCGTCGTTCACGACTTGAATCCCCGAGCAGATCAACCGCACTTCGGCCGGCTTCTTCAATTCGGCTTCGAGCCACTTCCACTGTTCGTCGCCCAGCATCGTCGCGCCGTCGTCGGTGATGGGGATATACGGGACGATGCGCGTGCCCGGCAGCGGCTTGTCGGCCCTCTTCAGCAAGCTGCGGAAGTAGCGGCCGTCGAGCAGGATTACTTGCACCCGCTTGCCTTCCGGCCCGAAGATGTCGGCGTGGTAGACGCCTTTTTGGGTCCGGCGCGGCGAATCGGCCGGGGTTTCGAAGAAGTCGTGGAAGGCTTTCTGCGCGGCGACTTTGTGCTCCCATTCGCCGCCGGCGTCGTTGTGGCCGTAGTCGTGGTCGTCCCACGTGCCGAGCATCGGCGTCTGCGCCCGCAGGGCTTTCCAGTCTTCGAGCTTCGCGAGTTCCGCGTAACTCCGGACGATCTTCTCCGGCGACGCCGCCTTCAATTTGCCGTCTTCGATGTCGGCGTACATCGTGTCGCCGAGTAGCAGCAGGAGTTCCGGCTTCGCGTCGGCGATCGTCTTCCAAATCGGGCAGGGCTTGTTTTGATCGGCGCAGGACCCGAACGCGATCTTCGTCAGCGGTCGATCCTTCGGTTGGGCCGACGCGGCCGACGCCAATCCGCCGGCGAAAACGAGGGAGAGCAGGAATCGCAGCATGGTGAACCTCGGGGAAGCAGAATTGTGGCGACACGTTTTCAACGTGTCGGGAAAAAACTCGGCTGTTCTGGAATAGCCACATTACTGGAACGATCGATCCGACGCGTTAAAAGCATGTCGCCACAAGAAAACGCACCCGGGACGCATCGACCCTTCCTGTTGAATCAACCGGGGGAAGCGAAAGCAAACGAAGATTGCGAGTGGGCCGCGCCGGGGGACCGGCCTATCCTGATACCGACGCACACGGGGTTCATCATGGTCTTTTTGTCTCGCATTTACACCAAGGGCGGCGACACCGGCGAAACCGGCCTCGGCAACGGCGCCCGCGTGCCCAAAGATCACCCGCGTGTGACGGCGTACGGCGAGGTCGACGAGTTGAACTCCGTCCTCGGCTTGCTCGCGGCCCACTGCCCGGACGCCCCCGAAACCGCCTTGCTGCACACGATTCAAAACGACCTCTTCGACCTCGGCGCCGATCTCTGCGTGCCCCCCGCGGAGGGGGAAGACCCGGCCTTGGCCCTGCGTATCATCGAAGGCCAATACCTCCGGCTCGAACGCGCCATCGACCGACTCAACGAGCATTTGTCGCCGCTGAAAAGTTTCATCCTGCCCGGCGGCACGCCGGCGGCGGCTTGGTTGCATCTGGCCCGGACGGTCTGCCGGCGGGCCGAGCGCGCCCTCGTGACGCTCATGCAGACCGAGCCGGTGAACCCGCACGCGCTGATCTATTTGAATCGGCTTTCGGACTTCTTCTTCGTCCTCGGCCGCACGGCGAACCCGGGCGGTGACGTGCTCTGGATACCGGGGCACTCCCGCGGAATTTGAAGCTGTTCTGCGTGAGATCTTTCTTCGAGGTGTTCGACCCATGCCCCGTCTCGTGCTCGGTAGCCGGAACAAGAAGAAGCTCGGCGAATTGCTCGATCTCCTCGGCGATCTCGGCTTCGACTTGGTCGATCTGTCGCCGTATCCGGACGCGCCGGAGGTCGACGAAACCGGCGACACCTTCGAGGCCAACGCCCGCTTGAAGGCCGTGCAACTCGCGCCGACCCTCGGCGAGTGGGTGCTCGGCGAAGACAGCGGCCTGTGCGTGCCGAGCCTCGGCGGGGCGCCGGGGATCTTCTCGGCCCGCTACGCCGGCGAGCACGGGAACGACGCGGCCAACAACGCGAAACTGCTCGCGGAACTGGCCGGGAAGACCGGCGACGACCGCCGGGCGTATTACGTCAGCGCGGTCGTGCTCGCGAATCCGGCCGGGGAAGTTCTGGCGGTCACCGAGGGTCGCTGCTGGGGAATCATCGACGTTGTTCCGCACGGCGCGGGCGGTTTCGGCTACGATCCGCTGTTTATCGTCCCCGAGTACCACGCGAGTTTCGGCGAACTCAGCCCACGGGTGAAACGAGCCCTCAGCCACCGGGGCCGAGCGATCGGGAAACTCCGACCGGCGCTGCGGGCGCTCGCGGCCGGAAAAGAGTTGTCACGGATGGTAACGACCATTTGACACGGAACCCGTTCGCAAGTTATTATGTGAAGTAACCGTGAGTTTCCACTCTCCCCCACGGCGTCGGCATCGGACAGACCTTCACGCCGCTCGAGGTGGGTAATGCCTGTTGCACCGCGCTGGTTCGCACTCGGATTACTATTGCTGGGTACGCCCGTCGCCCTGCGGGGCGAGGAACTCCCCAAGTTGTCGGCATCGCGCGTCGATTCCGCCAAGCTGTTGGCCGAAGCGGAAAAAGCCGAGCGTCTCGGCAAATGGGACACGGCTCTCGACCTGTATTTGAAATCCTATCTCGCCGGAAAACCGACGCCCGAAGTGCGGGAACGCATCCGGTTCTGCCTTCGCAACGTCGCGCAAATTCAACGGCACCGCGACCCCGCCTTCCAGCAGTTCATCCTGACGCTACCCATCGCCGATGCGCTTTCCCTGTACACCGAAGCACTGACGAAGATTCAAAACCTCTACGTCGACCGCGACCGGGCCACCTTCGAAAAACTGATGGCCGGCAGTTTGGACGAACTCGACCGGGCCTTGACCGACCCCGCGTTCCGCCAGCAGCATTTGGCCGACGCCTCAGAATTGAAGCTGCTGAAGTTTCGGCAAATGCTGAGGGATGGCTGGCGGGCCAAACTCCCCGCGACCGCCGGGGAAGTCCGCCGCGTGGCCCGCGATGTCGTCATGAACGCCCAAACGAACCTCGGCATCAAGAACCCCTCGGCCGTAGTGTTGGAACTGCTCAGCGGGGCCTGCAGCGGCCTCGACGAATACACCGCGTACGTCGTCCCGAGCGGGGCCCAAGCCGAACTCGCCGCGCCGATCCTCGAACTCGCGAGCTACGGGCTGTTGATCGCTTTTGTCGGCCAAGGGCTGACCGTCGACGCGATCGTCCCGAATTCGTGGGCGGCCTTGCACAGCCCCTTCCGCAAGGGCGACCGCATCGCCAAGGTCAACGACACAACGATGGCGAACGCGACCCCCGCGTCGCTCTTGGAGGCGATGAAAGCCCGGGGCGCGCTGGGCCACGATCTCGAAATCGCGGCCGTCGACGAACGGGACGGCGCCTTGAAGTTCACCCTGCCGACGCCGTTGCCGACCGTCTACGGCGCCGAAGTCCTGAAAATGAGCATCGGCTATCTCCGGTTGGCCGGGTTCAAAGATTCGACCGCCCGCGAACTCGACGACGCCGTTGAAGCCCTGAAACTCCGGGGCATGAAAGCCCTGATCCTCGACCTCCGCGGCAACCCCGGCGGCTCCCTCACGGCCTGCATCGCCGCGGCCCAGCGCTTCCTGCCCAACGGCATCATCGTGACGACACAAGGCCAAGCGGCCGAGTTCCACAACCGCATCTTTTCCTCGAACGCCGGGATGTCGGCTCACGACATGCCCGTCGTGCTGCTGGTCGATACCAAGACGATGTCCTCGGCCGAGGTCTTCGCGGCCGGGCTCAAAGACAACGGCCGGGCGACCCTCGTGGGCTTGCCGACCTTCGGCAAAGGGTTCGTGCAATCGCCGATCCGCTTGGATTCGCTCGACACGACCGAGCACCCCAACAAGTCCGGGTTTCTCGTTCTGTCGGTGGCCAGCGCGCTCACACCGCGGGGCCAAGGCATCAACGGCGGCGGTGTCGCCCCGCACTTCACCGAGGTCGATCCGGAACGGCAGTTGTCCGCCGCCGTCTCCAAAGCCATCGACTTGCTGAGCTCGCCGGACCGCCCTAACATGCGCTGATGGAACTGTCCCGCACCGAAACCGCCGCCGCGCTCGCGCTGATCGCGCTCGCTCTCCCCGAAGACCTCGGCGAATTCGGGGATCGCACCTCCCTCGCCACGATCCCCGCCGACAAACGGGCCACGGCCATTTTCGTCGCACGGCGCGACGGCGTCGTCGCGGGACTGCCCGTGGCGAAGCTCGTGTGCGACGCGATCGATTCCCGTTTGTTATTCGAACCGAAGTCAACCGACGGAGCCGGCGTTGCACCCGGCGCGGTGTTGGCCATCTTGTCCGGTTCGTTGCGGTCGATCCTCGCGGCCGAGCGCACGGCCCTCAATTTTTTGCAGCGCCTCTCCGGGATCGCGACGATCACCCGGCAGTACGTCGATACCGTGGCGGGGTTGCCGGTGCAGATCCTCGACACCCGCAAGACGACCCCCGGCTGGCGGCTGCTCGAAAAGTACGCGGTCCGCTGCGGCGGCGGCGTCAACCACCGCATCGGCCTCTACGATGCGATCCTGATCAAAGACAACCACATCGCGGGGATCGAAGGGCCGAACCCGGTGCGCCGCTCGGTGGAATTAGCGCGCGCCTTCCCCGGCAACGAGGGCCTATCGGTGGAAGTGGAAGTCGATTCGATCGAGCAATTGCGGGAGGTGCTAGAAGCGAAACCGGAGATCGTGTTGCTCGACAACATGACTTCGGAGCAACTCCGCGAGTGCGTGCAATTGCGAAATCAACTCGCCCCCGATACCCGCCTCGAAGCCTCCGGCGGCATCACCTTGGCAACCCTACGGAACATCGCCGAGACGGACGTCGACCGCATCAGCGTCGGCGCGCTCACGCATTCGGCCCCGGCCTTCGACATCGGACTGGATAGGGAGTTACGCAGTTGAGTGATCCGAGGCAGTTTTGACAACAAACTGCACACGATTGGGCTGGATGGGCAAAAATCAATCCTACCCAAACCACCACCAACCACCCAAGTGCGTAACTCCTAAGAAACACAGAAAAGATGAGAAAGCGACGATGGGGAGAAGACTTTTTGCATTCGTGACGAGTTTTGATTTGCCCACTTTTCCTCCGTGTCTCTGTGCCTCTGTGGTTAGTCTTTCTTCTCACCGATGTCCGCGACCGAGTTCGTTCCCAGATATATGCCTGTAGACTTCGCCATCGAACGGGTTCCGCCATGGTCTGCCGCATCCTGATCGCTTCGCTGTTCTTAGCCGCCCCCGCCTTCGGCCAGCAGGCCGACCGGCGCTCGCGGGACGAACCGGACGTTTGCCCCGAAGCCG
>JANXTU010000267.1 GCA_025352235.1 Fimbriiglobus sp.
CGTCGATGCCCACGCGCCCACCACGCTACCGCGATGTGCTGGACGACTTGGTCGAGCACCTGAGGCAACCGACGCAACCCCCGATAGCGCATGAACCTGTATCATAAGGCTCAATTGGAAAGCACTGAACTTGTCGACAAACCGCGTCCGAGGCGCTTCTGGGAGTCCCCCTACCACACGCGAAGTTTTTGTCGACAAGTTGAAAGCTTGTCGCCACGTCAGCACGGATCTCTACGGCCCGCCATCGATCACCGCGCCCCGGCTACGGGGACCGCAAGCCGCGGAGCTTCGAGTTTGGTGAGGTGCTCCGTCAAAACCCTGTTGGGGTCCGGCACGACCGCTTCGAGCTTCGGCAACAGCGGGCCGGGGTTCGGGTTCGTCCGCAGCGTCTGAATGTAGTCCCGGATGACCTTGCCATTCGCGGGGGTGCTGTGCAGCAGGAAGTGGACCCACGCCCACGCCTCTTGGTACTCGGGCTTTTCCATTTGGTGGACTTGGCCGAGCTTTTCGAGCCGCGCGAGGTTCGGTGCGAAGCCGGACTTCCGCAGGGCTTCGAGGTGCTGGGTGTTCACCCCGGCTTGGTGCGCCGGTTGTTCAAACACGCCGGCAATCCCCTCGTCCAGCCAGAGCGGCACGGCCTTCAACACCCCGTGCAACAGGGCGTGCGTGAGTTCGTGGCGCAGGTCCGTCCGCAGGTGTTTGCCGAGCCACGTGCAAACCGTGAGGTCGTCGGGCAGGCTGGAGCCGCGCTGCTCGGCGAAGAAATAGGCCCGGCGTACCGGGAGCTTCGGGTAGCGCGCTTGGATATACGCTTCGTACTTCTCTTGATCTTCAAACAGGAAGACTTGGATGATGCTCGTGCCCGTCGGCAGCTTCAACTCGGCTTGGATCTGATCAGGCAACCCTTCCAACTCGGCGAAGAGCGGATCGGTCGGTTCGAGCGGGAAATCGGAATAGAAGACGTACTGCGAGACGCGGTGAAAATACTTCCCCGGTTTCTTGGGCGTCGTCGGGATCGGCAGTGCCGAGGGGTTGGAAGCCGGTTCGGCCGTGCTGTGGGCCGGCGCTTTCGCAGTGCGCCCCGGCAGCAACCCGCAGCCGAGCGACGCGAGGCTCAGCGCCCCCAGGGCGTGGAGCATCTGCCGGCGCGACCAATCCGTTCGGCCCGGGACACGATCCGTCATCGGCTTCCCATTCCGAAGGAGGGCCTAACGCGGGTCCGGGTATACCCGGAATCCCCCGCTCGGGCTAGTGGAATCGCCCACGGGTATCATCGGCGCGAGCCTGCGGTCGGCTTCACTTTCCCCGGCGATTAAGCCAGAACTCGACCGGAGCGGCGGTTCTTCTCGATTTTGGCTAAAGTCTCGGCGGCGATGGCCCGCCAGAACGTTTTCCAATCGCCCGCGGGCCGCATACTCCACGACGAATAGGAGCGCAGGAATCTGAGGCGATCCGCCCGGGTCACGAGGGCCGAACCCACGAAACTGGCGTTGAGCCGGGCGAGGTTGCGGATCCGCTCGGCATCGGCGATTTTCAGCCCGACGCGAACACCGACGAGGTCGACCAACACCGGTTCACCATCGGCGATGAGGATATTCGGCGCTTTCAAATCGCGGTGGCTCACACCCCGGTCGTGGACATCGCGGAGCAACCGGCCCAAAGTCTCGGCCAATCGTTGGCGTTCGATCCCCGTCGCCTGGGTCACGGCGTCCGGCAGTTCCACGGCGCAGGCGATGTACTCGAAAAGCAAATACCCTTCGCGCGGGAGTCCGCGGCGATACCGTTGCAAGACGGCGAGCGGGCGCGCGGTTGGCAAGCCGCGATCGCGCAGACTTTGGCCGAAGATCCACGACCGCAGCGCGGGGGAACACCGGAGGCGGTTCTTGATGCCGGTGAGCAAGCCGCTGCGACGGAAACGCTTGGCGATGTATTTCTTTCCGCCGTGTTCGAAGATCGCAACGGTGGAACTGCGGGAGTCTTTAAGAATGCTGGCCACCTGGAATACGGCATCCGGATCGGCGATCCACTTCAGTAACAGTTCATCCGGCAAGTCCTTGACGGCGTGACCACGGACGCCCGGCCTGCGGATCTTGCGATATTCGCGGTTGTTGCCGACATAGCGCGACAGGCGATTCTGCCAGAAGTGGAGGTTCGACTCCCGCGTTTGCGTTTCCAATTCTTTCGGAAGGCTCTTCGAGTTTTGCGAAGTGTAAGCCCGCCAAAATCTCAGGCGATCCGTGCGCGTACTGCGCATCTGGAACCAGCGGTTCAGCAACACGAGGTTGCGATCCACTGCGGTAGGCGAGGTCTGGACCGCGTGAACATCGAGCAGAAAGAATCGGGGCGCGTCGATCCACTCGAGCAAAAAATTGCCCGGGTGCGCATCGGGATGAACGACGCCCGCGTCCCGCAACTTTGCCAGATAGTGGCCGAACGCCACCGCCATTGTCCGCCGACGCGATGAAGTCAACGGACGGGTCAAAAACAGATCCAGCGGCTCGGCATTCGATTGCTCCCGCGTCACGATGAAGCTGTCGCCCGGCCAGAGTCCGTCGGACATTCCCCACGCCAAGGGCTCGGTGCAGCCGATGCCGCGCGACTGCAACGCCAGCGCGTTTTCAAATTCCAATTGCGCTTTCGGTGGCCTCAGAATGTCACGTATCCACGCGCGCGGCGTGTTCGTCCGGCAGAGCTTGAAATAGATCGCGCCGCCGGGGAGAGCGACCCGCCAAATGCTGCGCTGGAGGTTCTTTTTGACGAGGCTCGCCCAACCGCGACGCTCCCAATCGACGATGTCCGGGATGCCGCCGAGGAGTTCCGCCGCCCCGGCTCGGAAGTGCCAAACTTGGCCATTGGCCCGAACCGTTTCCAACGTCTCCGTCGCTTTCGCCGGTCGCAGCTTGCGGAAGAGGTGGCTCAGCACGAGGCCCCCTTCCCCACTCGGTTCAGCAGTTCGACCCACATCGCCCCGCCGACATCGACGCTGTACTTCGCGCGAACTTGCTCGCGGCCGGCGCTGCCGAGACGCTGCCGCAAGTCCGCATCCGACGCCAACGCCCGGATCGCCGCGATCCAGTCTTCGGTGGTTGATGCCAAAAATCCATCGACCCCCGGACGCACGATCTCAGCTTGCACGCCAACGGGATTAGCGACCACCGGCAACCCGGCCGCCTGATATTGCAGCAGCTTCAGCGCGCACTTCCCCCGGCTCCACGGGTCGTCGGGAACCCAGCCGATGCCGATGTCGGCCGACGCGAGTTCCGCCACTTCCGTCTGTTCAATCCAATCCACGGCGTCAACGGGCAGATGCTCGAACTGCGGAAAACGATTACAAATGACCTTCAACCGCAGGCCCGGAATCGAGCGGCCGAGCGACTCGAAGAGTCCGCGTTGCGTTTCGAGACCTTTCAACGTGCTTGAGGATCCGATCCAGACGAGTCGGATGGAAACATCAATCTTCGCTTCGCGCGGTGCATACCGATCCGTGTCGATGCAGGTCGGGATGACCGTGGCCTTTGACCCGGCTTGCTCGGCGAGGATCGCATTGCCGGCGACCACCACATCGGCGGAATCGGCGATGGACCGGAAACGCCGGGTGCGCTTCGCATCGTCGAACCCCTTACCGGAGTGCGAATCGCGCAGCCAAATGGCATCGTCGAAATCGAAGATCAATCGCTTGGCTCGGCGACGCAACCGCCCCGTCTCGAAGCGGGAGATCAACTTGCGTTGCAGGATCACGACGTCGGCTTTCCGCGCGGCCGCGTAGGTTTTCAACCGGCCGAACACGTCTTTGGGAAGCGCCCGGATCGCCAGCGTGTGGCCCGCGGCTTCGAGGTGCGGCCGGAATGCCGCGATGCGGTAACGGCAACAGACGTGGTTCTCGGCTTCGACCAACGCGAGGATGTTCACGGGGCGTCACCCGTGCCGACGGCGGGACATCGCGCGATCCATCTCCCGCTTCGCTTCGGAGTTCTTCAACGACTGCCGCTTGTCGTGGACCTGCTTCCCCTTGGCCGCGGCGATCTCGACCTTCGCCCGGCCGTCTTTGAAATACATCCGAGTCGGGATCAGCGTGAAGCCTTTTTGATCCGCTTTCAACGCGAACTTGGCGATCTCCCGGCGGTGCAGCAGCAACTTGCGATCCCGCTTCGGGCGGTGATTCATGCGGTTGCCGAAGGTGTACTCTTGGATTTCGCAACCGACGAGCCAAATCTCGTTGCGTTCGATCTTGGCGAAGGCGTCTTCCAAGTTCGCGTTGCCATCGCGCAGGCTCTTCACTTCCGTACCGACCAGCACGATCCCGCATTCGATGGTGTCGTGCAGTTCATACTCGTGCGATGCGCGGCGGTTCCGGCAGATCGGTTTCACGATCGGCTCGTCGTTGCTCCCGCGCTGGCGTGCTAGTCCCATAGATGTCTATCCTATCGCCCAAGCTGGCTTTTGGCGGCCAAGCCGAGCATCCGCTGCAAAACTTTTCGATCATTCCGATCATTTCGATTTGACTCGGCGAAAATTGGAGCTTATATCCACTGGTGGACTCATTTACAAATCTGGAGCTGGCCATGATCGCCACCTTGTTGCACAACCGCATTGCCGGCGAAATCCCCGTCCCGGCGAAAGCCCCGTTGCCCGAATGCGAACGCGAGCGGGGTCGGCTCTGGAACGATGCGGTTCTGGAAGCGGTGCTCGCGCTGCAAAACCAACTCGGCAGCCGCAACGAAGAGATCGTGGCCGCGGCGGCCCATTCGATTTTGGAACTCGAACGGACCCGGATGCGGCACGACAAAAGCGTGTCGGGGACCCGCGATGATCGAATTCGCGATGAGCCGGTTCCCGTGGCAGTTGAACCGGAACGCCCCGCCTTCACCCCCGAGGAAGTGGAGTTGGTGGCGGAGCACGCCCGTGAAATCCGCGCGGTGGCGAAAGGGCCGATATCGGAAGCCGAAGCGGTGGCGTTCGTCGTCGAGAAACTCGAACAGTGGCAAGTGCGGCCGGGACGGATCTATCCGGGCGAGTTCGTCAAGATGCTCGCGATGATGGGCGAAGCGTCGAAATGAAACCGAGTTGCTGTCATCCGCATGACTGCGAGACACTGGCGGAAATGACCGGTCGCCCTAATCTAAATGCAATGTGATTTGCGAAGTTTCCGATCTTCCGAGCCGTTGCCGATGAGCCTCACCGAAGAGCAGATGCGGGAGTTCCGGGCCAAGCGCTACAACGCCACCGTCACGCACCTCGAAAAACGCCACGACGACCTCCTCGTGATGCGGGTGAAACTCGACAACCCCCGCGCGGCCTACCTCTCCGGCCAATACTGCACCCTCGGCTTGGCCAACTTCGAGGAGCGGGCCGAAGGTTGCCAGCCGGAATCGCTTTCGGTCGACGATCTCCTGAAACTCGTCCGCCGATCCTATTCGATCAGCAGTTCCGTCTTCCGCGACGGCGATACGATCCGCGATCCGGCCGACGACGACTGGCTGGAGTTTTACATCGTCCTCGTGCGGGAGAATCCGGATGGCCGGGTGCCGGCCCTGACGCCGCGGTTGTTCAACTTGCGTGTCGGCGACCGGATTTCGGTCGGGGAAAAAATCGCCGGGCACTTCACGCTATCGCCGGTGCAACCGGGCGACTCGGTGATTTTCCTGTCGACCGGCACCGGTGAAGCGCCGCACAATTCAATGCTGGCCGACTTGCTCCGCACGGGCCACACCGGAAAAATCGTCGCGGCCTGTTGCGTCCGCTACCGGCGCGATCTCGGCTACACCGAGACGCACGACCGCCTGATGAAACTTTACCCGCACTACCGGTATCTGCCGCTCACGACCCGCGAGGCCAGCCGCACGGGGAAGGTCTACATCCAAGATTTGATTGGCAGCGGGGAACTCGACCAGCACCTGAAAGACCTCGGCGCAACGGGCCTCGACCCGGCGACCACGCACGTGTTTCTGTGCGGCAATCCGAAGATGATCGGCATCCCCGCGAAGAGCAAAGAGACCGGCCTGTGGGAGTACCCGCAGCCGCCGGGCGTGATCGAAATCCTCGAAGGCCGCGGCTTCCGCGCCGACAACCCGATGCTCAAGATCGAAGGGAACATCCACTTCGAGAAGTACTGGTGATGGAGGGGCCGCCTCCCCGCTTTCGGATCCGTCGAACCTACACCCGAGATCAGTCCTATGGCCGACATCGGCGCTACGATCGGCGGGTACAAAATTCGCTCGCTGCTGCAGACCGGGCAAACGTCCCAAGTCTTCGAAGTCGTCGAACCGACGAGCAGCCGGCACTTCGCCATGAAGATTTTGCTCCCCGAGTTTTCGTCGAGCAAGGCGCACCGTGGGCCGCTGTTCAACGAAGCCGAGATCGGCAGCAAACTCCGGCACGCGAACGTCATCAACATCGTGCGCGTCAGCCGGAGCTTGGAAACGCCCCACTTCGTGATGGAGTTCTTCCCGTCGGGGAGCATCCGCAAACGGTTGCAGTCGAAGGATCCGAAGGACAAAGAATTCTTGAAGGACCACGCCCGCAAGATTTTCAAACAGGCCGGCACCGGCTTGGCGTACATGAATTCGTCGAACTACGTCCATTGCGACGTGAAGCCGGACAACATCTTGGTGAACGCGCTCGGCGACACGAAGATCATCGACTTCGCGATCTCGAAGCGGGTGAAGTCGGGCTTCTTGGCCAAGCTCTTCCGCAAGCGCGATAAACCCGAGGGGACCGCGAGCTACATGTCGCCGGAGCAGATCAAATGCGAGCTGCTCGACGCGCGTTCGGACGTCTATAGTTTCGGCTGCACGATGTACGAAGTCGTCACCTTCCGCCCGCCGTTCCGGGGGAACAGCGTCTCGGATTTGTTCCGCAAGCACCTGACCGAAAAGGCGAGTCCGCCGTCGGTGTACAACCCCGACATCTCGGATGAATTCGGGGCGATCGTGGTCAAAATGCTGGCGAAGAACCCGGCCGATCGATACAAGAACTTGCTCGAAGCGATGATGGACCTGCGCAAAATCAAGAGCGTGTTCAAGTCCAGGCAGGACCCGGAAGAAGACAACCACGGCATGTGATTCAAAGTTGTGGCGACACGTTTTTAACGTGTCGGTAAACATTCGCAAAATACCGACACGTTGAAAACGTGTCGCCACGATGAGTTCCGATTCGGAGTGTTCCATGATCCCGGTTCCGCTGCCGTTCGAAAACGACATCCACGCCCTCGAAGAATCGCTGGCGAAGCTGGAAAGCGCCGCCGGGGAGGGCGACGAAGTCAAGCGCGTCCGACGCGAACTCGCCGCGCTGAAGCGGGCCAAGTACGCCAACCTCACGCCCTGGGAAACGGTCCTCGTCTCCCGGCACCCCGCGCGGCCCCAGACGCTCGATTACCTCGATCTCGTCTTCGAAGAATTCGTCGAACTCCACGGCGACCGCGCCTTCGGCGACGACCGCGCCCTCCGCACCGGTTTCGCCCGGATCGACGGCATGCGTGTCCTGTTCATCGGGCATCAAAAAGGGCGCACGTTGGCCGAGCGCCAGCAGTGTTTCTACGGTTGCACGCACCCCGAGGGGTATCGCAAAGCCCAAGGAAAGATGAAGATCGCGGCGAAATACAAACTGCCGGTGATCTGCTTCATCGACACGCCGGGGGCCTATCCCGGCATCGGAGCCGAAGAGCGCGGGCAATCGCAGCTCATCGCCACGAGCATTTTGGAAATGACCGTCCTGCCGACGCCGATCATCTGCGTCGTCATCGGCGAAGGGGGCTCCGGCGGGGCGCTCGGCATCGGCATCGGCGACCGCGTCAGCATGCTGCAGCACGCGTACTACTCGGTCATCAGCCCCGAGGGGTGCGCCGGAATTTTGTGGAAGATCGCCAACGAAGAGACCAAACCCCGCGCGGCCGACGCGCTGAAACTGACCTCGACCGACCTCAAGAAATTCGGCGTCGTCGACGATGTGCTCCCCGAACCCCTCGGCGGCGCGCACCGCAACCCGCGCGAGATGGCGAACACCCTGCGGACTTATTTGGTACGGACACTACGGGAATTGGCCGGCACGCCGACGGACGAACTATTGCAAGCCCGCTACGAGAAGTTCCGCAAGCTCGGCGACTACACGACGCTGGCGGGATGAATCATTTCGACTCGTCCACCGGCGGCCCTGGCGGGCATGGGTGATCGGCGGCACACAAGATCGGCATCGCTCGCATGTCGCCAGGGACAGCGCGATTCTTTCGGACGAGCGGATCTTGATTCACCGGCTTCTTCGTCCACGAACAACCGACCGAACCGGCGAACAGCGCGAAGAGCAAGATTCGGTTCATACTCGGATCTGCCCGTTCCCGGTGAGGATGTACTTGTAGGACGTGAGCTCGCGCAGGCCGCACGGGCCGCGGGCGTGGAACTTATCGGTACTGATGCCGATCTCGGCCCCGAGGCCGATTTCGAACCCGTCATTGAACCGCGTGCTGGCATTCACGACCACCGCCGCCGAGTCCACCTTTGCTACGAACTCGCGGGCCGTCGCCGCGTCGGCCGTCACGATGGCGTCGGTGTGCTTCGAGCCGAACCGCCGGATGTGCTCCAACGCTTCGGGCAACCCCGTAACCACCTTCACCGAGAGAATCAAGCCGAGAAACTCGGCGGCGTAGTCCGCATCGGTGGCGAGCGTCGCCTCGGGAATCCGTTCGACCGTCTGCGGACAGCCCCGGATTTCGACACCCGCCGTTCGCAGGCTCGCCACGAGTTTCGGTAGGAATTCCCCCGCGATGGCCGCGTGAACCAACAGGCTCTCGGTGGCGTTGCAGACGCCGGGCCGCTGGCACTTGCCGTTGAGGATGATGCGCTCGGCCATGCTTAAATCGGCGCGTTCATCGACGTAAACGTGGCAGTTGCCTTGGTAGTGCTTCAACACCGGCATGGTCGCCTCGGCCGCGACGCGGCGGATGAGGCTCTCGCCGCCACGCGGAATGACGAGGTCGATTCGATCGTCCATCTTCAGTAGGAGTCCGACGGCGGCGCGGTCGAGCGTCGGCACGAGTTGCACCGCATCGGTGGGCAATCCGGCAGTCGCCAACTCGCGTTGCAGAATCGCGTGAAGCGCCCGGTTCGAATGCGTGGCTTCCTTGCCGCCCCGCAGGATGACGGCGTTGCCGGCCTTCACGCACAACCCGCCCGCATCGACCGTGACGTTCGGCCGCGATTCGTAGAGGAAGAAAATGACCCCGAGGGGCACGCCGATTTTCTGGACGCGCAGGCCGTTGGGCCGCACGGCGTCTTCGCGGATTTCGCCGATGGGGTCCGGCAGCGCCGCGACTTGGCGCAGTCCCTCGGCCATCGCCCGGAGGCGCGCCGGAGTCAGCGTCAGCCGGTCGATGTTTGCGGCGCTCATGTCGGTGCGCCGAGCCGCGGACACGTCGGTGTCATTGGCGGCGCGAATCGGATCACGCTGCCGTTCGATGGCCTCCGCGGACGCGAGCAGCCACGCGTCCTTCTGTTGGGTACTCGCGGTCACCAACGCGCGGCTCGCCGTCTGGGCTTGTGTCGCCAAGGTTTCGCAGAGGTTTTGCAGTTCGGGTTCCAACACTATTTCTCCACGATGTCTTCAAAGTCGGCGATGGCCACGATTTCGGCCCGGGCGATCAGGATCCGCTTGCGGTTGCGTTTGATGCCGGTGATGACGCACGCCGCAATGTAATTCTCCCGGCTCGTATCCGTATCGCGGAGGTCGTGCAAGTCCGCGTTCTTGAGTTCCAAGAAATGCGGCCCGATGCTTTTCAGCGTGCCGAGGCAAACGAATTCGGCCCGGAAGTCGATGACGACTTTGCGGTTCAGGAATTGGTCGGGGGTCGGTGCGTCGGTCGCATCCACGGCGGGAACCTCCCATCGGAATCAATTCCGCTATTCTAGGATGATCGCGTTCGATTTCCCTCCACGATGGATTGCGACCCTTTCTATGCCCCGCCGTTCGTTCCGCCCCGACGCTCTGCCGGAAACCTTCGTCGACGATCCCGCCGGTCTCGCCGAGTGCGTCGCGCACCTCCGCAGCGTCGATCTCCTCGGCTTCGATACCGAATTCGTCGGCGAAGAGACCTTCCGCCCGGAACTCTGTCTCGTCCAGATTTCGACCGCCGAGCGGCTCTTCGTGATCGACCCGTACCACTGTGGGCCGGTCGAAGAATTTTGGGAGCTGATGCACGACCCGGCCCGGATGGTGATCGTCCATGCCGGGCGCGAAGAAGTGCGGATGTGCCAGTTTTTCTCGGGGAAGCCGCCCGCGGCGATCTTCGATGCTCAGATCGCCATCGGTTTGATCGGTTCGACCTACCCCATCAGTTACGCGGGGCTGGTGCAAGAGATTCTCGCCGTCCGGCTGAATAAGTCCGACACGCTCACCGACTGGCGTCGCCGGCCTCTGACGGCCTCGCAAATGCGCTACGCCTACGACGACGTCCGCTACTTGATCCCGGCTTACGAACGCATTCACAAACGCTTGAAGAAGCTCGACCGGCTGGCGTGGGCCGACGAAGAATTCGCGACGTTCACGCACTGGGCGGTGGGGAGCGATCCGACCGTCGAGCGCTGGCGAAAATTGAAAGGCATCGGTTCCCTCGGTCAACGGGAACTGGCCCTGCTGAAGGAAGTATACGGTTGGCGCGACCGCACGGCGGAGCGGCAGAATCGACCGGTTCGCAGCGTCATGCGGGACGATGTGCTGTTGGAAGTCGCGCGGGCCGGGGCGCGCTCGCCCGAAGATTTCTTGCAGATCCGCGGGTTGCCCAAGAGCGAATTCGCGAACATCTTGGCGGCCGTGCGGCGCGG
>JANXTU010000268.1 GCA_025352235.1 Fimbriiglobus sp.
CGTCGATGCCCACGCGCCCACCACGCTACCGCGATGTGCTGGACGACTTGGTCGAGCACCTGAGGCAACCGACGCAACCCCCGATAGCGCATGAACCTGTATCATAAGGCTCAATTGGAAAGCACTGAACTTGTCGACAAAGGTGGTTGCCACAATCGGTTGACAGAAGTGTTTCGGGAAGTCGCTTGTCGACAAGTTGGAAACTTGTCGCCACGTCGGAGAGAGCACCTCGATCGATGGATCAACCATCGGCCACCCATTGTTGGACGACCCGCAGTTTCTTTTTGGGCGCCGGCCAGAGGACGGCCCGATAGTGGTCACTCCCGCCCGTGCCGGGCTCGTCGACGGTGCCGAGCCCACCGTGAAAAGTGCGGACGCGGTACCAGCCCGGCTCGATGTGGAAATCGGCCGCCGGACCGCCGGTGCACTCGTGGACCTGGAGGTACCCCGTGGGCAAATGCAAACTCGCCTCGGCGATGTGATCCCATTCGACGGGGTCGTATTCCGGCTCGGCGTCGTGGATCTCAATTTCAACAGGGACGGTCGCGGCGCGCTCGGGTTGAATCACCACGACGTGCGGCCCGATTTTGATCCGCCGCTTGATATCGTCGTCGTCGTAATCGGTCGGGGCGAGCGTCGTCATGCCCCTGTCCCACAGGTAAAATTGCTGATAGTCGGCGAACAACTCGAAGGCCTTGTGCTGCAATCGCATGGTGTCCTCGATCGATCAATTCGCTTCCATGGCCTCGGATTCCGGGGGATTTCGCAGCGTCGCCCGGACCTCCATGAGGATCTGGCCGAGTTTGTTTTTGCCACTGCCGTCGCCGCCGTCGCCCCAGTAGGAGTCGTCCTCGGTGTGTTCGACGAGTTTGGCCTCGCCGGTGGACAGCAGCAGCGTCCGCAATTCTTCGTGTTGGGTGAACTTGGCCAACACCGCGACCCGCATGATGCCGTCCTTCACCGATTCCCAATCGCGGCGGAGCTTCACCTTCCGGCTGCGTCCGAGTTGCGCGGCGATCATCGGCGAGTTCGCTTTGCGGATCTCCTGCCGATAGTGTTCCGCGTCGAACTTCTGCGCTTGGAAATAATGCTCCGAAGTCGGCCAGCGCTCGCCGTCGAGGTGGATCGGAAACGGCGCGAAGTTCGCGAACTGCCCGAAGTCGTCGCCGACACTGTAGAACTGGATCGCGTCCATCGGCCCCTCCCTTGGCTTCATACCCGCTGTGGCCCGACCATACGTTCGGTGCCGAAAAAATTCTGGACGCCCAACGACAGGATCATCGCGATCGAGCGGAGGGCTTCTTTGCTGTTGACCTTCGATTTCCCGTGGCGGCGATTCTCGAAAATGATCGGCAATTCCCCCAATCGGGCGTTGGTCCGGTGGATTCGGAACAGGACTTCCTGCTGGAACGAGTAGCCACGCGATTTCGTCTCGCCGAGGTTCGCCAGCCGCAGATTGGCCACGCGATAGCAGCGGTAAGCGCCGCTGGCGTCGTTCACCGGCATGCGGAACAAGAAGCGGACGAGTCCGTTGACAGTACGGCTGATCACCAAGCGGAACAGCGGCCAGTTTTCGGTGCCGCCACCGCGGACGTACCGGCTGCCGATCATCACGTCGTGGTCGGCCATGCCCGCTTGCAAGCCGGGGAGGAACCGCGTCGGGTGGCTGAAGTCGGCGTCCATGTTCTGAAGGAAATCGTAGCCGTGATCCATGGCGTACTGCATGGCGGCGAGGGTGGCGGTGCCGAGCCCGAGCTTGCCGGGGCGGTGGATCGCCCGCACGCGGGAATCGCGCGCAGCGAGTTCGTCCACGTACTTCCCGGTGCCGTCCGGCGAGTTGTCGTCGACCACCAGGACATCAGCGTGCGGAAGGTACTGGTGAATCTCTTCGATGAGCTTCGGGAGGTTTTCCCGCTCGTTGTACGTGGCGATCGAGACGAGCAACCGCGCCGCCGGGGCGGGTGTTCGGAAGGTTGCCAGGGGTGCGGGGGTCGAATTCAGGGACACGGGTGAACCAGCCGGGGCTAGAAACGCGGGGGCGCCTTGCACGAAAGTCTCTCTGAGGCTAATCCATATGATACGGATTCGCACCGCCCGGCATTATTCCCGGCCGATCCTGCTTTCTCCGGGCTGCGGGCCAACTGGGGTTGTCATGTCTGCCCAAATCGAAACGACCTGTCCGAACTGCGCCAAAAAATTGAAGGTGCCCGAAGCGGCCCTCGGCCGGCTCATCCGCTGCAAGGCGTGCGATGCCACGTTCGAGGTCCCCGACCCGAACGCCAAGCCGAAAGCGGCCAAGCCGGCGCTCGTCAAGCCGACGGCGGCGAAGCCGACGATCGCGAAAGCCAAAGTACCCGCGGCACCGGTCGAAGCCCCCAAAGCGACCGAGGATCCGAATGCCCCCCTCGGCTTCGCCAAGGATGACGACGACGATGACGACGATAGCGGTCCTCCGAAAGTGATGAACGTCGTCATCGAAGGGGAGGAGGCGCGCTGCCCGCACTGCGCGAAGGAACTCGACCCGCCCGACACGCTGATCTGCATGAACTGCGGCTACGACCTCGTCGAGCGCCGCCGCCACGCCAGCAAGAAAATCTACGAGCAGACCGGCGGCGACTACTTCAAACACTGGCTCCCGGCCATCCTCTGGGGCTTCATGATGGTGATGATGACCACGGTCTTCATCATCTGCTGGGTCAAGATGGCCGGCTGGTTCGAGGGGAGCATCTTCGAGAAAGACGACAAGAACCCGACGACGAACCTGCCCGAGTATTACCTGCCCCCCGGCGCCTGCCTGATGTGCTGCTTCATCATCTGGGCGCCCGTCATGGCCAACGGCATCCGCATGTTTGTGAAGAAAATCAAGAATCCGAAACCGGCCGAGATCGAGAAGAAAGACGATTGATGGACGACGGCACGGATCACGACCAGCTATTCAAAGAAGTCATCCGGGAGTTCTTCCCGGATTTTCTCCGTTTGTTCTTCCCCGAACAAGCCGACCGATTCGATTTGGACGCCGTGGCTTGGCTCGACAAAGAACTGTTCGCCGATCCGCCCGACGGGCCCAAGCATCTGCTCGATTTGGTCGCCGAACTCACGCCGCGATCCGCGTCGGCCGACGAAAAATGTCTGGCACTGATCCACATCGAGATCGAGTCGGCGGATTCGGTCACCGATATCGAACGCCGGTTGCCCGATTATTACTTCTACCTCCGCCGCTTGTCTCGCAAGCCGGTTTTCCCCGTCGTCGTGTTCCTCAAAGTGGGCTTGGACGGCCTCGGGGAGCGCGAGATCGCGGACCTTTGGTTCGGCGATCCGGTTTTGCGATTGCGCTACCGGTACATCGGCCTGCCCGCCTTGCCCGCCGAGAGATACCTCCACGGGGAGAACTGGCTCGGGGTGGCCCTCTCCGCGCTAATGCGGGCCGGCCGGGAATCGCGCATTCCGTTCGGCGCCGAAGCGATGCGACGCCTCGGCGAAGCGCCCTTGAGCGACGGGAAGAAATCGCTCCTCGCGGATTGCGTCGAAGCGTACATCGACATCCCCGAGGAAGATTCGCAAGCGTTTCACGCTATACTGGAGGCAAACGCTACGGGGAGGGTTCCTGCGATGCACAAGACGCGCGTGCAATTGGCCCACGAGAGGGGCATCGCGAAAGGGCGGGAAGAAGGGATCGAGAGGGGAATCGCGACCGGTTTGGCGGAAGGTCAACTCCGTGCGCAGCGGGCCGCGGTCACCGAGCTTTTGGAAGCGCGGTTTGGGCCAATCCCGGTCGGAACCGCCGAGTGGTTGGCGACGGAGACTGCCCCGGAGGCCTTGCGGAAATACCTGATCGCCGCCGCGACGGCCCCCTCCTTCGACGAATTCCGCAACACTGCGGGTCGGTAAAGGGATCCCATGCTGGCCAAACTGCGGACGTTCGCGCTTCTCGGCATCGACGCGGTTCCCGTCGAAGTTGAGGTCGATGCGAACCCCGGCACGGCCAAGATCATCCTCGTCGGCTTGCCCGAAATGTCCGTCCGCGAGAGCATCCACCGCATCGAGCGCGCCCTCGCCAATCTCGGTTACGCCCGTCCCACCGGCCGCACGATCATCAACCTCGCCCCGGCCGATCTCCGCAAAGACGCCGGCGGCTTCGATCTCCCCATCGCGCTGGGCATCCTCGTTTCCACCCGGCAGCTTACGCCCGAGCAACTCAAAGACTTCGCGAGCATTGGCGAATTGAGCCTCGATGGACAAGTGCGACCCGTAAAAGGGGCCCTCTCCACGGCGATGGCGGCCCGCGACCTCGGCGTCAAAAAGCTGATCGTCCCGATGATCAACGCCCGCGAAGCGGCCGTCGTCGCGGAAGTCGAAGTCTACGGCGTCACCTCGCTCGCCGAGGCCGTCGGCATCATCTCCGGGGCGCTCGAAGTCGATCCCGTCTCGCCGCCGCTCGACGACATCGTCGCCCGGATGAACCGCTACGATGTCGACTTCGCCGATGTCCGCGGGCAGGAGTTCGCCAAGCGCGCCCTCGTCGTCGCCGCGGCCGGTGGGCACAACGTCCTCATGCTCGGTTCGCCCGGCTCCGGGAAGACGATGCTCGCCCGGCGCTTGCCGACGATCCTGCCGCCGCTGTCGCCG
>JANXTU010000269.1 GCA_025352235.1 Fimbriiglobus sp.
GATGATGGCCGGGCACCCGAACGACGCCAGCCCGCTGAACCTGCGCAACGTCGCCTTCGCCCTGCAAGTCGGCGGGAACGATAGCGCGTACAACCGCAACAAGATCTGCGCCGAGTGGGCCAAGAAGCTCGACGACCTCGAGAAAGCCGACCCCAAGGGCTACCAGCACTTCTTCAAAAGCTACGAGGGCAAAGGGCACTGGATGGACCGCGAAGACGCCGTGGCTTTGCCCTGGATGGCCAAGGCGACCCGTAACCCGGTGCCAGAGCGCGTTGTGTGGGAACAGCGCGGCGAACAGATGCGTTCGTATTGGCTCGCGGTGCCGGGCGGCAAATACGACTACAAGGGAGGCACCGTCATCGCGGCGCTCGGCAAACAGACGGTGACTTTCGAGAAGGTCGAAAAAATGGACCGCGTGAACGTCCGCCTCGACGACCGCATGGTCGATCTGGACGCGGAGGTTTCGTTCTGGAAGGGGAAGGAGGAAATCACGAAACTGGTACCCGAGCGACGAATCGCCGTGATGATCCGCACATTGCTCGAATCCGGCGATCCGAAACTGATGTTCGACTTCGAGCTATCGCTGCCGGTGAAGTGACGGCGCTGCTTCCGGGTGGCCACCTGGAATTGCCACTTCGGACTTCACTCCGTGTACCGCGACTGTAACGGCTCCGGCAACTCACCTCGACCCCGCGTCGTCTGTTCCGGTAGGCTACTCTTTCAACTCACTCTCCGTATTCGGGGTTCGCTATGCCGCGGTTCCAACACTCCCTGATGGCGGCGTCGCTCGGGCTGCTGTCCCTCGGGGTCGCACTGACCCCGAACGGCCGCGCCGGCGATATCGGCTTCGTCGAAGACTTCGCCCTGTCGAAGGACCGCCCGGCGAGCCTGAAACAGCTCATCCCCGGCACCGACGATTTCTATTACTACCACGGCCTGCACTACCTCCAGACCGAGCAATTCGAAAAAGTCGAACCGCTGACGGTGCAGTGGTACGAACGCCACAAACAGACGGCTCGGCTGACGGAAATTCAAACGCGCCACGCGTTGCTGACCTACGACAAGAACCCGGAGAAGAGTCTGGCCTACATCCGCAGCCGGCTCGGCGTCCGCTTCGACCACCAAAAGGAAATCGCCGGGGCGACGGTGAATCTTCCGACGGCCCTCGATCCCAAGAGCATCGGCCGGGCGGTTCTCAAGGCGAATGCCTTCGGCCGGGGGAATCTGTCGAACTTCGAAGATACCGCGCTCGATTGGGTCGCGGCCGAGGCGCTGAGTTGGGAGAACCGCCGGGAACTGCTGACCCGCCTGACCCGGCCCGACCTGCCGAACATGGCCAAGCTCGTCGCGGACGATTTGAACAGCCCGCACTCCGGTGAATTCGGCGGCATCCCGATCCACGCCCAAATGACGCTCGTTCAACTCGAAGATCTGCTGAAGCTCAAGCCGAACGTGCTGAACCACGCCGCGTTCGTCAACACCTCTGTGACCAAACTGCACCCCGGCGCCGACGACGATTGGAAACGCGACCGCAAGCTGACGCAGGCGTACTTGGAACGGTTGAAGACGTTTTCCGATCGGCTGGCGCCGGTGCACAATCCGCTGAAAGCGCACGTCCTGTATCACCGACTCGCCTTCGACCGCGCCGGCGGCCTCTACGACCGCGAGCGATTCCTCGAATACATCAAACTCCCGCGCCAGCAGAGCTACATGAGCCGCGCATTACTGACGAGCATCGCCGCCCGCGATACCCCGGCCAACCTCGCCGCGGACTATTTTCCGGTGACGATGCTGCCGGTGGTGAACGCCGACGAACCGCTGATCCGCAGCTACCTCGCCCACTTCTTTCTCGAAGAGACGAGCATCAAAGATTACGAAGCGTACATCCTCGACAGCTACCTCACGGGGATCCTCGCCGAGACGAAGGTCGTGAACGGCCTCGGCGATAACGAGGCATGGGCCTCGAAACTCTCTCCGGAGGCGCTGCGGCAATTGAAGGAGCGCGTCGACATCGACTTCGCCTTCACGAACAAAACCGACTTCAATGTCGATGAGCCGATCAAGATCGAACTCCATGTGAAGAACGCGCCGAGCTTGCTCGTGAAGATCTACGAGATCAACACCAAACACTTCTACCGGACGACCGGCAAAGAAATCGACACCGACATCAACCTCGACGGCCTCGTGGCGAACGCCGAACGGACCCTCACCGGGAGTATCGACCCATTCCGGCGCACGCCCGTGGTGCTCGAATTCCCCGACCCGAAGGGCACGCCCAACTTCCCCGAGAAGAACCAACCGGGCGTGTACGTCATCGACCTCATCGGCGGCGGCAAGAGCAGCCGGGCGCTGATCCGCAAAGGCCGCATCCGGCCGATCGTGACGACGGGGACCGCCGGGCAAATCGTCCGCGTCATCGACGAAACGAACAAACCGGTGCCGAACGCGACCGTCTGGCTCGGGGGTCAGGAATACGCCGCGGAGAAAGACGGCTCGATCTTCGTGCCGTTCAGCACGGCCCCGGGTCGGAAAACCATCGTCCTCAGCAAGGGCGATTTCAGTTGCCTCGATTATATGCAACACCAGCCCGAAGCCTTCCGCCTGAGCGCCGGTATCCACGTCGACCGCGAAGCGTTGCTCAGCCAGCGGATCGCCTCGCTCTTCGTCCGCCCCGGCTTGACGCTCAACGGCAAACCGGTCTCGTTGAAGTTGCTCGAAGATGTCCGCCTGCGGATCACATCCATCGATCACGACAATGTGCCGACGTCGATGGAAATCCCGAACTTCGCCCTGTTCGAAGATCGCGAATCGACCCACGACTTCCGCGTGCCGCCACGGTTGAGTTCGCTGAACGTCACCCTCACCGCCAAGGTGAAAGTGCTGAGCACGGGCAAGACGACCGACCTCGTGGCGACGCAAACCTTCGCCGTCAACGCCATTGACAAGACCGAGCGCGTGGAGGAACTCCATTTCGCCAAGTTCGGCGCGAACTACGTTTTGGAACTGCTGGGCCGCACCGGCGAAGCCAAGGCCGACCGACCGGTGTCCGTGACGATCAAGCACCGCGAATTCAAAGATGCGGTCCACGCCAGTTTGAAGACGGACGCCCAAGGCCGCGTGCTGTTGGGCGCACTCGCCGACATCACTTGGATCACGGCCAAAGGGCCGGACGGCGTCGACCGCCGTTGGGATTTGTCCGAAGACCGCCACACCTATCGCCAACTCGTCCACGCCAAGGTCGGCGAGCCCTTCGCCCTGCCGTACCTCGGCAGCGCCGGGAAACCGGCCCGCGAGGAACTGGCCCTGTTCGAAGTCGTCGGCGCCAACATCCGCGCCGACAAGTTCGACTCCCTCTCCATCGCGCAAGGCCGCATCGAGATCAAAGGCCTTGCGGCCGGGGACTACGACCTCTGGCTGAAGCGCACCGGCGAGAAAATCCGCATCCGCGTCACCGACGCCGTCGAGCAAGACGGCTACTTGCTCGGTAAAGTCCGGCAGTTGCAAGTCGCGGGTTTGAAACCGGTGCAGATCGAATCGATCGCCGTGAACGACAAAGATTTGGTCGTCCAACTCCGGGACGCGTCGAAGTTCGCCCGCGTCCACATCTTCGCCACGCGCTACCAGCCGGCGTTCCACCCCTACGGACGCTTCGCCGCAATCCGCGATGTCGAACCGGATGGGATGTCGCCGCTGCTGGCGAATTCGGTGTACCTCACGGGCCGAAACATCGGCGACGAGTACCGGTATGTGCTCGACCGCCGCAACCAGAAGAAGTACCCCGGCAACATGCTCGAACGGCCGATGCTGCTGCTCAACCCGTGGGCCGTGCGAACGACCGAGACCGGCGAGCAGCTCGCCAAGGGAGGCCAAGATTTCAGCGGCGTCGGCGGGCCGATTGACCCGACGCCATTTGCGCCACCGGCCGATAAAGCGCCGGAGCCGAACGCCGGGCCTGTGGTCGCCGATAGCTCGAACCTCGATTTCCTCTACGACGCCAGCGCCGTCGCCATGAACCTATCGGCCGACAAAGATGGCGTCGTGAAGGTGCCGGTGAAGGAGTTCGGCCCGCACGCCATGATCCACGTGATCGCCTGCGATCCGCTGAACACCACCTCGCGCAGCACGAGCCTGCCGGAATCGACCGCGCTCTTCGCCGACCTGCGGTTGAAGAAGGGCCTCGACCCGACGCGGCACTTCACCCAGCAAAAGCAGGTGACCATCGTCGACGCCGGGAAGGAATTCAAAATTGAAGACGCCGCCGCGAGCCGGTTCGAAGCGTACGACAGCTTGGCCAAGGTCTACTCGCTCTACGCCACGCTCTCGAAGGATCCGAAGCTCAACGAGTTCTCGTTCTTGCTGCGTTGGCCGAAGCTGAAGATCGAAGAGAAGCGATCGCTCTATTCGCAGTTCGCCTGCCACGAGTTGAGCTTTTTCCTGAGCAAGAAGGACAAGGAGTTCTTCGCCACCGTGGTGAAGCCCTACCTCGCCAACAAGAAAGACAAGACGTTCCTCGATCACCAACTGCTCGACGCGGATGTGTCGAAGTTCCTGCGGCCGTGGGAATTCGGCCGGTTGAACGTGGCCGAGCGCATCGTGTTGGCGCAACGGACGCCGAATGAATTGCCGAAGACGAGCCGGCATTTGTCCGACCTGATGAAACTGCTGCCGGCGAACCTCGACAAGGATCTGCTGCTGTTCGACACCGCCGTCGCCAACGGCGACTTGGAAACCACGGCCGACAACCCGGTCGCGATTCCCGTGCCGCTTCCTACCGTCTTGTCCTTGTCCGCAGGTAAACCCGATGATGCGTTCAATCCGGCACCCGGGGTCCCGCCGCCTCCCGGCGGATTCCCCGGGCCGAGCGGTGGCGCCGGCCCCGGCAGGCCCGCAAAACCGGGCGAGAAAGCCCCCGGCAAAGACGGTCGCGGCGATGACAAACAAAAGCGTCAGACCGAACCAAACGAGTCCAAAAAGTTGAAGGAATCCCAAGACCTCTTCCGCCAAGACGACCGCAAGAAGTTCGCCGTCCGCCAACTCTACCGCAAGATCGACCCGACCATGGAATGGGCCGAGAATAACTACTACAAGCTGCTGATCGCCCAGCAGACGGCCGACCTCGTGCCGGTGAACGCCTTCTGGGCCGACTACGCCAAGCACACCGACGGTTCGTTCTTGACCGAAAAGATCCCCACGGCGTCGCGGAACTTCACCGAGATGATGCTGGCGCTGGCGGTGCTCGACCTGCCCTACGAAGCGGGCAAACACAAGGTCGCCTACGACAACGGCAACCTCACGCTGACGCCGGGCAGCAAGCTGATCGCCTTCCACGAGGAAGTGCGCCCCGCCGCCGGGGCCGGCGGCCAACTGCCGATCCTCGTCAGCCAGAAGTTCTACCGCAGCGGCGACCGGTTCCGCGACGAGGCCGGGGAGAAGCTCGACAAGTTCGTGACGGCGGAGTTCGTCATCCACACCGTCTACGGCTGTCAAGTCGTGGTCACCAACCCGACGAGCAGCCGGCAGAAGCTGTCGGTGCTGCTGCAACTGCCGGTGGGGGCGATGCCCGTCGCCAACGGCCGGTACACCCGCAGTGTGAACCTCGACCTTGAGCCGTACCACACCAAGACCATCGATTATTCGTTCTACTTCCCCAAGTCGGGGCAGTTCGCCCAGTTCCCGGTGCACGTGGCCAAGAACGAGCAGTTCGTGATCGCCGCGAAGGCCGCGACGTTCAACGTCGTGGCGAAAGCGACCCAACTCGATACCACGTCGTGGGACTACATCTCGCAGAATGGATCGAGCGACGACGTGCTGGCATTCTTGAACCGCGAGAACGTGCGGGCGCTGAATCTCGAGAAGATCGCCTTCCGCATGAAGGATCGCCCGTTCTATGAGAGCGTGCTGAAACTGCTGACCGAACGCCACCTCTATCAGCCGACGCTCTGGAGCTACGGCCTGCACCACGCCGACGTGGCCGCGGCCCGGCAGTACCTCATGCACCTCGACGCCTTCGTCGCCGAGGCCGGAGGCGGGCCTCTGGAATCGCCGCTGCTCGTTATCGACCCGGTCGCCCGGTTCAGCTACGAGCACCTCGAATACAAGCCGCTCGTCAACGCCCGCGCCCACGCACTCGGGAATCGCCGGCAGATCGTCAACGACCGCTTCCACGGCCAGTACCACGCCTTCCTCAAGACGCTGACCTACGCCAAGGTGCTGAACGACACCGACCTTCTGGCCGTGGCCTACTACCTGCTTTTGCAGGACCGCGTCGACGAAGCGGTCGATGCGCTGGCTCGGGTGAAGCGCGACAACGTACCGACGAAGATACAGTACGATTACTGCGCGGCCTACCTCGAGATGTTCACCGACGACCCGCGGAAAGCCCGCAGCATCGCCGCCCAGTACGCCAATCACCCGGTCGACCGCTGGCGCAACACCTTCGCCGCAATCACGTCACAACTCGACGAGATCGAAGGCAAGGGGCCGAAGCTGGTCGACAAAGACGACCGCAACCAGCAACAGGGGCAACTCGCCGCGACCGAGCCGAGCTTCGAAATCGCCTTGGACGGTAAGACCATCCAGGTCGCTTACCAGAATTTGGAGAACGTAAAGGTCAACTTCTACCCGATGGACGTGGAACTGCTCTTCAGCACCAACCCGTTCGTCACGCAGTCGGGCGGGCAGTTCGCCAACATCCGGCCGAATTCCAGCAAGGACGTGAAGCTGCCGAAGGATCAACCGAAATCGAGCATCGCGCTGCCGGCGGAGTACGCCAACCGGAACGTCCTCGTCGAAGTGACGGCGGCCGGGAAGACGCGCTCGCTGCCGTACTACGCCACGGCGATGACGGTGAACGTCACCGAGAACTACGGCCAGTTGAAGGTGAACGACACCGCTGCCGGGAAGGCGGTGAGCAAGGTCTATGTGAAGGTCTACGCGAAGCTGGCCAACGGCGAAGTGAAGTTCCACAAGGACGGCTACACCGACCTCCGCGGCCGGTTCGATTACGTGTCGGTGAACACGCCGGAGCGCCAAGCGATCGAGAAGTTCTCGGTGCTGATCCTGAGCGAAGACAAAGGGGCGCTGATCCGCGAGGTGGCCCCCCCGCTGAAGTAGGATAGTCAGTACTGGGCGACGTCCGGTGCGTACCGGACGTATTGAATTCGGAGCGGCAACACTACTTGCTTCGCCTCTTCAAAATCCACAGATCCGTGGCGGGTGCCTTCGTTGATTTGATTTCCATTGGCCGACCCTCCCCCGGAGCAGCAAAGCATAAAGTTAGAGTGTCGCCTTCCAGCTCATAAACTCCGATCGACACTTTGCCCGAAACAAACCTGAGGTCAAAAGAAGATGGCGTAGTGAAAGGATCGATCAGGACGATTGCGGAATCATTTGGAATGTCGTTGTAAGTCATGCGGTCGCCACGGATGGTGAATCGTTGACGCGGCCCGGCATTCGGGCTCACAATCTCGCCGGCGGTGATTCTCCGAGTCCATTCCCATTCCCCCTCCAATCTGGTCAATGCGGCATTCTGCTGAGCCATCTTGGCCGGATTCTCTGGGACGGCAGTCTCGACCGTATTCCGGCTAATAGCCGAATGGATTTGTTGGAGTAGTTCGCCCGCATCGCCACGCTGCTCGAACACGAATAGGCCCCAGTCGAACGCTCCTCCTTTGACACCCGCTCGATCGTGGGCTTCACGCTCGGCCTTCATTTTCCAGACGCGGACGCAGGGGTCGCTGTCCAATCGGCTTGAGTCGGT
>JANXTU010000144.1 GCA_025352235.1 Fimbriiglobus sp.
GGCTCGGTGCTGCGGCTGTTTGCGGCGGACGGGAAGCAGACCATTGCGCTCCGTGTCACGGCGGCGGGGTTGGAACTCGAATTCGTCGGCGGATTGTCGCTCAAGACCGACGGCGACCTCGCGCTCTCCGCCCGGCGGATCGACTTGACCGCCAGCGAGGGAATGTCCCTCACGACGGCGGGCGACTTGAAAACGACCGGGCGATCCCAGACCATCGTCGCCGACTTGGGCGACGTGAAGGTCAAAGCCAACGACGACGTCCGCTTCAACGGCGAACGGGTTCTGGTCAATTGCTAGAAACTGGGCTCACCTGGCTGCCGAATGCTAGTTTCGAGTTTGATTGGAATCGTTGTCAGCGATCAGTTTTCAGCAATCAGCCAGAACTGCGGTGGATGACAACTCCTATGGAACTCGAGAACCACACACCGTTCCCCGCGAGCCTCTACCGGGGCTGCATCGACGAAGAGCGCATCGGGGCGTCGCTGGTAGTTCGTCGGACGTTCGATCTGGTCGCGGGGTATTTGGTACGCTCCGCCGAGGAAGTCTGGCCCGTGTCGCCGGGTCCGTGGGATAGCCCCGCCGGGCCGATGGCCGGGGACGATCTCTTTTACCGGGGCGGCGTCGATCTGTTCGTCTTCGGTTCGGCCCGTTCGACCAAGCCGGTGCCCCGCGTCGATGTCACCGTGGAGGCGGGGAAGGAGTTCAAATACTCCGTAGCCGTATTCGGGGATCGCATTTGGACGCGCTCCGGGAACGACCGGATCCCCGGCCCGCCGAAGCCGTTCACGGAGATGCCGTTGACGATGGCTAACGCCTACGGCGGCCAAGACGAATGGGACGAACTGCCGGTGCCGTACCCGTCGAATCCCATTGGCAAGGGCTACGCTCTCGATGCGGAGTCGGCGCTCGGGAAGGCTCTGCCGAACATCGAGAACCCGAAGGCGCTGCTGAAGACGTTCGGCGATCACCCCGAGCCGGTCGGAATCGCGGCGCCGCCGTATCCGTATGCCCCGCGCGTGCCCCGGACGGTCGAGTTCTACCCGGACGGCATCATGAAGAAGCTCGATCCGAAGTTCTTCAACGCGGCCTTCCCGGACATGATCGCGCCGAAATTGGCCGTCGGGGATCGCATCAAAATCACCGGCGTCGCGGATCGACTGATCCAGTTCGAGATTCCGCCGCCGGACGTGGAAATGAAATTGCAACTGGGCGACCAGATTCACAACGCCATTCCGGCGCTCGACCAAGTGGGCATCGAAGTCGACCGCGAACGGGTGTTCGTCACGTACCGGCACGCCTTCCGGTACAAGGTTGTGATGTACGCCAAGAGACGCTGCGAATTGCTGGAGGGAGTGCGATGAAACACGGCGTGCTGAAGGGCTTCCACCCGATGATCGGCGTCGACATGCACCAAGTGCTGGTGCCGCCGGCTCCGCTCACGCCGGCGCCGGTGCCGCACAATACCGTGCACATACTCATCGGTCTGTATGCGACGGCCGTGTATTCCACGACGATCTTCACCGATTCGTTCGGACCGACGATCATGAAAGGCTCCGATATCGGGCCGTTGATCCCGCACATCGGTTCGCCGAGCGTCCTTCTCGCGGTCGAAATCCCCCTGAGCGCGTCGAAGAATCACTTCGGCTCGTCGAAGTACAAATGCGACAAGGGTACCGTCGGCGTCTCGATGCTCTTCGCCGTCAATCTGAACCTGAACTGCGGGACGCCGGTGCCGACGCCAACGGGCACCGTGATCGCCGTGGCGACGCACCGCGTCGATATGACCATGGGCGATGTCCTCGCCGGGATCGGGAACATGGCCGGCGATTTCCTCATGCAATCGGCCCTGCAATGGGCCGGGGGCAAAGCCGGGGGGGCCGCCGCGAAAGGATTGGGTTCGCTTTACGCCGGTCTCGGCTCGGCCCTATTAGAACACGGCGCGCCGATGTTCCTCTTGGCGCCCCTTTTTCGCCTCGGGATGGCCAAGGGTATCGCGGGACGCCTCTTGGGCCGCTTCGGCGATAACGTCGCCGGGACGGTGATCGGCTTCTTCACCGGCGGACCGATGGGGGCCGACGCCGGGACGCTCGGCGCCTCGACACCCGGCGGGACCGGTTCCACACTCTACGGTAGCTGGTACGATTCGCACGGCGAGGCTTACGACCGGCGGACCGGGGAATCGACGGCCGAGGATCAGGCGATTCACGATTTCAACCAAGGTGACACGCCCGTCGATTACGACAGCGGCCCCGGCCACCTCCTCGGATTCTGATTTCGCCCCCGAGACCGCCATGCAACTCTCCTTCCGCGATCCGTCCGGCGCGTGTTTCTTGGTGGCGCTCGCCAAGCGCACCTATACGGTGGAGCGCGGTCGCCTCGTCCTCGCGCCGGAACAACTGCCGATCCGGGACGAGCCGGTCTTCGACGGCGAAGAGCTGCTCCACGACACCGATACCGCCCCGATGAAACTGCGGACGGACGTCGTGATCCAAGGGCACGCGTACGGGAACGGCCGGAGCCAGTTCGAAGCCCGCGCCTCGGTAAACGGGAAAGTCGCGAAGCGAATTCTCGTGCTCGGGGATCGCGAGTGCATCACCGATGCGAGCGGGTCGATCTACATCGCCCCGCCGCTGCCCGTCGACAAGATCCCATTGCGTTACACCCACGCCTACGGCGGGAGCGAAGACCGCACGCTGGACGGCGTTCCGGAAGAGCGTGCCGCGAACGTCCGCAACTTGGCCACGGCGCTGGAGGTGCCGCCCGAGCAGTTGATCCGCTCGACCTATCCGCGCAACCCGGCCGGTTGCGGGTGGCTCTTGAAACCGACCTTGGAGGCCGTCGGCAAATTGCGGTTGCCGAACTTGGAAGACCCCCTCGACCGGCTGACGCCCGAACGCCTCGCGGTCGGCGACGCACTCGACTGGCCGACGATGCCGTTGCCGCAATCGACCGGTTGGATGAACTACGATTGCTTCCCGCGCCGGGCCTACGTCGGCTTCGCCATCCCCGGCAAGCTCGCGTCGAAACGGATCGCCGAAGTGGAACGCGGCTACTACCCGGAGAATCTGCTCGAACCCAAGACGCCGATGGAGATGCAACTCGTCGCCCAAGGGGCTTCGCCCGGTTTGCAATTTCCGCACTTCCGCGGTGGCGAGACAGTCGTCCTCGAGCACATGCACCCGAAGCAGGCGAAGTACACCGTGACGCTGCCCACGGGCGTTCCCAAGATTTGGGTCGACGGCCGCAAGGGGACAATGAAGGAGACCGAACCGGTGATCCATACGGTTATCGTGGAACCGGATTTGGATCGCGTCACGATTTTGTGGCGCGGCGCGGCGCCGGCACTGCGACCGTACCTGCCGGCGGAACTGGCGAAGATGCCCTTCCGCGTCGAGTGGCCCGATTGAACCGCAGCGGCAAGCGACAGCCGTTCACAAACGTTCGAATCGAAAATGGTTTCGGCGTGCATCGCACCCATCGAAATCGGACGTAACGTGTTGACGCGCTTGGGTTCTACCCGAATTTGGAAATGGTTTCGCGGAGGGGTGGGGGGGTTCGCGGCGAAATCATTTTCCAGAGTCGAACGTCCCCGCCCGCTCGGAAGAACGGTGTTTCCCACAAGATTGCAAGAATCGGTCGACGCTTCTCCCCCCGCGTTGTTCCCGCTTGCCCCGCGTGGCGTTTCGCCTCATAATGCGGCACCACCCCCCGCCGGAGCCTCTCTCATGCGCCTCGCTTCGCTCGCCATCTTCGTCGCCTTGGGTTCGACCGCGTTCGCCAAAGACGCGCCGGACATCACTTGGAAGAAGACCGTCCTCGACAAGAAATTCCGCTCCGAAGGGTGCGCCATCGCCGACGTGAACAAAGACGGCAAGATGGACGTCCTCGTCGGCGAGTACTGGTACGAGGCCCCCGATTGGAAGATGCACGAGATGCAAAAGCCCGGGAACTACGGCGACGGCCTCGGCGGCTACAGCAAAGTCTTCGCCTGCTGGGCCGAAGACCTCAACGGCGACAAGTTCCCGGATCTCATCGTGGTCGGCTTCCCCGGCGAACCCGCATACTGGCTCGAAAACCCCAAAGGCAAAGGCACGGCCAAAGACGGCCAGCCGACGCACTGGGCCAAGCACGAGATCTGGCACAGCGCCTGCAACGAGACCCCGCTCTACCAAGACCTGCTCGGCGACGGCAAGAAAGTCCTCGTGATGGGCTATCAGCCGAAGGGAAAAAAAGTCGACGGCAACGAGGGCCTCATGGCTTACTTCACGCCGGACCCGAAGGATGCCAACGCGACTTGGATCGCCCACCCGATCAGCGATCCCGAAATGAAAGGCGCCGCGGCCGGGACGAACCGCTTCAGCCACGGCCTCGGGATCGGCGACCTCAACGGCGATAAAAAAATGGACGTCCTCACGGGCGGCGGCTGGTACGAACAGCCCTCGAAAGCCGATGGCACGACACCGTGGGCGTTCCACAAATCCGAGTTCACCGACAGCTACTCCGATATGTACGCGTTCGACGCCGACGGGGACGGTGCCGCGGACATCCTCTGTACGTCGGCCCACAAATACGGCATCTGGTGGTACAAGCAACGCCCCGGCAAAGACGGCGGCAAATCGGGCTTCGAAAAGAAAGAGCTCTTCAAAGACTTGGTCTCGGAAACGCACGCGGCCCACTTCCAAGACATCGACGGGGACGGCCAGAAAGACCTCATCACGGGCAAGCGCTGGTGGAGCCACGGCAAGGGCGAACCGGGTTCGGACAAGCCGGCGATGATCTACTGGTTCAAAGTCGGCAAAGGCAAAGACGGCATCGCGACCTTCACGCCGAACACCATCGACGACGACAGCGGCATCGGCACGCAGTTCGTTTTGCAAGACATGAACGGCGACGGCTTTCTGGACGTGGTCGTGTCGAACAAGAAGGGCGTTTCGGTGATCCTGCAAGTGCGGAAGTAACTCGGTTCGCCGGTTTGCGCCGAAGCCCCTAAGATGTCCGGATACGCATCTCCCCGGGGGCTTCGGTCCATGCGCCACGTTCTCTCCGCCTTGGTTCAGAATCAGCCCGGCGTGCTCGCGCACGTCTCGGGGATGCTCGCCTCGCGCGGCTTCAACATCGACAGCCTCGCCGTGGGCGAGACCGAGCACAGCGACATCTCGCGCATGACGTTCGTAGTCCACGGCGACGACAACGTCCTCGACCAAGTCCGCAAGCAACTCGACAAAATCATCACGATCGTCCGCGTCGACGACATCAGCGCCGAGAACTTCGTCGAGCGCGACTTGATGCTGATGAAGACGACCTGCTCTGCGGCGCTGCGGTCCGAAGTCTTCCAACTCTGCGAATCGTTCCGCGGCCGGGTCGTCGATATCCAAAGCGACAACGTGATGATCGAAATCTGCGGCAGCGAAGCGAAGATCGAAGCCTTCATCGAACTGATGCGCCCCTACGGCATCTTGGAACTCGCCCGCACGGGCCGCATCGCGATGGTCCGCGGCGTACCGAAAAAGGACGCCGACCGATGAACATCCTCCTGCCCACGCGCAAGCTGGAACAACCGCTGATCGACCTGTTGAAGTCCCTGAAGACCGGGGACCGCATCGCGGTCGTGCAGAAGTTGAAAATCGGGAACAAATCGTGGACGGCCGAAGCGGTCGGGGCGTTCCGCGGCATCAACTACCTCAGTACGGGCGTGACCACCGAACGGGTGAAGGAAGACGACATCGTCTTGCCGACGGTGCATTTCACTAAAGACAACGGCGAGATGGCGAGCATCTGTTTGGACGAGCACACGGCAATCCGCAAGGTGTAATTATGCCGCTCCGCATCCTCGCCTTGCTATTCCTAACTGCCGGCCCCGCCGCCGCGCACGACCTCTGGCTCATCCCGCCGGAGAAGCCCGACCCCAAGCGGCCGGTGAAAATCCTTGCGGCCTCGGGGATGGCGTTCCCCGAAAGCGAGCACGCCCCCGATGCGGCCAAATTCGCCGCGCGGCGTGCCTACGATCCTGCGGGCCAAGAGAGCGCCGCCGCGGTCGGGGCCGTCGAAGAAAAATACGGGGTGCTGTCGTTCGCGCCCGCCGGGGACGGGGTCTACATCGTCGCCGTGGAAACGTCGCCGAAATTGATCGAACTCGACGCCGAAAAGTTCAACGCCTACTTGGTCAGCGATGGGCTGTCGCAGATTTACGCGCTGCGGGCCAAGGAGAAGTCGCTGGATCAACCCGGTAAGGAACGCTACTCGAAATCGCCGAAGGCCTTGGTGCGAGTGGGCGACGGCAAGGCCGGCGACCCGTGCCGAGCCGTCGGGCTACCGTTGGAAATTGTCCCGGCGCAGAGCCCCTTCGACCGGAAGGTCGGCGACACTTTGAAAGTGAACGTGCTTTTCCGGGGCAAACCCTTGGCCGAAGCGAACCTCGGATGGGCGCACCCCGGCGACGGCGAGTCCCCGGTCGGGACGGTGCGGACGAATGGCAAAGGCGAAGCGATGATCCCGATCGCGAAGGCCGGCTTGATGGCGATCCGCCTGACGCACATGACGCGGCCGAAAGACAAAGACTACGAGTGGGAATCGTTCTGGACGACGCTGACCTTCCGCATCCCCGGGTGAAGAATCGCGCCGCAGTGTAACGCTTAGTGGGGAGAAGCCGAAGTGCAACTTGACGCGGGTGGAGGATCGACCGAGCTGGCCCCCGACTTACGCGTCGGTTAATCTGAGCCGGTGTTCACGAGCTTCTGGTGAAGAATGCACGACTCCGCCCTCCGACTCGTCCGCCGGCCCGATGGCATCGCGGTGCTCACCGTCGATCAGCCGGGCAGCCGGGCCAACGTCCTCACCCGCGCGCTCTGGGAGGAACTCCATTCGGTCCTGATCTCGTTGAACGCGGAGGCCGACTGCCGCGGGTTGATCGTCGACAGCGCGAAAACGAACGTCTTCATCGCCGGGGCCGATCTGAAATTCTTCGGCGCGGTGCCGGCTCCCGGCGACCCCGCCGTGCGCGAATTGATGGAGTTCGGCTTGGCCACCCTCGATCTGCTGGAGAATCTGCCCTTCCCCACGTGCGCTCTCATCGACGGCGCCGCCCTCGGCGGCGGATTGGAGGTGGCGCTCGCTTGCGATTACCGGATCGTCGGCACGAATCCAAAAGTCGAACTCGGCCTACCGGAGGTGAAGCTCGGCCTGATCCCCGGTTGGGGGGGCACGCAGCGGTTGCCGCGGATCATCCCTGTATCGACAGCCGCCGATTTATTGATGACCGGCGACAGCCTCACGGGCATCGCGGCGATCCAACTCGGCCTCGCCGATGGCAAGGTGGGCTCCTCGACACCGGAAGCGCTGTTCGCCAGCGGGGGGCACGTCGAACGCCGGGCGACGAAGCGGAACCCGGTCCCGGATTCGAGCCGGAGCACGCTGACCCTGCGCGACCAGTTGCCGGCGGTACGAGCGGCTATGCCGCTGGTGGCCAAAGGAATCGGCCTGCCGCTGGCGGAGGCGTTGAAATTGGAAACCGACGCGTTCGTACTATTGGCCGGATCGGACGACTCGCGCCAACGAATCGCCGAGTTCTTCGCGAACCGGAAGAAGTGATTGGGGCAATTGAACCGGCCTCAGACGAGCCGTTGC
>JANXTU010000300.1 GCA_025352235.1 Fimbriiglobus sp.
GCGTTCGCGCACGCCTTCGTGATGATCCCGTGCCAAGTGGTGCGGACGGGCCGGCGGATCGTGCTGCGTCTGCTGGGCTGGAACCCGCATCTGAAAACGTTCTTCCGGCTGCTCGCCGAACTCCGCCCGTAAAAGCGGGCCGACCGAAGTCGGGATCCGGACGTCCCGATCCGCGGTAACGCCGAACGCAAGGGATGCAGAAAGGAGACGGGGCGGAAATGTATTCTCCGAGACGCCACGCGGCCCGCAAAGAGAGGCGGCTCCGGGGGGCTCACGCCCTCGTTCTGATGTTGAAATAAAGGGTGGGACAAGCTGGGATTCACTTGTTTAAGGTCTAATTACCGGTGGATGTGAGTGCAAGTGGCATGTTTCCCAGCACTCCAAACTTAATATCCGGCAAGTTATTCTTGCGCGATGCCTAAATGCTATGAAGCTACCGGATTTCGATATTGATCCATACGTTGGGCCACTCCCTGTGACATTCGAAATGTCGTCCACCGATGTTGAGAACATCATCGGTCCCGCAACGAAAGATCGGATTCGGCGGAGTGGACATCGTGAAGAATTTCGCAGCTTCGTGAATATCCGCTACGCACTGGACGATGGCAAGGTTGAGGAAGTTGGATTTGTTCCGACTCCATCGCTACTTTTCAAAGGCAGCAGGCTCTTTCGCGTGCCGGACGTCATCGCGCTACTAAGTCAGTATGACCCAACCCCCTATGAAACCCTTGGGGCTGTGCTGTTCCTGAAACTCGGAATTTCAATGACCGGCTTTTTCGACTCGGACTCGGAGGGCGACAAAGCGATAACTGTTTTTCGAAAAGGCACTTGGGATGGCGCGATGGATCGCCTTGTTAGATTTGATCGCAAGTAATCATCATTGTGCTACTTTCTTGCTGATCGCTTCCTGCCTTTGCAAAGCGACCTTCGCATACGACGGCGGCGGCCGTCGCGTCCAGAAGCAATCCCCGACCGACACGGTCCGGTTCGTCTGGGATTACGAAAAAGTGCTTCAGGAAGCGGACGGGACCGGGGCGACCGAACAGCAGTACCTCTCGACCGATCGACAGTACGGCGACCTCGTGAGCGGTTTCGGCGGCGGTTCGACGCGCTACCACGATTTCGACGCGCTCGGCTCGACCGAATTGCTCCTCGACGACACCGGCTCCGTGGCCGACCGCTACGCCTACCGGGCCTTCGGCTTGGCCACGCAGACGGCGGGGACCGACGCGAGCCCGTACACTTGGGTCGGCAAGTTGAACTATCGCAAGGACAGCGAAACCAGCCTGTACCTCATGGGCGGCGGTTCCGAGGGCCGCTATTACGACCCGCAAACCGCCCGCTTCCTCAGCAAGGATCCGACCGAGTACGGCGGCGGCGACTCGAATTTGTACCGGTACAGCTTCAACGACCCGGTAAACCACGTCGATCCGAGTGGGCATCGATTATTGGTCGATCCAGTCGCGAGCAAATGTTTTAGAGAGGCAGCAGACAGCATTTATCGCGGGGGTACTCGGTCTTACGCCGGCGATATTTTCCGCGATGAAATCAACACGGCGTACGACCCTTGGGAAGGAAAGCAGGGGGCACTCGCGCTCCCTGCGGTCAATGTTCCAATCAACCTGAACAGAAGGGCACTAATTCCAATGCCACGTCGCCGAGGTGGTGATAACCCCCAACCCCACGAATCGATTTCGTGTTGGAAACCCGAACGTTCCAACGCTTCCACGACTGCTAACTCTTCGGTTCGCGGCCTCGATAATTCCGACATCGGTTTTCTCCTGCGGAATCTGGTTCATCGCAAGTGAGAATGCGAGGCATTTTGCATCTCGAGTTCGCCATTCCTCACAAGCGGGCATCGGGTATAAAGGTAATTGATTCCCCACATCCGTCGGAGGCGCACAATGAAAATCTTTTTCACGTCCCTGTTGTTCCTCGGAGCCGGCGCTTCGTTCGCATTCGCGGAAGATCCGTGGCCGAAGGAGATCGTCGAGCGGTTGCCGTTGACCAAAGACAACCGCCCCGAAATCGACAAGGCTTGGTCGGGCACACCCGACGCGCAGCGGGCCGGGATGAAGTTCCTGTTGGTGAACATGCCCGAGAAAGACCTCCGGACGCTGAAGGCCGAGTTCCTGCTGCAAAACGCGGAGTTGGCCTACAAGACCCGCCAGGAGTTCCCGTGGGCGAAGACCGTCCCGGACGACCTCTTCTTCAACAACGTCCTACCGTACGCCAACGTCGACGAATCGCGCGACCCGTGGCGGCAAGAACTCTACGACCTCGCCGCGCCTTTGGTGAAGGGCTGCAAGACCGCCACCGAAGCGGTGATGAAACTGAACGCCGAACTCTTCCCGAAGCTCAAGGTCGGTTATTCGACGCAACGCAAGCTGCCGAACCAAAGCCCGAAGGAATCGATCGACCAGGGCAAAGCCTCGTGCACCGGCTTGTCGATTTTGCTGAGCGATGCTTGCCGGGCGGTCGGCATTCCGACCCGCGTCGTCGGCACGCCCAACTGGAGCGATAAGCGCGGCAACCACACATGGCTCGAAATCTGGGACGGCGATTGGCACTTCACCGGCGCTTGCGAACCCGACCCGAAAGGGCTCGACCGCGGCTGGTTCGTCGGCGACGCGGCCCGGGCCCAATCCGACAAACCCGAGCACGCCATCTACGCCGTCAGCTTCGCCAAGACGAAGACGCCCTTCCCGCTGGTCTGGACGCCGGGGCAAAAGGAAGTGAGCGCGGTCAACGTGACGGAGCGCTACACGAAAGCCAAGGCCGACCCGAAGTTGGTCCGCGTGATGATCCGCGTGACGGGGCCGGATGGCCAGCGTGTGAAGGAGACGGCGACGGTCGACAAACAGACTGGCCAATCCAAGGACGAGTCCGCCGATACCAACGACTTCCTGACCTTCGACCTACTCCCGGATCGCGAATACAAGCTGCTCGTCGGGAAGTTGGA
>JANXTU010000305.1 GCA_025352235.1 Fimbriiglobus sp.
CCACCCACCCTATCGTGGAATGACGTCCGACTTTCGGAACGACCTAGACGCGGCAAGGAGTTACGTCCGATTTCAGGTGCCTCCCCTGGCTTGGATTCACAAGTCATTCCCCCGTGGCTCCAAGAATTGTTGTCATACCCCACGCGACGAGCTCCGGGCGATTGACTTCCGTTCCTCGGACCGGGTACACTCTCCTTCCCGCCTGCAAATCGCCCGCTGTTCGGAGCCTCCCCATGCGTTTCCTCCCGACTTGGTTCGCGCTGGCATTCGCTCTCCCGGCGTTCGCCGCCGAAAAACCGACCGTTGTGAGTTCCGCGAAAAGCGGCCTGTGGTCGGCCCCGGCCACGTGGAGTACCAAGCGCGTGCCCGGCGTCGGGGATCGCGTCCTGATCCGTTCCGCGGACAGCGTCGTCTACGATGCGAATGCGAAGGAGGTGATCCGCGGGATCACCGTTTCCGGCGCGCTCCGCTTCGCCGCCGACCGCGACACGCGGCTCGACGTCGGGTTGATCGTCGTCCGCGCCGGCGACGAATACACCGAAGAAGGCTTCGATTGCGAAGCCCACGTCGAGAAAGCCGGGCCGGGCCGGCCGGAGCCGACGCTCGAAATCGGTTCGCCGGATCGCCCGATCGCCGCGGGGAAGACGGCGCTCATCCGCTTGCATTTCGTCGAAGGGATGAACAAAGAATCGTGCCCGGCCATCGTTTGCTGCGGCGGGCGCTGGGACGCGCACGGCCGGCCGATGGCCCGCACGTGGCTGAAACTCGGGGCCCCCGCGAAAGCGGGTGACACCGGAGTGTCACTGGCCGATGCCGCGACCGACTGGAACGCCGGCGACCGCATCGTGCTCACCGGTACGCAGACCCACGGCCTCGCCAAAACCGAATCGCTTTCGGAAGAACGCACGATCACCGCCGTCGCCGGCGCGAAGCTCACTTTCGATAAACCGCTGGCATTCGCCCACGCCGGTGAAGGCGAATACCGCGGCGAAGTTGCGAACCTCACGCGGAATGTCGTGATCGAATCGGCCAATCCGACCGGCGTCCGCGGCCACACGATGTACCACCGCGATTCCGCCGGCTCGCTGAGTTACGCCGAGTTTCGCCACCTCGGCAAAAAGGATCTCCTCGGCCGCTACGCTCTGCATTACCATCTCGCCGGCGACACGATGCGCGGCAGCAGCGCCGTCGGCCTGTCGATCTGGGATTCCGAGAACCGCTTCTTCACCATCCACGGTACGGACTACCTCGTCGTCCGGGATGTCGTCGGCTACAAGTGCCTCGGCCACGGATTCTTTTTGGAAGACGGTACCGAAGTATACAACGTGCTCGACCGCAACCTCGCCGTGGGCGTGCTCGCCGGTAAGAAGCTGCCGAAGCAGGCGTTGCCGTTCGACCAAAACGAAGGGGCCGGGTACTGGTGGGCGAACAGCCTCAACACCTTCACACGCAACGTCGCCGCCGAATGCGACCGCTACGGTTTTCGCTACGAAGCCACCCCCGGCAGCGGGCACAAACTCGATTTCAACATCCGTCAACCGGACGGCTCCCGCAAAAAAACCGACGTCCGCACCCTGCCCTTCGTGCGCTTCGACGACAACGAAGTTCACAGCAGCCACGGGCTGTACGGGGTGAATTTGGGCGAAGGGGTCAACCGCGTCGGGCCGGATGCGAAGCACCCGTTCGTGGTGCGGAACCTAAAAATCTGGGACGTTCACTACGCGTTCCGCGCGCAGGTGCCGAACCTGATCGTCGAAAATCTGCACATCGACCACGCCGCTTACGGGATCTACCACCCGAACTTCGAGAACCACGTGTACCGCAAGGTGTACATCGGCCACACAAACACGGAGCCGTTCAACCGGGGGCACGACGACGAGAGCGTGCAATACGGCGCGCTCACCGTCGACGGATTGGAGTTCGACGGATGCCGGTCGGGGGGCATGCCGCTGATCCAGATCTCGGATCACAATCCGACGGGGGCCGCGGCGACGCACATCCGCGGGATGAACGTGCGGGACTGGACGAAGGACACCAGTCAGCAAAAGGCCATTGTGAACCTCGGGGGCGGACCGCGACCGACGCCGAAGAGCGAGAAGGGCGTGCCGATTTATCTCCACGATTGGTACGGGGAAGGGCGGGCCGCGATGATCGTGAGTACGAAATCGGGGGAATACAAAGCGGACGAGAAATCGTTCGGCCCGGTCGCGAACCTCACCGGCGATCAATCGCGGGCCAAAGAAGTCAAGGGCATCGAGTTCCCCGTGCTGCTCACACCCGTCGACGATCTGCCGCCGACGACGGTCATCACGCGGGTGATCCGCACCGGCGGTTCCGCGTTCGTGCGCGGCGTCACGGCCGATAACGGCAAGGTGGCGAAAGTCACGGTCCTTGGCCGCGAGGCCAAAGCCACCGCCCCGAACTTCTCCGAATGGGAAGTTTCCGTGGCGCACCTGCCGCAGGGCGAATTGAAGTTTACCGCCATCGCGGAGGACGCCGCCGGGAATGTCGAGAAGACGCCGATGGTGCTGATTGTGAAATGACGCGCAAAGGCCATCACTTCGCTTGGGAGAGGGCTGCGTAGTAGGCCAGCAAGCCACGGTGGAGCGAACCGTACGCCGCATCGTCACCGTTGGCGGCGCGGCCGAATCGGACTTGGTATTTTTGCAAATGCTTGACGAGGTCCGAGACATTCACGCCGACGGTGTTCCACTTGGCACCGAGAACTCCGGCGGAGTCGGCTTGTTTGAGGTACCTCAAACCCGAATCGAGCGAACTATAAAACGCGAGCAGCGCCTTGGCGTCGCGGATGGAAGCCGATTTCAACATCGGTTCGGTCAAAACGCGGGCTTTCTCCGCGACGATTCGCAGCCTCTCAATATCGGCAATCGGAACCTTTCTGCCGGCGTGCAACGACTCGACCAAAGGCGCATAAGCTTGATCGAATGCTTCCACCACCATGTTGAAATCGGGCAGTTTTAATATCTCGGGATAGTCGAATTTGCTGGCGTGGAAGAGGTTGATCGCATCGGCCGCAGGCCCACCCGCGAACGCGATTTTGTCGATCAATTCGGGCGAGGCCAACCCAGGGGCCGCTTTCTTTCCTTTGCCTTCGATGGCCGAGATCCGCGCGGCGAGATCGTTGAGGGCGTTCCCGGAATACAATTGCTCATCGTTCGGATTGACCAATCCGATTTCCAAGGCTGGCTGGGTCGGATTGTTCACGTCCCGGTTCTTGGACTGCTCTGCGAGCCACGTGTCAAAATCGACTTTGGGGCCGTTGTCTGCGGGGCCATTCCACTGCGAATTGCGCTGGGCGCTTTTGAGCGCGCTCAGCTGTTTGTCGAGGATCGGGCTTTGCGGCTCGTAGCTCGGGGCGTAGCCTCCCGACATGGAACCGTAAGTCGCCGGATTCGAACTGCCGTTGTAGTAGTTGCCGTAGTTGTTCCCGTAATTGCCGCCGTTGAGAAACGTCGGGAAGGGTCCGTAATTATAGTTGTAGCGCGTGAACGACGTTGATCCGTAGGGCGTGACGTTCGAGAGCGTCATGTACTGGTAACTGTAGAAATTGTACGGCAGCGGTGTGCTGGATCGGAAGTTGTAGTTGTTGTAGAAGTTGTAATTCTGTGCTCTCGCCGTCGCCCCGCTGGCCAGGATAGCGAAGATTGCAATCGCTGGGAAGATCGAGCGTGTCATGGTGTAGTCGCCTCGCCGAAGGTGGATGTGGCATCGGGCCCGCAATTGAACTACCCGGCCATTCGCCATATCTGACCAATTATTCGCAAAGGTTTCATGAGAAAGCAAGGAATCCCGACAATCGGCTCTATCCCGGAACCGCGATGATCTTCCCGAACAGCGTTCCTTGTTTCCCCAAAGTGTTATCCTCCTGCAACTTGTGCGCCGCTGCGGCTTGGGAAAACGGGAAAGTCTTCCCGATCAGCGCTTTCAACTGACCCTCGACCATCCAGCGGTTCATATCGTCGGCGCAGCGGCGCTGTTCGTCCGGAGTCATCGCGAACATCACAAAGCCGAATAGAGACAAACCCTTCAAGTAGAACGACCCGTTCGGGAAGACGGGCATGGCTTTCCGCCCGGCCATCACGACGATTCGCCCGCGCGGGGCCATCAGGTCGAAGGTGCGCTCGAAATCCGTCGGGGGTTGCGTCTCGAACCAGACGTCGACACCGTGCCCCTTCGTGGCGGCTCGGACAGCCCCGGCCACGTCGTCCGTCTTGTAGTTGACGACCGTGTCCGCCCCGAACTCTCGGGCGAGTTCCGCTTTTTCTGCGGAACCGACTGTGGCGATCACGTTCGCCCCGGTCGCCTTGGCCATTTGGACGACGGCCGAACCGACGCCGCCGGTGCCGCCGTTGACGAAGACGGTCTCCCCGGCTTTCAGGTCCGTGCGCCAGAAAAGCCCGAGGTGGGCCGTAATCCCGACGAGCGCGAGCGCGGCCGCGTCTTCGGCGCGGACGCCCGTCGGTAGCGGATAGAGCCAATCTTCGGACGTGCAACAGAACTCGGCGAAGGTCCCTTGCCGGCCGAATAGGCCTTGGTTACTCCCCCAAACGCGGTCGCCCACGGCGAACCGTCGGACGCCCGGTCCGACCGCTTCGACCGTGCCGGCGAGATCGCAACCGGGGATGTACGGCAGGGCCCGCGGCATCGCGATGATCCCCGCCCGGATGTACGTATCGATCGGGTTGAGCGACGCCGCTTCGACTCGGACCAGGACTTCCCCCGCACCGGGCACCGGCGTGGGCAACTCGCCGTAGCGGATCACATCCGGGGCACCGGCGGTTTCGATGTAAGCGGCATTCATACCCGGACTCCTGAACACTGCGGTGCAATACGCGCTTTACGAATCGATATTCAAAAGCGAGAAGGGGGAATCGACGACAACGCTATTCTCAACGCAGTCTGGGTTGAGCCGTGCGGAGAACGTCGCTTTTCGCTCCGCGAAAAGCGGCTGGGCTCGCCCGGGACTGGCGGAACTTGTCCGAGCCGTGCGGAGAACGTCGCTTTTCGCTCCGCGAAAAGTAGCTGGGCTCGCCCGCGAGGTGCGGAACGCGAGTGCTGGCGTCAAACACTTTTCGCGGAGCGAAAAGC
>JANXTU010000316.1 GCA_025352235.1 Fimbriiglobus sp.
AACACGCGGCGTCCGGCTGGCATGAGCGGGGTTCCTGACCTCCCAATCACCCGGCACGGACGCCGCGATGCACGACTTGACCCGCTTGGCTCTCGCCTTGTCCACCCTGACCCAAGTCGCGGCCGCCCTGCGCGAACTCGACGATCTCGCGGCCGAGAGCCGGTCGTCCTTCGCGGCGATCGTCTTCGAGTTCTTCGCGAGCGGGCCGTCGCCCTCTTCGGCATTCGACTTCGAAACCCGCATCGCCATGGCGGTTCGCGAACTCGGCCGCCGGGTGGTCGAACGCGTTTACAACCGGCTCGAAGGGGAAGGTCTACTAGCACCTCGGCAATGCGTCCCATAAACTCATCGAGAATCCCAGAGGAACTGACTTGTACCCACTCCGTTCTCCTTATCGCTTCATGGTTCTCGCCTGTGTCCTGCTCACTGGGACCACGACCGGCGAGGCTCGCGCCGACCTTCGCCTGCCGGCGATCTTCGCGGACCACGCCGTCCTCCAACGCGATAAGGCGTTGCCGATCTGGGGCTGGGCGGAACCGGGCGAAAAGGTGGCCGTGAAACTCGGCACGGAGAGCGGCGAAGCCACCGCCGGGAAGGACGGGCGCTGGCAGGTCGTCCTGAAGTCACAACCCGTCTCGAAGACGCCACTCACGCTGACGGTGACGGGGAAGAACACGATCACCGTCAAGGACGTGTTCCTCGGCGACGTGTGGCTGTGCGGTGGTCAATCGAACATGGAGTGGGGGCTAGGCGGGTGCGACGCACCGGACGATATCCAGGCCGCCGACTTTCCGTTGATTCGCCAATTCGGGGTCGAACTCCACTTCGCTATGACTCCGCAAACTGACGTGAAGGGCCGGTGGGCTGTGTGCTCACCGCAGACCGCCCCGGGGTTAACCGCGGTCGGGTTCTACTTTGCACGCCGCGTCCAGAAGGAAACCGGCGTCCCGATCGGCCTGCTGCGGTCGTGCGTCGGTGGCACCAACATCGAGTGCTGGATGTCGCAAGAGACACTGATGAACACTCCGGCACTGGCCCCATACGGCAAGCTCATGCGCGATTCGCTCGCCACGTACCAGAAGGACTTGGCCGCAGCCTTGCCCGCGGTAGAGGAGTGGACCACGAAGTCGCGCGATGCCCTGAAGTCCGGGCGGCCGGTGCCGCTGCCCCCCGCGTTCCCGGAGTTCCCATTCGGCGAGAAGGCGTTCCGGCCCCGGTGCGTTACGCTGCATAACGGGATGATCGCTCCGCTGGTGCCATTCGCCCTGCGCGGGGTACTCTGGTATCAGGGCGAAAACAACTCGGGCGGAGCGGCCGACGGCTTGCAATACATCGAGAAGAAACGTGCGATGCTGGCCGACTGGCGGAAGTGGTTCGGCGACCCGAATCTGCCGTTCTACTTCGTCCAACTCGCCGCGTGGCTCAAGCCATCAACCGACCCGGCCGGCGGCGACGGGTGGGCTCACATCCGCGACGCTCAGCGAAAATGTCTGTCGATCCCACGCACCGGGATGGCCGTCGCCACCGATGTCGGGGACGCCGATGACATCCACCCGAAGAACAAAGCCGATGTGGGCGACCGACTCGCCCGATGGGCACTGGCAAACGAATACGGCAAGAAAGTCGTCCCATCCGGCCCGCTCTTCCGGGCGTTGAAAATCGACGGCAACAAAGCGGTCGTCGCGTTCGACCACGTCGGGGCTGGGCTGATGGTCGGTGGGAAGGACGGCCGCAAGCCCGTGGACGAAGTGAAGGATGGCAAACTCGCCCGTTTCGCGATCGCCGGCAAGGACAAGAAATGGGTTTGGGCTACCGCTGTGATCGCGGGTGACACGGTCGTATGTACACACCCGGATGTGCCCAACCCTGTGGCCATCCGGTATGCTTTCACCATGAACCCCGTTGGGGCGAACCTCTACAACCGCGACGGCCTCCCGGCGTCCCCGTTCCACACCGACGACTGGTAACTCCCCGGAGCCGAAATGCGAAGCGTACCAATCACCATCGCCGCACTGGTCTTCGGCCTTCTCGCCATGCCTGTGGGTGCCGCCGAGCCC
>JANXTU010000367.1 GCA_025352235.1 Fimbriiglobus sp.
CCTCAGCCTCCGCGGGCCGGAACTCATGGGCGTCCGCGAAGACGGGCACCTCGCCTGCGGCTGGGGCAGCGACGACCGCCACGTCGATACCGTCAACGAGTACATCATCAAAGCCGTGGAATCGGTCCGCCGCGTGTGCAATATCCACACCGAGCGCATCTTCCTCGTCGGCGTCTGTGAAGGGGCCGCGGCCGCGTACCGGGCCGCCTTCGCCATGGGCGATCGCGTCGCCGGGGTGGTCTCGCTCAACGGCGGCATCCCGAAAGTTCCGCCGGGCGACACGCCGTTGGATTTCGCGGCCCTCAAACCGATGCGCTTCCTCATTGGCCACGGCATCGCCAACGCCGTCGTCCCCTGCTCGGTCGCCCGCCAAGACTACAAGCAACTCTACGCCGCCGGGGCCGATGTCCGCCTGCGGACCTACGCCACCACCCACCGCCTCCACCAAGACATGCTCAACGACGTCAACCGCTGGGTCATCGGCGCGCTGAACGCCGACACGGATCGGATGAGTCAGGTGCGGTGATTCGATTGCTCGATTGTGGCGGCAAGTTTCCCAACTTGCCGCCACAATCGAGCAATCGAAACGGGCCGCGCTCGGGGAAACCGCGATCATCGGAGCCGATGAACCGCGGCGGCTCTAGCATCACAAATGGCGCTGATTCACTTCGGGACTTCGATGTTGAAGGTGTTCGAGCCTTTGTTGATGGTGGTCTTAATGCCCGAGGTCGTCGGCTCCGCGAACTTGACGGGCACTTCGATGAAGCGGATCCCGGTTTTGCCCACGCCTTTTCCATCGGGGCCTTTGTAGGTCCCGCCCATCACCGCGGTTTGGTAGTCGCCCCGTCCCGCGTCGGCGTTGACGCCGATCATGACTTCGCCCAGCGGCGCGTTTTCGATTTTGTATTTCCCGTCCTTGATATTCCCCGTCGCCACGCCGTTGGGCGTTTGCACGATGATCATGGCGAACTGGAGGTCGTCTTTTCCGTACTTCACGGTGCCTTCGAGCGTGGCCCCGCTCTCGGGGAGTTCGGTTTCGCGGACGTAGCCCCCGCCGCAGGCGGGCAGGCTGAACAGTGCGGCGATCACCGCGAAGAAACTCAGATATCGGGTGGGGAGTCGCATGATTGCTTTCAAGGGGAGAGTGGGAAGAAAAGGAAAGGGCGAACGCGGAGAGAACCGCATTCGCCCGATGTGGAACCGAGGATTCTCAATCGAGGCCGATGCTCTCGCCGCCGTTGGGGGTCACGGCCGCACTCCACGACAGGATCGACACGTTGGTGGTCAAATTGCGGACGCTGCCGTCGCCCATCAGGCATTGCACGCCGCCCGAACTCATCGGGTAGATGTTGTAAAAGTTCTGCTGCGATGGAACGACGCGCGGCTTCGGCGGTTGGAACGTCTCGAACGCATTGGAGCCGAATCGGCAGCTGCGCAACCACCACTGTCCGTTTTGGTCATCCCAAGTTTGGCCGGGGTCGTTGCAGGTGCACCCGAAGAACGGCACTCCGGTTTCGGGCGTGTCGGTCGTCGCCCACATGTTGATGCCGCCTGGTTGCGAGCCCGTCGATCCGCTGATGCCCCAACTGCTGTACACCATGTTGCCGGTGCCGGTCACGGCGTTCTTTTCGACGACGAAAAGCGTGTTGGAGAGCCCGTCCGTCACGGAGGCGACGTTGTTCGAGCCCGAGCCGGATTGCCACCAGTTCACTTTCCAAGCTTCCCAACCCACTGCCGGAGTTCCGAAGACCCGCGCGTTCGGAACGTAGCTGACGAGGGCCATCTTGAATGGGACTCCGTTCGGATGGGTCGTGTACGGCCACGACCAATTGACTTCCTTGTACGGGCTGTTGTCCAGCGGGGATGTGTACGGTTTCGGCAGGTCGCTGCCGACGAGTTTGCCTCGGTCGCTCCGTCGGTTGCCCATCAAGTACCACTGGTACCCGTTCAAGTCCTTGTACAGGTTGTCTTGTTCGATGTACGGCAGCAAGCAGTAAAAGAACGACGTTTTGTCGCTCCCCGCCGTCGCTGCGTTATAGGGCAGATACGGCCCTCGGTACTTGGCCGAGTTGGCGTCGTTGAAGGTCGACCACTGGTTGACGACGATCGGCGGATACGCCCCGGTGGCATCGTGCGCACTGTGGAGCGCGATGCCGATTTGCTTCAAGTTATTCGACGATTGCATCCGCGCGGCCGCTTCGCGGACTTTCTGCACGGCGGGCAATAGCAGCCCGATCAAGATGGCGATGATCGCGATCACCACCAAGAGTTCGATCAGCGTGAAGGCGCGCCGATCCGAACGGGAGAGAACAGAACGCATGAAATGATTCTCCGAGCCCAACGAAGAAGATGGAAAGCGAGCGCCGGACGACCGGAAACAGAACGATGGGATGCCCGTACGGAATCGCTTGAGAAATGGTTCGGCAGGGACGGGTTGGGAGCGTCGGAGCTTCACCATTTCTTCATATAGTGTTGGCCGTGTTGAGTGAAGTCCAGCCACCAATCGTTCTTATTTAAGCCAGAGCGTGATTGCGGCGAACAGCACCATCCCCAAGAAGTTCCGCGATGTCTTCTCGTACCGCGTTGCCACCCGCCGGAACTGCTTCAGCCGGTTGATGCACCGCTCGACCTTGTTCCGCTCCTTGTACACCACCTCG
>JANXTU010000403.1 GCA_025352235.1 Fimbriiglobus sp.
GCTACCTGGCCCGCGCGAGCGACCCGCCACCCGGGAACATGGTCGTCTGGCGTGGCCTCACCCGACTCGCCGACATCCTTCTCGGGTTCGAGTTGGACAGACAAGTTGTGGGTAATTGAAAGATTCGCCGGACGTTTACGGTGTACTGTAATCCGGCGCGAAAATGGTAGTACCTTCCAATCACACAATTGGAGCGGGACATGGAACATCGCCAACTCGGTCGTTCGGGCTTCCTGGTCCCGGTGCTCAGCTTGGGCACCGGCACCTTCGGCGGCAGCGGGGAGTTCTTCAAAGCCTGGGGCGACACGGACGCAAAGGGTGCGGCCAAACTCATCGACGTTTGTCTCGACGCTGGGCTGAACTTCTTCGACTCCGCCGACATTTACTCCGGCGGACTCGCGGAAGAAGTGTTGGGCACCGCCATCCAAGGCCGGCGGGACAAGGTGCTGATTTCCACCAAGGCGACCTTCCGCAGCGGGGAAGGGCCGAACGATGTCGGCTCGTCGCGCTTCCACATCGTGAAGTCGTGCGAGGCCGCTCTCAAAAGACTCGGCACCGACTACATCGATCTTTATCAGATGCACGCCTTCGACGCAATGACGCCGCCCGAAGAAACACTCGGGGCGCTCGACCACCTCGTGAAGGCCGGGAAAGTGCGCTACATCGGCTGCTCAAACTATTCCGGCTGGCACCTGATGAAATCGCTGGCGACATCGGAGCGCTACAATCTTCACCGTTATGTCGCGCACCAAGCCTACTATTCGCTCATCGGTCGCGACTATGAATGGGAACTGATGCCCTTGGGATTGGATCAAGGCGTCGGCGCCGTCGTCTGGAGTCCGCTCGGCTGGGGCCGGCTCACGGGCAAGATTCGCCGGGGTCAACCGCTGCCGTCGTCGAGCCGGTTGAACAACACGGTCGTCAACGAAAAGGGGCCGCAGGTGAGCGACGAATATCTATACGCCGTCGTCGATGCCCTCGATGCGGTGGCCAAGGATACGGGTAAAACCGTCCCGCAGATCGCGCTCAATTGGCTGCTGCAACGCCCGACCGTGGCCAACGTCATCGTCGGTGCCCGCGATGAAACACAGTTGAAGGAAAACCTTGGCGCCATCGGCTGGAAGCTAACCTCCGAACAGATCGCCACGCTCGACGCGGCCAGCGCGACGCCGAAGACGTATCCCTACTGGCACCAAGCCGGTTTCTCGGAACGCAATCCATTCCCTGTCTAATTCGATTTGGAACACCATGGCTTCGGCTCAGCTTTTCGAACCGCTCACGCTCCGCTCGGTGACGTTCCGCAACCGCATCGGGGTGTCGCCGATGTGCCAGTACAGTTGCACCGACGGGCTCGTCGGCGATTGGCACCTCGTGCACTTGGGTTCTCGCGCCATCGGCGGCGCGGGGCTCGTGATGGCCGAAGCCACTGCGGTCACTGCGGGGGGGCGTATTTCCCCCGGCGACACCGGCATTTGGAACGACGTGCAAAAAGAAGCATGGGAGAAAGTCGCCGGGTTCATTGCGGAACACGGCGCCGTGCCGGGGATACAACTCGCTCACGCGGGTTGGAAAGGATCGACCGCCGCGCCGTGGAAAGGCGGTAAAGCCGTTTCTGCGGCCGACGGCGGTTGGCAGCCCATCGGCGTTGGGGATGTTCCGTTCACCGATGGGTATCCCACTCCGAAAGCGATGTCCGAAACCGACATCGACCGGGCCTGCGAAGCGTGGCACAGCGCGGCGGTCCGCGCCGTTGAAGCCGGGTTCCAGGTCATCGAAATCCACGCGGCGCACGGATACTTGTTCAACAGCTTTCTTTCGCCGCTGACCAACCACCGGACCGATGCCTATGGCGGGTCGTTCGAGAACCGCGCGAGATTCCTCCTCCGCGTGACGAACGATCTCCGCGCGACGATCCCGGCCGGGATGCCGCTGTTCGTCCGCTTGTCGTGCGTCGACTGGGTCGACGGCGGCTGGGCCCTCGACGACTCCATCCGACTCGCGATCCAGTTGAAGGAACTCGGCGTCGACCTCGTCGATTGCAGTTCCGGCGCGGTCAGTCCGACCGCGAAGATCCCCGTCGGCCCTGGATATCAAACCGCCTTCGCCGCTGCGATCCGGGCGCAGGCGAAGATTCCCACCGCCGCCGTGGGTATGATCAACGAGGCGCACCAAGCCGAGACGATCCTCCGCAGCGGCCAAGCCGATATGGTGTTTCTCGCGCGCGAAATGCTGCGCGACCCATACTGGCCCGGCCGTGCGGCCAAGGCACTCGGGGTCAAAACCGAAGGCTTGCTGCCCGTGCAATACGGGCGGGCTTGGTGAATCATGGCCCGCACCCGCTCGCTCGAGACCAACGCCGTCCCCGCCAAGCTGACCCGCGCCGGGTTGCGCGAAGCGCTGCGGCTGTTCGCGTACCTGCTGCGCTATCGCTGGCGCTTCCTTGGCGCCATGTCGGCCCTGTTCGCCACGAGTTTGCTCGGGTTGACGTTTCCGTTCCTCGCGGGGCGGTTGATCGACGCGGCCGGGCCGAACCCGAGCGAAACCCTCGACATCAACACCGCCGCCGGCCTGCTGTTCGTCGTACTGGCATTCCGCGCGGCCCTCTCCTTCGTCCAGACGTACTGGCTTGCGCAAGTCGGGGAACGCAGCCTCGCCGATCTGCGGCAAGACACCTATTCCCGGCTGCTCCATCTTCCACTGGGTTTCTTCGCCCAGCGCCGCGTTGGCGAGTTGTCGAGCCGCGTGGCCACCGATCTTTCGCAGATTCAAGATGCCCTCACGAGCGCCATCCCGACGCTGCTGCGGCAGGTCGTCATGCTGTCGGGCGGCGTCGTGCTGATCGCCCTGACCTCCGGGAAACTTACCCTCGTTATGCTGGCGTGCGTGCCGCCGATGGTCGCGGCCGCGGCGGTCTTCGGCCGGGCGGTGCGGAAGCTGTCGCGCGACGCGCAAGACAAACTCGCCGCGGCGAACGTGGTCGTCGAAGAGACCTTGCAAGGCATCGCCGGGGTCAAGGCCTATACCAACGAGCCGTTTGAAGAAGCCCGCTATCGCACCGGCATCGAAGGCGTCGTCGCGGCGGTGTTGAAGGGGGCCCTCTACCGGGGGGCCTTTTCCGCGTTCGTGATTTTCGCTTTGTTCGGCGCCGTCGTACTCGTGCTCTGGTATGGGGCGAAGCTGCTGAAAGCCGGCGATCTCAGCATCGGCGAACTCACGCAATTCCTGTTCTACACGATGTACGTCGGTGGCGCGGTGGGGTCGTTCGCGGAACTGTACGCCCAACTCCAAAAGACCATCGGCGCGACCGAGCGCGTGCGCGAATTGCTGCGCGAACAACCCGAAGATGCGGGGCCGGCGGTCGAGTCGCCGCGGGCGGCCGGAGACATCGCGTTCGTGGATGTCGGCTTTGCTTATCCGTCGCGGGCGGAGGTGCCGGTGCTCGCCGGGTTGAATTTAGAAGCCCGCGCGGGCGAGCGCATCGCGCTCGTTGGCCCGAGCGGGGCGGGCAAATCGACCATCGTCTCGCTACTACTGCGTTTCTATGAACCGGACTCGGGCCGCATCCTCATCGATGGCCGCAATGCCCGTGAGATGCCGCTGCGCGGGCTGCGCGAGAACATGGCCATCGTCCCGCAGGACGTCTTCCTGTTCGGCGGCAGCATCGGCGAGAACATCGCCTACGGCAAACCCGGGGCGAGCCAAGCCGAGATCGAAACCGCCGCGAAGCAGGCGAACGCCCACGACTTCATCGCGAGCTTCCCGGAAGGCTACGCCACGCTCGTCGGCGAACGCGGCGTCAAGTTGTCGGGCGGTCAGCGGCAGCGGGTCGCCATTGCCCGGGCCATCCTGCGCGATCCGGCCATCCTGATTTTGGACGAAGCGACGAGTTCCCTCGATTCCGAGAGCGAACACCTCGTTCAGCTAGCCCTCGACGCTCTGATGCGCGGTCGGACGTCGGTGATCATCGCCCACCGGTTGTCCACGGTCCGCCGGGCGGATCGGATCTACGTCATCGACGACGGCCGGGTGATCGAAACCGGCACGCACGAAGAACTCTTCGCGCGCGAAGGCGGTAAGTACCGCACCTTGGTGGAGTTGCAATTCGCACGCGATTGAAGCGGATTTTAAGTCTTCGTATCCCGCAATCCCGGCTTGGCGCGAGTCTTGAGTCCAGCGAGAAGTCGCACACCCTCGCGTAGACTCAACGCCCAAACGCTGGACTCAACGCCCAAACGCTGGACTCAACGCCCTAACGCTCAGCAAAATTGAAATTCGCTCGAGTACTACCGTCGCAAGATCATTTCGTCCAAGTTCAACACGACGTTCATCGCGGTCGTCCAGGCGGCGAGTTCAGCGGCGATCGCATCTTTCGGCAAAGGCCCGATCGGGTTCGTCGCCAGTTCGGTCGCCTTCTTCGGGTCTTTTTCGAACTTTGCCTTCGACTCCTCGAAGAGTTTCACCAACACGGACAGTTCCTTGTCGGTAGGCACCCGGCTCAGGCAGGTGCGGAAGGCGATGGCCATCCGTTCGGACGTCGTGCCCGGCGTCGTGGCCACCTTGCGCCCCAGCGCTTGCGCCGCTTCGACGTAGACCGGGTCGTTGAGCGTCACGAGGGCTTGCAGCGGCGTGTTCGTGCGGATGCGGCGGACGGTGCAGGCCTCGCGGCTCGGGGCGTCGAAGGTCACCATGGAGGGGTACGGGCTGGCCCGGCGCCACTCGGTATAGAGCCCGCGGCGGAAACGATCTTCCCCGGCGCTTGGGGCCCAATCAAGGCCGCCGCCGAACGACGCCGTCAGCCCGCTGTTCGGCCGCAAGGGCCGGACCGACGGGCCGTGCATCTTGTCGCTGAGCAATCCGCTGACGAACAAAGCTTGATCGCGCACCATCTCGGCGCTCAGGCGGAAGCGCGGTCCCCGGGCGTAGTAGCGGTTGTCCGGGTCTTTCTCGATTTGGTCCGGCGTCACCTTGCTGCTCTGCCGGTATGCGGCGGTCGACACGAGCATTTTGAGAAACCTCTTGACATCCCAGCCTTGTTCGCGGAACTCTACGGCGAGCCAATCGAGCAATTCCGGGTGGCTCGGCAAGTCGCCCTGCGAGCCGAATTCTTCGGACGTCTTCACGAGGCCGGTGCCGAAGATTTGTTCCCAGAATCGATTGGTCGCGACGCGGGCCGTCAGCGGGTTCTCCGCCGAGACGAGCCAATTCGCGAGCGCGAGACGGTCGGCCGCAACCCCCTTCGGCAGCGGCGGGAATGCGGCGGGGACGCCTTCGGTCACAACGTCGCCGAGGTCGAGGAAGTTGCCCCGGTACTGGAGCTTGGTGATGCGTTTTTTGTCGGCTGGCAATTCTTTCAACACCGGGACCGAGACGGCGACGGGGATCGCTGCGAGTTCTTTCTTCAGCGATTCGACCTTGGCCTTCGCCGCGGGCTGATCGGCGCTCGCGGCGACTTTCAGCGCCTTCTCCGCTTCGGCCACCTTTTTGGTGAGTTCGACACGCTTGAGCCGGCGTTCTTCCGGTTCGGGTAGCGGATGGCGCGGCGTGTCGTCGCTGCGGTCGGCGTCGTCGGTTTGGTTCAAGATCGCATAGAGCCCGAAGTATTCTTTTTGCGTGATCGGGTCGTACTTGTGGGTGTGGCACTGGGCGCACGCGGCCGAGGTGCCCATCCACACGGCCATGGTGGTGTTGACCCGGTCGACAATGGCGGCGCTGCGGAACTCCTCGTCGGCGGTCCCGCCTTCATCGTTGGTCATCGTGTTGCGGTGGAAGGCGGTCGCGGTCAGTTGTTCATCCGTCGGCTTCGGCAACAGATCCCCGGCCAGTTGTTCGACGGTGAAGCGGTCGAATGGCTTGTTAGCATTTAAACTCTTGATGACGTAATCCCGATACGGCCAGATGACCCGCGGCGAATCGGGGCCGTAGCCGGAACTGTCGGCGTAGCGGGCGAGGTCGAGCCACGTCCGGGCCCAGTGCTCGCCAAAGGCGGGCTTGGCCAACATCGCATCGACCATCGTGGCGTAAGCGTTCGCGCCGGAGTCCTTCAGAAAGGCGTCGACTTCTTTCAACGTCGGCGGCAATCCGGTCAGGTCGAGGGCGACCCGGCGGATCAAGGTGGGTCGGTCGGCTTCCGCTTGCGGTTTGAGGCCGAGCGCATTCAGTTTCGCCACGAGAAACGCATCAATTGAGCTCTTCGCTCCGTTTGAAGGAAGCGCCGGCCGCTCCGGCTTCACGTACGACCAATGCTGGGCGTACTTCGCCCCTTGCTCGATCCACGTCTTCAACGTGGCGACTTCCTTCGCCGTCAGATGCTTGCCGATGCGTTTCGGCGGCATCGATTCTGAATCGACCGCGTCGAGAACGACGCGCTTGAGGATTTCGCTTTTGTCCGGCTTGCCGGGAACGAGCCCCATGGCGCTCCCGGTCTTGCCGGTGGCGCCGTCAAAGGTGTCGAGGCGCAGATCGCCTTTGCGGACTTTTTCATCCGGTCCGTGGCACGCATAACAGTTGTTCGACAAGATCGGCCGGACATCGCGGTTGAAATCGACGGCCGGCTCGGCGGTTCGCGCGATGTTCGCAACGAAGAATGAGCCGACGAGTGCGAGGAGCATTCGGTTCATGGAGAGGGGCGTCCGAAGGCGGGAGTGAGAATTCGATCTCATTGTGACCCGTCCGGACGTCTTGAGCAACGTCGAAATGCCGATTGGGGCCGTGCCGCGAGTGGTCGTTTGCGCGGCGAGACCATCACCGCGAGGGAGGCGCAGGCTCGCGGAGGTTCAGCCGCGGGCCTTGAACCGGGGTCAGTCCGAGATTTGGCTTCGTATCGTGCAGGTTCATCGGCTGCGACGCATGTTTCAAATCGACGATATTATCGGCCGAATCATGGCGGAGGCGCCCGTCGGCCATTTCGTAAACGCGGTCCGCATACGGCAGCAAGCGGGGGTCGTGCGTGACGACCAATACCGTCGCGCCGCCTTCGCGGGCCACGTCGTTGAGCAGTTCGATGACTTGCTGGCCGTTCTCCCAGTCGAGGGCGCTGGTCGGCTCGTCGGCGAAGAGGAAACTCGGATTTTTGACGAGCGCCCGGCCGATGGCGACGCGTTGCTTCTCGCCGCCGGACAGTTCCAATGGGCGGAGATTCAATTTCTTGCTGAGTCCGAGTTGGCAAAGGACTTTTTCGGAGCGGAGACGCGCTTCGCGCTTCGAGCAGCCCTCGCCCCAACGCAGAACGATTTCGAGTTGCTGGCGGGCCGTCAAAGCCGGAAAGAGGTTGTACCCTTGGAACACGTAGCTGCAATGCCGTAGGCGGAAGCGTTCGAGTTCTTGTTCCGTCATGCGCCAAAGATCTTCGCCGAGGGCTTGCACGCGGCCGCCGTCGGGGCGGAGCAGGGCGGACAGCACGGCGAGGAGGGTCGATTTGCCGCTGCCGCTGGGCCCCATGAGCAGGTTCATCTCGCTGCGTCGCAAATCGAGCGAGACGTTGTTGATGGCGAAGGTTTTCCCTTCGCCCGAGCCGAAGCAACGCAGGAGTTCCATCCCTTGCAGAGTCGGTCCGGACCGGACGATCACCGCCGGAGCCCGGGGGCTATCGGATCGGGACGTTCGCGGAGCGGCTTTGCCCTCGGCGAACATCGCTCCGACGTGCGGTGAGTTGGACGACAACTGCATGGTGGCTCCTGGTGTAGTCGTTGTGTGGGGGCGTTCAGGTCGGCGCGGCAGTGGCGGAGTGACTTCCTTTCGGGTGTCTGCTCACAGGGTCATGGTTAGTATCGGCGGTTGATCCGTGTAAATCGAACGCGTTCCGCCGAATAGTGTGCGCGGTGCAACCCGATCATTATCCGAATTTAGCCCGGGAATGGCCAACGGAACGAGCGGAATTGGCAGATTTTCCAGATTGCCCAATCTGCCGGGTACTTCTGGGGCAGCTCGCACGACTCAGCGGAAAATCTGAAAGGCGAGGGCATTGTCGCTCATTCCGATGTTGCGGATGATCGGACGACCGCCCCGAAAATATCGTCAAACTTTCGGAAACTTCGTTTTCAGCTCGGCCGTCCCGTCCGGCAGCGGCACTTTTTCGTAATCGCCGAACAGATTCGGACTGTCTTGAACCAGCAGGTCGAGCAAGACGTTTGCGAGTTTGCGGATTTCCGGCTCGGCGAAAGCACTGCCCCGCTGCTCAAGGAAATGCCGGAGCGCCCGAGCGTTGGCGGTTACGGTGATTTTCGTCTCGGTAGCGTTGGGCAATACGCTGCGGGCCGCTTGCCGGGCGGTTTTGCGGCGGGTCGTGCGGTCCGCGTCTGGCGGCAGCATCGCCGCCGCGGCGGCCGTAGGATCGGCCAGTTTCTCGTTCAGCTTTTCGGCCAACTTCACGTAGGCCCCGTGGACGTGGGCGATCGCGTCGGTCCAAATCGCGTGCAACTCCGGGTCGTCGGCGATGATGTCGGGTTCGACATACTCGGCCACCGATTCGTCCACATACCGTTGGCTGAGCTGGGAGTAGGCCCAACCGGCGCGGTGCCGGACGAGTTCGTGCGTGAGGCTCCGGCTGACCCCGGTAATCAACATTGTCCAGACGGCGTGCTCGAAGACCGAACCATGGCCCACTTCTTTAATGTGCGTGAGGTACGCCTGATTCCCGCCGGGTCGCGGTTTGGCGAAACTCATGTAGCAGACCCGCCCGGCCGATTCGGTGACCACCTCCGACGCGACCGAGCTGTCGCTGGTCCACGAGACGCCGTGATCGTCGAGGAAGCGGTCGAGTTCCCCTGGCACCAGCGTCTGTTTGCTTAGCAAATAGACGGTTGGTTTGCGGAGAATTTTGATTTCGGCGGGCGTCGGACTCGACATGCTCGGGTCAACCTCGGATGAATCGGTGCGGCCATTTGCAATTTACGGACTGAGGGGCGGGCTGGCCCGCCGCCGCCGGCACAATTGGATCGACCCGGCAGACGGGGGAATGCGGGTCGACTCTTCCGGCTTTGCCTGTTCGGAATTCGCTCAAAATGGGATATAGTTGGATTGTGATCAATTCGATTCCAGTTCGACGGATCCTCCTGTTGGCCACAGTTGTGGCCGGCCTGTTCGTCGGCGGTTCGTCCGTAGGACTCGCTCAGCCCACGCCCGCCCCAGAACCCACCAAAGCGGCGGCGATCAAACTGCCGGACGGCACGGTCGTCTTCTGGACGAAGAATCCGGACGAAGCGAACCCGGCCGTCGAAGGGGTCGTGCTCACCCCGCAAGAGTACAAGGCGTTGGTGGAACAAGCGGAATTGGCCAAGAAGGCCAAACCGCAGGCGCCGAGCGCCGTGGCCATCCGGGGGAAAATTGAGCCGCGCGGCGAACGCCTCGTCGCGGCGCTGTCGCTGACGTATTCCTTCCGGACGACGCAACCGCGTACGCTTCTGATACTCGGCTGCCAGCGGAGCGTGCTCGTCGCCGCGAAAACCGGCCAAGGGAAGTTACCGATTCTCAATCCGCCCGGCGACGAGGGGCTGACTCTCCTCGCCGATGCCGCAGGGGAACAAACGCTGACGCTCGACGTCGAGATCCCCATCGCGGCGCGGGGAGTCAAAAATGAGATCGGCTTCGACATCGGCTTGCCCCGCGCGGCCATCACCACCTTGAAACTTGACGCGGGCCCGGCCACCGGGATCAAATCCGTGGCGCTCGGGACGCGGATACCGGAGGTGGCGTCCCTCCTTCCGATACGCCCCAGCGAGGCGAAGCGATTCTCGGTCTCGGTCGAGCAACTCGTGGCCAAGCCGATACCGTTGGGCGCGACCGACCTGCTCGAACTCACATGGGAGCCGCTCTCCCCAACGTCCCCGAGCGCCGCGGCCCTGCCGACCCTCGATAGCGAGTTGATCGTGAACGTGGAGGAATCGCAAATCGAAACCGTGGCCAAGTTGAAACTGCGCGGCGCTTTCAAGGAATGGCCGCTGCAACTACCGGCGGGGTCGGACGTGACCGTGGAACGCGCGCCTACGCCCGGCGTCGGTCCGACGGCCCAACCGGAACCGATGCCGCCGACGGTGCTGCGGCCCACCGACGCCAACAAGCCGGTGTGGGTCATCCGTACCCCCGGCGAGAATCCGGATGCGGAATGGCTCGTCACGGCGACGCATCGCGTCCCGCGGCCGAAGCCCGGCGATCCCAAATTCCGAGGGCCGTACCTAGTCGGACCCTACGCCCTCGGGGTCAACGCGAAGCAATCGGGTCGGATCAACGTGTTCGCCGGCCCGACCGTGCGCTTGAGTTTCAAGCCGCTCCCCGAATTTCGCCGCCTCGATCTCCCCGCGGCGGCGACGGACGATCACATCGCCCAATTCGCATTCGCGGCGTTGGCCCCGCTTCCGCCGAACGGGCGGGCGGGCGCGTGGTTCGAAATCGACGCCCGCGTCGCCCCGACCGCCATCCGGGCCAAGTCGAACCACCAATTGAAACTGACGCCCGGAGGTTGGCGGTTGGAAACGACGGTTCGCATCGTCCCGCCGCCCCGGGGGGAACTGGAACAGATCGCCGTGGAAATCCCCGAAGGTTGGTCGGCGCTCGAAGCCTCCCCGGAAGAATTGGTCGAGAGCATCCACATCGTGAAGGACGGGTCGCCGCGGCTCTGGGGCATCCGATTCCACACGGCTCAGAAATCGGCGTTCACGCTGAAGTTGCTGGCGACGTTTCCGCTGCCGATCAAGTCGGGGACGCTGGAGGAACGCGAGTCGAAGCTAGCACTGGCCTTGCCGAGGTTCCCGCAAGCCGACGAACGCGAAACGATCCTCGCGGCGACCGTGCCGGACGGCTTCGAACTCCGCGGCAACGCCGCGTTGTGGGAAGGGGGCCAGCCCTCCGCCGCCAGCGATCCGTTGACCCCGTCGATCGGGGGGGCGAATCGAGCGGCCATCACCGCCGTCGGCGGGACGTTCGACCGGGCCGTCGCCCGCGTCGAGTTGAGCTGGCAAACGCACCGCCCCGCCCTCGCCGTCGAGAACCGGGTCGATGTTTCGCTGCAACCGCGGCAATTGTTCATCCAACAGGTATTGAAGTTCAAACCGAGCCAAGACGACCGCCGCACGATTCGCCTCCGCGGGCCCGAACATCTCCTCGGGTTGCAGTCCGTCCCCGCGCTCGACCCCGTCGGGCCGGGGCGTTGGGAGTTCCGTTCGAATGCGGAACCGGGCAAAGAATTCACCCTGACCGTCGCATTCGCCCTGCGGTTAGCGAACTCCGAGGCCGACCCGGCCGTGTTCTTGCTCTGGCCGGAATCGGCGACGCGGATCGATTCGGTATTGCGCCTCTGGGGCGGGGGCACCGGGCGCCGGGTCGAGAAGTACGCGGGGGATTGGCGCGAACTCCCTTCCGAACCCGTCCCCGAGCGTGATGCGTTGCCACTGCTCACGCTGGCGGCATCGGGTGCAGGGGCGCCGCTGACGCTCGACCTGAGTGCACTCGGCGATTCGGGACTGCCCACCGTCTGGGTCGAGCGCGCCTACGTCCGCGGCACCGTCGCCGAGTCCGGTCTCGTGCTCCAAGAAAAACTTTTGCTGAAGCGCTGGCTCGGATCGAGTTTGGACGTGGAATTGCCCCGGGTCGACAGTCTCGAAGTGTGGATCGAAGGGAGACCGGTCGAAGCGATCCCGCAGCCGGCGTCCGCCGATTCCCCGGAACTTTGGTCGTTGACGGTGCCGTTGCCGGAATCGAAACCGAACAAGCCGCTGGTCGTGGAACTCCGCTACCGGACAGCGAGCGCGAAATCGAACTACCGGGAACGGCTCTGCGTGCCGCCGAAGATCCGCGGAGCGGTGTACCGGACGCCCGTCCGGTGGCTGCTGGCGACCGACTCCGACCAAATGGCGTTCATCCCTTCGGGCCGTTGGGATCCGGAGTTCCGCTGGGCGCGGCGCGGTTTCGGCTTCGCCCCGACGGCGGCCGAATCCCCCCAAGAATTGGATGCCTGGCTGACCGCCGGCACGGAAACCGAGTCGGGTGAACCGTACCCGTGGCAGCGCACCGGCGGCGACTCGATCGCCGGGAGGCAATCCGATCCGCAACCCGTCCCCGTGATGTTGATCCCGAAGTCCGCGTGGATCGCCGGTTGGTCGACAGCGGTGTTCGCGATCGGTTGGGCGTTGTCCCGACTCCGCAAGCGGCGGCTCGGCGTCGCGCTCGCGTTGACCGGAATCGGTCTCGCCCTCGCCGGAGCCCTCGCCCCGCAGGGGTTGGCCCAAGCGCTCGCAGGCACGCCGCTCGGCGCGGCGGCGCTCGCGCTGACTTTGGCCGCCGGCTTCACCTGGCGATTCTACCGCCTCCGTTCCGTCGAGCGATTGCCCGGATTCAGCCGCGAACGCCAGCGTCCGACCTCGGTGCGGGCCACCGAGATACCAGTCGCCGACCCCGAGAGTGGCCAACGCGCTTCGCGCGGTCCGGGCGCCGCGGCCCAACCCCGCAGCGGTGCGGGGAGTATCGCCCCGCCCGTTTCGATGGGAGGTTGACCGTGTTCGCACGTCGCTACCTCTGCGTCGCCGCAGTTGGCTTGCTCTTGGGCGCCGCGGCAGCGGCGCTCCCGGGTCGACCGCGCGGGACTCCGGTGTATGCGGCCGCACTCGGGGGGAGCGCGCTGGCCCCGGATGTGGATCCTCTCCCCGATCCCTTCCCGATCCAACGCATCTTTTTACCGGTCGCGCGCCCCGAGCGATTGAAGCCTGAAATCGTCCAAGGCACGTATCGCTCGCTCTCCAAGTTCGAGTTCGAGGCGAAAGTTCAAGCGGCGGCGCGCGAACGGATCGCGGCGCAGAATCCCCCGCGCTTGCTCGAGGCGACTTACCGGGCTTCCGTCGAATCGGGGCGCGTGTTCGGCACGGCCGATTGGACGCTGGGTCACCCGTCGAACACCGGCGGCGCGATGGCGATCGACCCGCTCCCAGGTGCGATCCATTCGCCCAAATGGACCGACGGCTCGACGCCGATCTTGTACCGGAGCCCGGCCGGTGGCAAGCCACCGGCCCCGACCTACCTCTGGGTCGAAGGGCCGATGCAAAGTCGCTTCGAGTTTCAATGGTCGACCCGGATTGTGGAACAACCGGACGAAGAGCGTTGTGCGCTGACTTTCCCGGCGTCCCCGATCGCCTCGCTCGAACTGACTTTGGACGCGGCCCGCATTCCGAGGCTCGACGCGCCGGGGGCGTTGCTCACGGGGCCGTTTCCCGCCGCAACGGGAGACAAGCGACTTTGGAAGGTGGCGTTCGGCGGCCGGACGCAACTGGATTTGGCCTTCCGTCAAGGGCTGACCACCGACGATTCCAAAGCCGCTGTCCGAGCGACCTGCGCCGCGAGTTGGAAACTGCTCCGCTCCGAAACTGAGGGCCGGTTCGATATCACCCTCCAGTCGACGCGACAGGGTAGCCGGCAACGGATCTTCCGGGTCGATCCCGGAGTGCAGATTACGGGCGTCACCGGGCCGGCGGTCGAAAGTTGGCAATGGGATGGCGGATCGCCCACTCGGGAATTGACTGTCCGGTTACGCGATGACGCGCAACCGGCCCGATTCGCCATCACCGTGCGGGCGCCGGCCGCGCTCGCATCCGGGAGTTGGACCCCGCCCCAGATCCGGCTCGCCGACGGTTTCACCCGCGGGGAGAGCATCGAAATTCTACTCGCCCCGGAATGCAAACTGGACGGCTGGCAACCGTGGGATTATCGGATCGGATCGACCGCGACGGCGGCGGATCATTCGACGAAACTCGAATTCGTCCCGGCCCTCGCGGCGACCGAGGGCCGGGTCGACCGACGGCCGCCGACGATCCGCATCCGCGCGAGCGATCGCGAATTCACGACGGTGGAAACACTCGATTGGCGATTGGAACCGGGCCGGACGAAGGTCGCGTTGACCTGCGTGGCCACGGTCGTCCGCGGTCCGATTCCGAGCTTCGCGTTCCAAGCTCCGGCGGGATATATTTTGGTGAACGCCGCGATTTCACCCGATGATCCGGGTGTCGCGTTCGGGGTTCAACCGGGTTTGTCCAACGGTTGGTTCGTCGAGCCGACCCGCGCCGTCGCGTCCGGATCGAGCCTCGAAATCCGTTTGGAGTTCCGTACCGCCGGCGCGGCGATCCCGCTCGATTCCACCCGGTCGGATCTCGGCCGGTTCGTGCCGATTCCCAAAATCGTGCCCGTCGGCGCCGCGCAGCGCCAGGGTGCGATCTCCGTTCGCCCCGCTCCCGGCGTCAAAGTTGCGCCGGCCGCTTCGGATACGAACGCCGTGCCGCCGGTAGGCGAACCGGGCTACACGTGGAGCTTTCGCGGTCGCGAACCCGACCTCGAAGTTTTCGTGACGCGTGCGAAGCTAGCGATTTCGGCAGTTTCGGAGACTTCGCTGACCGGTACGGCCTCGCTCTGGCAAATCGCTTCGACCGTGCGGGGGCGGGCCGAAGGCGCCCCCTTGGGATCGATGCTCGTTTGGGTCCCCGGCGCGACCGCGACTTGGGCACTCGACCCGGGGGCTGTGGCGAACCGCGTGCCCGGCGACGCTCTGCTGCCTTGGCTGGCGTATTTCGCCGCGGGTCAACGCGGTTTTGGAGTCGCCCTCGCGGCGGTTGCCCAGCCCGAGCCGGGCACACTCTGGAAGATCTCGTTCGGCAAGCCTCTCGCGGGCGATTTCACCTGCCGAGTCGAATGTGCGGTCCCGCGCCGGTTCGGCGACCGCGTCATTCCGCTCCCACATTTTCTCGGGGCGTCGATGGCCGATGAGACGGTGAAACTCGACCCGGACTCGGCTCGGAAGTTCCGCGCGGAGCGCACCGACCATCGGCCGGACGCGCGGCCGTACATCTTACTTTCATCGAAGGAATTAGACCCCGCGGAAGTCGCCACTTCGGCGGGGCGCGCGTGGGTTTATCGCAATTTGCAGCTCCAAGGCCGAATCGAATCGGACGGCGTCCGTTTCACGCTCCGCGGAGTCGTCGCGGAAACCGGGGCGGCGAGATTGCCGATCGCACTCGGCGGAGCCGGACTGGAATCGGTGACCCTCGACGGGAAACTCGTGGTCCTCACCGCCGCCGAATTGGAAAATTCCGGTGTGCCGATCCGGGCCGGCACGGAAATCGAAGTTTGCTTCCTCGCTCCGGGCCGACGGGACGACTTCGCCCCGATCGCCGTGGCGGACGCGACGCTGGCTCCGTTGCCCGGCGGACCCGAAATCTCGCGGACTTGGATCGCCGGTTCGGACCTCCGCAGTTGGCCGAGCCTCGAAACCGGCGAACTGAACGAACGGGCGGAGCGGGTACAATTCGTCCGCGAATCGACCGTCGCGGCGGCGGCCCGGATTGCGGCGGTGCTACTCGCATTTCCCATTCTGATCGGAGTCGCGTCGTCCCGTTACCGCGCAACGCTCATCGCGGCTCTCGCGGTCTCGACCGCGCTCGGGTTCGCTTTATGGCTGGCCCCGCCGGGCTGGAGCTCGGCGTTGCGCCCCCCGCTGTTCATCGCCCTGGGCGGGGCCGCAATCGCGCTCTGGTTCCAACCGGTGCACCGACCGACGAGTTCCGGGCTCGTGTGGATCGTCGCCGCGTCGGTGTTCGCCTCCGACGGGATTGCCCAAGCGCCGGAAACGGTGGTGGTTTACGTGGTGCCCGGCCCGAGCGACGCTGAAGGATACCGGGTCTTGGTTCCCAAAACGGCGCTCGACAAACTCGACGCGCTCGCCCGGCCGGGAGTTCCAACGCTGGCGATCCTTTCGGCGGAATACGAGTGTCTCGCCGCCGGGGAAACTGTGAATGTCCAAGCGAAGTTTCAAATCCTGTCCCAAAAAGCGGACGAACAAATTCTCGCGCTCCCTTTGGCGGGGGTGCGGCTCGAAAAGGCCATGCTCGACGGTCGGGATGCGTTCCCGGACGCGGGCCAACCCGACCGCTACCTTGTGGCGATCCGCGGCGCGGGGCGTCACGAATTGATCGCGAGCTTCGCCGTGCCCGTGCAATCGGCGGGAATCGACCGCGATGCCAAGTTCGGCGCGCCCGATCTCCCCATCGCCCGCGTTTCATTCGCGGCGGGATTGCGCGGCCGTCAACTCGACGTTCCGTCTCGGCGCGGTGGCCAATCGCTGCGGGTGAGCGCCGACGGCCTGCGCGTGGAAGCGGATCACGGCGGCGGCCGCACGATGCAACTTCATTGGCGAGAACGCGGGATTGCTGACGGAGCCAAACCCACCGTGACGGTGAAAGAAGGGGCCGTGTGGGACCTCGGCGAAACGAATTCCACGCTCGCGGCCGCATGGCAATACCGCGTCGAGGGCGGGACCTTGAGCACGTTAAAAATCGAATGGCCCGCGCACGTGCCGCCCACGCGGGTGAGCCTCGTCTCGGCGCAGGGGGGGCCGCTCGATTCGGGCGTCCGCAATTGGAATGTCGGCCCGTCCGCCAACGGCACCGTCCCCATCGAAGTGAAGTTGCAATCGGCCTTGGAAGGGCGTTTCACGCTGATTGTTAAGGGGGATTCGACGGAGATCCCTTCGGCGAAACCCGTGCTGCACTTCCCGCGGTGCGCCGATGTCGCGGAGTCTGACCGGGATAGCTTCCATGCTGTGCGCTTCGCCGGGGTGAAATCCGAAGGTGTTGTCGTCGGCGGCGCCATCGATTTCCCCGCCGATGCCGTGGCCCGCGAGTTCGCCAACGTTCCCGAATTCCAATTCGCGAAATCCCCGCCCGCCCGGGTCGTCCGCCGGGCCGCGGGCCAAGCGACCGAACTCCGGCCGACGCTGTTGCCCAACGCCGCTTACCAACCGTTGGCCGGGGAGGCCACCTACACGATCGGCCGACGGATCGGCGTCGAAGGGACGATGCGTGCTTCGGCCAAAGAATCGGGGAGCGTGGAGTTCGACGTGCCCGCCGATGTGCAACTGAACGACGTTTGGGCGACTGAATTGGCCGGCTGGTCGCGCGCCGGTTCGCGCGTCCAAGTCTGGTTGGCCCGACCGGTGCCCGAAGTGATCATCCGCTGGTCGGGGCTATTGCCGAATGCGACCCCGGCCGAGGGGATCGTCGAATTGCCGCTTCCGCGTTGGCCCTCCACCGTGGCCAAGCTCGCCGAACCGTTGACGGTCCGCGTGCGCGCCGCATCCGGTTGGTCGATCCAGCCGATCCCCGTCGTCGGGTTGAAAACGCAACCGGCCCCGCTCCCGGACGACTGGGTTTTGACCGCAGAATCGGATCGGATCTCCGCCGTCAAGTTCACCGCGAAGTTCAGTCCGAAATTCGAATCGGTCGCCGAACGGCCGAAGCCAATCGCCCCGACCCCGGCGCCGCCAGCGGTCGCGGCATCGCCGTCCGACGTCATCGAAAAACCGGAGCCGATTCCGAGCGGGTCGCTGTGGCCGGGCATCTGGCTCTTCGGCGTCCTCGCGGTGGCCGCACTCGCCGGTCTCGGAAGTCGGCGTTGGCGACCCGAGATGTTCCTGCTGCTGGGCGCGGTCGCCGCGGCAATCCTCGGCATCGAATCGCTTGAGGCGATCCCGTTTTGGTCCGTCGCCGCGTACGGCGCTGCGCTGAGAGGATTTCGGGGCGTGCGGTGGTTGCTGCGCGGCGAAGAGATGTGAAGTTCAATCGTCGTCGCGGACGCGCCGCGCCCGCTGCGGGGATTCGTCGTCCGCATCGCGATCCCGGCGCGGTTCGCGATCCCGTTCTCGTTTGGCCGCGCGCCGTTCCTGCCGCGCTTCTTCATCGCGATCCCGCTCTTCTTCCAAGGCGACGATGAAGTTTTCGTGGACGCCCACCAACGTGATGTCCCGGTCCGTGATTTCCTTTGGTCGGACGCTTGTATTCTGCAAAATCAATGCGACGATCAACACGAAGAACAACCCGACCCCGGCCGCCAGCGCGGTGTAGAGTCCGATGTCGGGGCCTTGGTTTCGCCCGCCGGGCTCGTTGGACAGCACGAGGCCGACGACGACCAAGCCGATGCAACCGAGGACGCCGAACAGGGCGAAGAGCTGCCGCCAGAGCCAATGGCCCTTCTTGCCCGGAACGATCGGGACATCGACGGTGATGTCTTTGCGCAGGATCATCGCCACGATGAGGTACGGCAACAACCCGCCTAGAATCAAAATGTTGACCCACGGCGGCGTCCAACGGAACGTCCGCCGCTTGATGTCGGTCGTGGGCTCGCCGGTGACGACGCAGACCTGCGGGAGGAGGTTGTTTTGAACTTCGTATCGGGTGATGCGGACAGTCGCCATGGTGTGTCCCCGCCGATGAAATACTTCAGGAACAAAGTATCTGGAATCGGGCGGAACGTCCTTCATCCGGAATTCACCGGTCCGATTGGGGCAATCCCTATGCTGACCGTGGTCGCTGATTCCCGGCGACGTCCCGACTCCGAACCGAGACGCACATGACACGCTTTTTGCTCGTCGCCGCGTTCGCATTGACCATCGGCACGGCTATCGCCGCCGACGAAGCGCCGCTGACACTTTCGAAAACCATCGCGATGAAAGGCGTCGACGGCAAGCTCGACCACCTCGCGGTCGATTCCAAGGGCGAACGTCTGTTCGTCGCCAATAAGCCAAACAACACGCTCGACATCGTCGATTTGAAAACCGGCAAGCTTGTCAAGCAGATCGCCGACCAAGGCAAGATTTCCGGCGTCGCCTACGCCGCCGACCTCGACATGGTCTACGCGGGCAACGGCGCCGGGACCTGCAACGGCTTCGCGGGCGCCGACTACAAACTGGCCTTCTCGACCAAAGCCCCCGGCGCCGACAACGTGCACTACAACTCGGAAACCAAACTCGTGTACGTCGGTTGCGGCGAAACGCTGATGGTCTTGGACGCCAAGACCGGCGAAGCCAAGACCTCGATCAAACTCCCCGGCGCCGTGCACGGGTTCAAGATCGACAAAAAAGCCGGGAAGATTTTCGCCGTGCTCACGAAGCCGAGTGTCGTCGCCGTCATCGATTTGGCCAAGAACGAAGTGACCGAGAAATTCCCGCTCACGCTCTCGGACGCCGGCAGCCCCATCGCCTACGACGCGGCCAACGGGCTGCTGTTCGTCGGTTGCCCGAAGAAAGCGATGGTCGTGGTGTTCGACGCCAAGACCGGCAAGGAACTGGCCGGTGTCGAAATCCCCGCGGGCATCGACGACATCCACTACGACTCGAAACTCAAACGGATCTACGCCTCGTGCGGCGATGGCGCGCTGTGCGTCCTGGAAAAGAAGGGTGAGAAATACGAAGTGACGACCAAGCTGGAAACGCCGAAGTCGTCTCGCACCTGCGTCTTCGGCAGCGGCAAAGTCTACTTGGGCGTGCCGAAATCGAAGGATTTGGAAGGCCCAGAGATCCGCGTCTACGACGCGAAGTGACGAACGGGGCGTCGATCAACCCATAAGCAAATCATGCCTCGCCGACTGAAGCACTTCCTGGTCCAGCGTGATGGCGCAGCTGGGCCTCAAACTCGCTCGCCTCAACAGATTCACCGCCGAGATAGAACCGGGCCTCGTCTCGCGCCACCATCCCGTAGGTGCCCGACTGCGGTGCGACCCAGAATGAGCCTGGGTCAGCGCCCTTTACCAATCGGTTAAGGCAGTACACGCGATCTCCGTCGCGACTGTACACACCACCGATCTTGGCCCAACTCCCCGGCCGTGCTTTCGGTAGTTTCTTGTTGCCGCAGTAGACATGGGCGCGGTCGTACCCGAAGTGGCCGTCCCCGCATGAGACAAACGAGCCCGGATCAACGTCCGGCAGCCACCCCATGTACCCATACAGACCGACGTAGTAGACCCCATTCGTGTCCTTGCCGAATCCAAAGGCGTGCCACATTCCGTACCCTTCCACGGCACCCGTGTCGGCCGTGGTGAAGCTGGCTGCGTCGGCCTTCTTGAGCTCGCCGAACATCGTCCAAACGTGATTGCTGTCCTTATAAAAAGTGTAGTTGAGGCAATGGAACGTAGTCGAATCTGCCTTGGTCAGCCGGGAATTGGTGCAGTAGCAATTCTTGGCGTCAACTGCGAAGCAGCCGAGGTAGAACCCGAATGTCGCAACGTCTGCCCGCTGGAGCGGGTAACGCCTGAAGAAAACCTTCCCGTTTTGCACCCAGTACAAGGTGCGAGGATCCCCTTCGACGAACCGTGTCGCCAGGGGTAAGAGTTTATCGAAATCGACCGCGCGTTCCACGCTCCACCCCCCCCGCAGCCAAACCTACCATTCCTGCTCGTCACTGCCGAGCGGCGCCCTTCGTCGACATCTCCACCGAATACAGGCTTTTCCCGGCCGTGACGAACAGCGTCTTCATCGCCTTGCCACCGAAGCAGACATTGGCTGTCCACGGTTCGTCGATGGCGATGGTGTCGATCTTCTTACCGTCTTTGTCGAAAATCAGCACGCCCTTGCCCGTGAGATAGACGTTGCCGGCGTCGTCGAGGGTCATGCCGTCCGATCCGGCTTCACAGAACAACTTGCGGTTCTTGAGCATTCCGTCGTCTTGGATGTCGTAGCGGTAGGTCTTCGATTTGCCGATGTCCGCGACGTACAGCGTCTTCCCGTCCGGCGTGCCGACGAGTCCGTTGGGTTGGGCGAAATCGCCGTCGACGCGGGTCAACTCGCCCTTTTTGGGCAGGAAGTAAACGGCGCGTTTGTCCTGCGCTTCCGGCCCGCGTTTCCAGTAATCCCGCTTGTAAAACGGGTCGGTGAAGTAGACACCACCGTCCGGGCGCAGCCAGAGGTCGTTGGGGCCGTTGAATAATTTGCCGTCGTGTTTGTCGAGCACGACCGTCACTTTCTTGGTCTTCACGTCGATCTTCCACAGTTCGTTCTTACCGTCGGCGCAGGCCCAAAGATTCCCCTCGGCGTCGAAGCACAACCCGTTGGACCGACCGGCCGGTTCGAGGAACGTGCTCAGCTTTCCCTCGATACTCCAGATGTGAATGCGGTCGTTCGGTTGATCGGTGAAGTAGACGTTCCCGTCGGCGTCGACGGTCGGGCCTTCGGTGAATTTGAAACCGCCCGAGAGTTTGATGGGCTTGGCTCCCGGTGACACCGGACTGTCGGCGGCGAGCATGGGTGACGTCAAGAGGAGTAGGAAAACGAAGGATCGCATAGAACGCTCCGGGTGGGAAGGACCCGGATTGTAATGCCCTTACGTCACCGGAACAACCGACCGTTGGCCGGGGGACAGCGCGCCAGCTCTTCCCACTCATGGCGGACTTCGCGCAGTCCGAGGGCGCAGAGTTCAAAATCGTGGCCCAAGCGTTGCAGCACGGCCGATTCGTCCGCGCTCCGGTCGGCTTCGCTGGCGAGCCGGTATGAGCGTTTACCGAGGCGGGTGAAATTGACGAGGTGATCTCGGCTGGCGCTATGTTGGAAGCCATCGACCGCTTCGGGGAACAAACCGGAGTAGTAGAGGGCGAAGTCGCCGATGTGCCGGTGGTATTCGCGGCGAGTCCGACCCGCGGCGGGGAGCTTCTCAGCTTCCATCGCCATGAGCGCGAGTTCGGAAATCGGCCGGCCGGCGGAATCGCGGAGGCGGAAGACTTGATCGACGTGCAAGAACCGGGCGAGCAAGTCGGTGATGTAATCGACGAGCGGCGGATCGGCGATGCCCATTTGCGCGACGAACGCGTGTTCGGTGAGACCGGCGAAGAGTGTCCGCAGCGGGTGTGGGACGGGAACGATGGTATCCATGTTTTCCTCCTCACGAACGGGCGGGAAACGGTCGCGGTCGGGGCCGCTGGGAGAGCGGCGACCCCGATGAAAGTGATCAATTCATTCTAGCCCACGATCGGCGGGCAAGTGTCCGCCGCCGGCTACTTTTTCAGGTGCGCCGGCCTCGCCCATTGCGTCGGTTCTTCCAGCGGCGGCGGGAGATATTTCGGGGCCGACAGCGGTGCAGGCAACGGTGGTAGGACCGGATCCGAGGACTTCGGCGCACCCCACGTCGCGGGCGGTTCGACAAATTCCGCGCGTCGGATTTCGACTTCCTCCGGTTCGGTCTGTTTGGCCGCGCGCTGCAAGATCGCGAGAACGATTGGTGGCCAGTCGCCACGCCGATCGGGCGTGCGGAACGCGACCGGATCGACGACTTCGGGGATCGTGATGTTCGGCAAGTAGGCGGGGAGCTTGTTCAACGGCGGGGCCGGCGGCAACATTCCGGGCGGGGTCGGGTTCGGCACGGTCGGTTGCGGGACCGCCGCCGGCAGCAGTTGGGCCGGATGGCCTAAGGCTCGATAAAGCCGGAACTGCGCCCGGTTGTAATCGCCGACGGCGGAGTAGAAATCGGCGTTGGCCTGACCGAGCGCCTGCACCGCTGCCACGACCTCTTGCGGCCGGACGACGAGCACGTTCACTTCGCCGAGTCGCCGGGTTTGGGCCATTCCAAGCAGGCTCTTCTCGACGAGGTCCAGCGCCTCTTTCAACGCCGGTTCGGCTTGGGCCATGCGCTCGGACGCGGCCCGGCCTTGGGCGAACGCCGCCGCGATTTCCGCCGCGATGCGGTCCTGTGTGCGGAACAATTCGAGCGCCGCGATCTGGTATTCCGCTTGGCGTTCGCCGATGCGGGCCTTGTTGCCGAAGCCGAGGGATTGGAATTCCCAAAGCACCTGAAAATCGAGGTCGAACCGCGTGCCGGATCCGCCGAGGGTGCCGTTTTGGCCCCCGGCGAAGGTCCCGTAACCGAGGGAGCCGCTCGGGTTCGTCGACACGCTGCGGAGTGCCAAACTCGGGACGAGCGGACGGAGTTTCTCTTGCTTCAACCGGGCGAGGGTCGCCTGCACGAAGGCCTGTTGGCCCTGCAATTCCGGGCGATTCGTCAAGCCGAGCGGGATCAGCGCGTCGAGCGCGGCGTCGCCCGGGATCACCGTGATCGGCAGAAAAGGCGGTTCCATCGGTTCGATGAGCGTGCCCGGTTCGAGGCGGAGCAACCGGCCGAGTTCGGCGCTCGCGGTGCGCCAGCGCTCGCGCGCCGTGGTCGATGCTTGCTGCCTACGGGCGAGTTCGACCTTGGCTCGGGAAGCCTCCAGCGGCGGGGCCAATCCTTCGGCCAACGCCTCCGCTCTTTTGCTGACATCGTCGGCGCGGCGCGCCGCCAGCAGTGCCCCGGCGAGTTCGCCGCGCGCTTGTTGGACGTGGAAATACGCCTCCGCCACGGAGTACGTCGCGTCGTTGGTGGCGGTCTGCATCGCGGCCCGGCGGACTTTCAAATCTTGCTTGGCGGCCAGCGGGGCGTAGATGGCGTCGGTGATGTTGAAGACGACGTTGGGACCGAAGCCGACCATCGCGGAGTTGCGATCCGAGCGCGGGATGTCGCCGGCGAAGTTCTGCTGGCCGCCAGTGTGCCGGTAGAAATCGGCCCCGACGACGAGGTTTGGCACCCAGAGTAGCTTGGCGCGATCGAGTTGCCGGGCCGCGATCGCGACCGATTGCTCGGCCACCTGCACGTCGATGGGCCGGGCGTGCGCCAAGCGCAGCGCGGTGGCGAGGTTGATGGGGAAAATGCGCTCGAACGATTCGGCTTGAGGCGGGGTCATCGCGATCGGCTCGCGGCCCTGCGCCAAACCGACCGGCGGTGCGGTGATACCGGGGGCCTGCGCGACCGCGGCGCCGGGCAACAGCCCGGCGGCGACCAGCGCCCAAAAATTGCGTCCCACCCGCATCCCGGTTCCCCCTCCGGCACGTCCGACTCCGGCCTATAACGGAGGGATACCGTCGGCACAACCGCAACCGCGTGCGGGGGTGCGCCTCGGAAATGGTTTCGGCGCGAAGCGCCCCACCCCCCGGCGAAATCATTCCGAAATCGGGTAGAACCCATGCGCGACAACGCTTTGCGTCCGATTCCGATAAATGCGTGCCCGCCGAAACCATTTCGGATCCGGGTCGCGGCCTCCAAACCCACCCATCGACCGCGGATCACCGAGGCACCATGCCCCTCCCCAAACTTTTGATTACGATGGGCGATTGTGCCGGGATCGGCCCGGAAATCATCGCGACGGCATGGCCGCAATTGCGCGTGCTCTGTCACCCCGTTGTCATCGGCGACCCGTGCAAGCTGCCCCCGGGTCTCGAGTGCCTCAATCCTTCGACGGCGGATTTGTCGAAGGTCGTTCTCGGGAAGGTTTCCGCCGAGGCGGGACGGGCCGCGTTCGATTGGCTCGTCTTCGCCATCGACGAGTGCCGCGCGGGCCGCGCCGATGGAATCGTCACCTGCCCGTTGAACAAGGAAGGCCTGCACGCGGCGGGCGTTCCGTTCCCCGGCCATACCGAAATTCTCGCCCATCGCACCGGGGCGAAATCGCACGCGATGCTGCTGTACGACGACGAACTCCAACTCGCCGTGGCCCATGTGACGCTGCACCAATCGGTGCGGACGGCGGTCGCGGGCATCACCGTCGACTCGGTCCTCGACAAGATCCGCCTGCTGCGCGACATCGTCCCGCGGCTCACCGGCGCCGCCGCACGGATCGGGGTGGCGGCGCTCAACCCGCACGCCTCCGACGGCGGATTGTTCGGCGACGAAGAATCCCGTATCATCGCCCCCGCAGTGGAACGGGCGAGGGCCGAAGGGATCGACGCGACCGGGCCGATCGCCGCCGATGCGATATTTTTGCCGCACAACCGGGCGAAGTTTAACGGCATCGCGGCGATGATCCACGATCACGGCCACATCGCCATGAAATTGCTCGGGGGCCGCCGGGCGGTGAATGTGACCGCGGGGTTGCCCATCGTGCGGACGAGCGTCGCCCACGGCACGGCCTACGACATCGCGGGGCAGGGCAACGCCGACGCCGGGAGTTTGATCGCCGCGGTGAAAGTCGCGGCGAGGTTGTCCAACCGAGGAACACTATGAACGAAAACGAAATGGCCCCGGACCGCGACGATCCGCCGCGCCGTCGCCGGGACGAATCTGACGACGAACGCCCGCCGGCCCCGCCGGGCAATGGCATGGCCACGGCGTCGCTGGTTCTCGGAGTCCTATCGCTCTGCGGGGGGATCGCCTCGATACCGGGTTTGATCTGCGGCATCGTCGGGTTGGGCCGGGCGAACCGGCGCGGCGGGTCGGGCTTCGGCATGGCCATCGCGGGGATGGTGCTGTCCGGCATCGGTCTGCTCACGGCTTTCCCGCTGCTGATCGCACTGCTCCTTCCCGCGGTTCAGAAAGTCCGCGAAGCCGCGGCGCGGAAATCGAGTGCCAATAATCTGAAGCAGTTGAGCATCGCACAGATGAACTACGAATCGGCAAACGGCGAAAACCCCAAAGCCTTCCATTACCAAGGCCAGCCCGGCGGGGAGCCGGCGAAACTGACTGACCGCCTGAGTTGGCGCGTGGCGATGTTGCCCTATCTCGAACAAGAGAATGTGTATCGGCTCTTTCGCCTCGACGAGCCGTGGAACAGCCCGAACAACCAACCGCTGTCGACGTACAGTATCAAGACGTTCATCCACCCCTCCGACGCCCCGCCCGAACCGACCACGCGCTACCGGATCTTTTACGGCGGCGGAGCCGGGTACGACCTCCAGCGCCGTGTTCCCCTCCAAGATGGCGATTCGAACACCATCGCCATCGTCGAAGGGGGCGACCGCGTGACGTGGAGCCAGTTCAACGAATACCCGTTCAGCAAAGATGGCCCGCTGCCGGCGCTCGGCTTGCCGAACTCCGACGTCTTTCAAGCCGCGATGTTCGACGGCAGCATCCGGACCTTCCGCAAATCGATCGATCCGAACGTGTTGAAGAGCGCCATCCACGCCGCCGATAGCGTCGGAGCGCCCCTCGGCGAATGACCCCAAGAGAGATGCCATGCCCCGCGAGCGTGACGAAATTGACGACGACGATGACAGCCCGCGCCGGCGTTCCCGCCGCGATGAGGACGACGAGGATGACGACCGTCCGCGCCGATCCGCCCGCCGGGGCTCGGCCGACGACGAGGACGCGCCGGTCCGGGCGACCGGAAGTAACGGCTTGGCGACCACGTCGCTGGTCTTCGGAATCTTGTCGTTCTGCACGGGGATCACGTTCATTCCCGGCCTGATCTGCGGATTCATGGGGCTGTCCAAAGCGCGGACGAGCGGCGTCGGCAAGGGTATGGCCATCGCGGGGATTTTGACGTCCCTCGTCGGGTTCGTCGTGTCGGGTGCGGTTGCCGCTGGCGGGTATTTCTTGTACGTCCAGAAGCAAAAACTCGATGAGCGGATGGTCGCTCAAAACAACTTCAAGCAACTCGGCATCGCAACGCACAACAACAGCGATGCCACCGGATTTTTACCCAAGCCGTACCTCGATGAATCGAGACGCGACTCGGACCCACCCCTCGCGGAAAGCGCGATGAAGACCAAACTGAGCTGGCGCGTGACTCTGTTGCCGTATTTGGAACAAGCATCGCTTCACACCCGGTTCCAACGCTCGGAGGCTTGGGATAGTCCCGCGAATAAGCCACTGTCGCAGACGGTCGTCCGGCAATACGCCGATACCGATACGCCTCTCGATCCGGCCACGCGCGTGCGCTGCTTCTACGACAACGGCGCGATCTTCGACAGCCGCTTCAAGATTACCCTCAACGGCGTCACCGACGGCACAGCCAACACGATCCTATACGTTGAAGGGAGCGACAAAGCCCCGTGGAGCCAGTTCAACGAACTCAAGTTCGATCCCAAAGGGGCGCTTCCGGCGTTGGGCTATCCGAACCGCGATACGTTCACCGTCCTCACGGCCGACGGATCGACGCGCCAATTGCGGAAGTCGATCAACCCGGCCACGCTCAAAGCCCTCATCACCCGGGCGGGTGGTGAAGTCGTCGGAGACTATTGATGCCCGCGAGACCCCGGTCCTGCGCGGGGCCTTTCCCACTCGAATTCTGCACCGCCAAGAGCCGCCGCACGACCTCGGCCTCCGCGGTGAGTTCGTCCAATTCCAACTGAGCCACGGCGATCTTCGATTCGAGGCGGGCGAGGCGCTTCTTCGGGGTGTCGCCGAGCAACCGCGCGAAGAGTTCGAGCGCCAGCAGTGCGTGCCAGCCCTTCACGAGCAAGCCCCGCAGGCGGTAAACCCGGCCCATACGCGCGAGTTGATCCGGCGCGATGGCCCGCGTCGATCGCAGCAACCGCGCCAGCGGCGAGGCGCTCGTCCACCAATACAGCGCGAACTCCAGAGTCGGCAGCAGGACGATCGCCGCGTCGACCCATTTCTCCTTGGCGTACTTCAACGGATGGCCGCTGGCTTCGAGCTTGACGATGAACTCGGCGGCGAACGCGACCCAGATCAGCCCCATGCCGACGTTCAACATCAACTCGAACGCCGGCGATTCCTCGACCGTTTTCGCCCAGACGTACTCGATCCCGAGGATCGGGAGGATGAGGAGCGCCAGCAGCAACAGCGGCAATCCGAAGGCCCGGTCGAGCCGGTGCAGCAAGCCCTTCCCGGGCGCTTGCCAGCCGATCCGGGGCAACCAGATTTTGCCCGTCGCCGGGTGGAGGATGCCCATCCGCATCGGCGGGAAGACCGCGACCGCCATCACGCGGAGCAGCGCCGGCCCGGCTTTCCGCGCGCGGTCCCGGTGCGCGAAGGCCGCGATCGCTTCGCCGACCATCAACGGCCAAAGCCCGAGCAGGATTGCGCCGAGGACGTCGAGTTCTGTCCCCGTGACGTGCCAGCGGATCGCCCGGTGGATCAAGCCGGCGAAGGCGACGAGGTGGAACGCCGCCAGCCAAAAGCTGACGGGGGCGAGCCGATCCGCCCATGGGTGGACCGACGGCGGCGGGGCGGGGGAAGGCGACAACGGAGCCTCGGTCGGGGTGCGGTTCATTTTCGGACCGACGGACATAACATTACGATCTCCGAATTTCCCCCGCACCGGAATCCGCCATGACCGCCCCCGCCGACCCTTGGTTCCAGTCCCTCTTCGCCCAGCGCATCGGCGGAGCCGCCTACGGCAAGTCGACCGACATCTACAAGTTCGAGAAGATCAAACGGGCGAAGCGCAAGGCCCTCGCCGACTTCCCGGATCGCAAGCTCCTCGACTTCGGCATCGGCGAAAACGACGACATGGCCCCGGCCCAAATACGCGACGCGTTGAAGTCCGAGGTCGATAACGTCGAGAACCGCGGCTACGCCGATAACGGGATCGCCGAGTACAAGGAAGCCGCCGCGGAGTTCATGGCCCGCGAGTTCGGCGTGACCCTCGATCCGGTGACGGAGGTCTGTCACTGCATCGGCAGCAAGCCGGCCTACGCGATGCTCCCGGCGGCGTTCATCGACCCCGGCGACGTGACGCTGATGACGGTGCCGGGCTACCCTGTGGCGGGGACGTGGACCAAATACCTCGGCGGGGAAGTGCACCGCCTTCCGCTTTTGAAAGAGAACGGCTTCTTCCCCGACTTGGCCGGCATCCCGGACGACATCAAGGCGCGGGCGAAGATGATGGTGATCAACTACCCGAACAGCCCGACCGGGGCCGTGGCGACGCTCGAGTTTTACAAGCGCGTCGTCGAGTTCGCCCACGAACACAAGATCGTGATCGTGCAGGACGCCGCGCACATCCTGCTGAGCTACGGGGACCGACCGCTGAGCTTTCTGCAAGTCGACGGCGCCAAAGAGGTCGGGGTCGAAGTCCATTCGATGAGCAAAGGATTCAACATGATCGGCTGGCGGCTCGGCTTCGTCGCCGGGCACCCGAAGATCGTGCAAGCCTACGCCGACGTGAAGGACAACAGCGATTCGGGCCAGTTCATGGCGGTTCAGCGTGCCGCGGCGGCGGCGCTGCGCGATGCGAGCATCCCCACAGCGGTGCGGGCGAAGTACGAGCGCCGCTTGCGAAAACTCGTCGGGGCCTTGCAATCCGTGGGCTTTCAGGCGGCGATGCCGGGGGGGACCTACTTCCTCTACACAGCGACGCCGAAGTCGGCGGGCGACCGCCAGTTCGCCAATGCCGAGGAGGCGAGTCAGTACTTGATCGCGGAGCAGAGCGTCTGCACCGTCCCGTGGGACGACGCCGGGGCGTTTTTGCGATTCAGCGTCACTTACATCGCGAGGGACGAAGCCGAGGAAGACGCCCTGATGACCGAGACGGTCGCGCGGTTGAAGGGAATGCGGCTCGCGTTTTAACGGGGCTCGATCAAAAACGTCGGCACGGTACTGCCGCCGCCGGCGCTGACGTTCAGCAGCGCCTCGGTGGAAATCCGCGTCAGGCAGCCGTGCATGTGGGTGCCGAAGGCGACGAACGGGTTCGTGTCGAGCATCCTCGGGATGATTTGCAAGCGGCCGTCTTCGAAGCCGGGGAAGTCTTCGTAGGGCAGTTTCACGCGCTGCTGCACGACGTAATGTTCGGCGTGGGCCTGCTTCACGGCCTGTTCCCAAATCGGCTGATCGACCGTCCAACCGAGCACGATTCCCCGGCCGCCGTAGTCGTCGTTCGGCTTCAGCACGAAACGATCTTTGTTCGCAATCACGAACGGCAGCAGCTCGATGGTTTGTCCGTCGAGCAACGTCTTGCGATCCTGCACGACGCGCGTCCAGGGGATGTGGTCGCGGATTGCCGCGAGTTGCTCGGGCGTGAACAATTCGGCGTTCGCCTCGTCGCTCACGACTGCAAAACTCGCCTTCTTGAACAGGATTTTGCAGCGGAAGGTGTTCACCATGCAAACGGCGCCGTCGCGCACGGCTCGAACGACGGGGTGATCGAAGCCGCCGCGCTCGATGAGTTCCGAGATCAGCACCCGCTTATAAATCAGCGTGATGTGATAGTTCCCGGCCATCAATTTGCCGTCGACGTACTCCACGTCGCGCGGGTCGACGTTGCGGGCTTCGACGCACATGCTGCGGAAGTAATCGTAGAAGAGCACGAACTCGCTGAAGGTGGGCACCTCGCGCCAATCGAGGATCGCGATCCGCGGGGCCTCGTGTTTCAATCCCCGGAATTGGGCGAAGGAGTCAAGCAGCGCATGCCAAATGCCCGGCTTGCCGGGGATCGGTTTGCAATCGTACTGTCGCTGAAACTCTTGGAACACCGGCAAGCCGTAGAAGACGTCGGCCAGGGCATCGGTGTAGCCGGCCCCGGCGGGCGTCTCGGTGTTGAACTCGGTGAATTTCAATTCCGTTTCGGAGACGAAGAACGAATCGAACCGGCTCGTAGGGCTCGGGCAGGCGAAGCGCGGCTCGATCTCGAGCAGGCGATCTTCCCACTCGCGCAGTCCGAACTGTTTGCGGAACTCCGGGTCGGCGAGGGCGATGTCGTAAATCTTTTGGAACGCGGGCAACAGCACCTTCACGCGGTCGCGCAGAAAGGCGTACTGACCCGGTGTCAGGAACCGCGGCCGGAGGACGGTGCAGACGGGCCGGGTGCCGTAGAACAGCCCGCGCGATTCTTGGAGCGCGTTGAGTTGGCTCTGCGAATCGGCGGCGAGAGTGCCGGCCGAGAGAAGGTCGTGGTAACGGCCAATGGGGGTGGCTGCGTCAGTGTCCAAGTTCGGCATCCCTCGGTCGCTGGTCATTCGGCAAGTGGCGCTCGATTGCGGGCGACTACTCCGCCGCCGGGTGTTCTTCGGCGAACAAGCCATTCCAATCGGTCGCATCCAGAATCCGTTCGGTCAGGATTTCCAACGGAGCGACTTCACGGATCGCCAACAATTTCGCGGTCACGTCTTCGGTTGGCTTACCGAATCGCTTCGTACCTTGACGAAGGATCGTCGAATGCAGACCTTCGGTTCGACCTTGGCTCAAGCCTTGGCTCAAGCCTTTTTCGACGATGGCTTGGTACGTCGTAGAGTCTTCGAGTAGCATGCTGTACCTCCCGAATGCGCTGTCAATAGTTTCGCGGTCGTATCGCAACCCGGCCAGCACATACGCCGAGGCGATCAACGCTCTCCTCTGAGCATCGAACTCTTCACCGCGCACCGATTCGATCATACCATCGACCCCAGAACGCAAGTTGCGATGCGCTTCGTCCGTCAGAATCGACAGCGGCCGCAAGCCCGGTTCGCCGTTCAGCCAAAAATCGTACGGCCTTTGCCAGACTCGTTCCACGCGATAGTGGAACTCCGCGATCAATTCCCCGTTCGCGTCGCAGCGGCGATACACTCCGGTCTGATCACTCGCCTGCGCTTTGGGACGCAACAGAATGAGCACCGTCTTGACCGGAAGATCGTGCACATGGTCGATCAGAGTATTGTACCGCATCAACTCGCGGGGAATGCCGGTTCGCGGATTCGCCTCGAGTTCCAAATGGAGGAGGCCGGGCTGTGGTCCATCGATGCGGAATAGTTTATCCGCTTGCAGCGTCGTCGCCAAATCGGTGTCGAGTGCGGTGGCCGGACCGGGCGGAATACCGGCCAAGCGGGCGAACGCCCGGGCCCAGTCCTCGGGACGGATGTCGATCAGCGCGTTCAAGGTCGCGTCGAACGGTTTCGCCATCGCCCGGTTCCAGTGTGCGGATTAAAACAAATTCGCCCAAAACATCGATTGGATCTGCGGCTTCGGGTTCTGCGCCATGTCGATGACCATGTCGGCCATCTTGGTCACGCACCACTCGAAGTTATCCGGCGTCAGCGAGTTGACGTCCATGTCCGGGGCCGGGTTCATGAAGTCGATGGCGTACGGGATGCCGTCCTTCACGGCCCACTCGACGGTATTCATATCGTAGCCGAGGGCCTTGACGAGCGTCAGGCAGTCGTCCACGATGCGGTCGTGCAAGTCCGGGCTGAGGTAACCGGGATCGGGAATGTATTTGCGGTTGTGCGTATCGTAGGGCATCACGAGGACTTCCTTCTGACCCAAGCACATGCAGCGGACGTATTGATCCCAGTGGATGAATTCTTGGGCGATCATCGTCATCAAGCCGGAGTCATCGTAGGCCCGGATCAATTCGTCGATGCTATTGCAGACATAGACCCCGCGCCAGCCGCCGCCGTGCGCGTCCTTCAAGATGCACGGCATCCCCATCTGCGATGCCACGTAGCCCCAATCGATCGGGTACAAGTTCCGCAAGCTTTCGTGCGGCACGATCCCCGGCACGTACGCCTTATTCGGCAGGGCCATCGTCTTCGGGTGCGCGAGTCCTAACTTCGTGCAGAGCGAGGCCCCAAAGAATTTGTCGTCGGCCGTCCACATGAATGGGTTGTTGACGACGTGGACGCCTTCGAGCACGGCGTGCTTCAAGTAACTGCGATAATATGGGACCTCGTGTGAAATGCGGTCAACGATGACCGCGTAGGGGTTCGGCTCGTCCATGTTGGTACCGCCGAGTTTGATGAACTCGGCGTGGACACCCGCATTCCGGCCGTTGACTTCGTCGAGGAAGCGCGGCGGGAACGACCATTCGCGACCGCACAAGAGACCGATCTTCTTCATGTCCACTTTCACGACGACGGAATCGAAGCTTACAGGGACCGGTTTACCGCCTGCATCCGCGATTGCAAGATACCGGATTCCGCCTTCGCCGATCGTGACGGCTCGGCGCCCCGACACTTCTCGACATTCGCTCGCTGGTTACTGGCCCGGCCCCGCCGTCGGTTTAAGATGGGCAGAGATTGCGGGTTGTCCGGGACTCTATGCGAGCCGATCCATGCGCGACTTTCTCGGTTTTGTCCTGATATTCAGCATGGCATCCGGCGCCGGTGCGGCCGATCCGGAACCGCACGGGCCGCCGGAGTTCGCGGCGCTGTCGTACCGCAGCGTCGGTCCGTTCGCCGGGGGGCGGGTCAGTCGGGCTTGCGGCGTACCGGGCGATCCGCTGACGTATTATGCGGCCACGGCATCGGGTGGAATCTGGAAATCGTCCGACGGCGGCGTGAAGTGGAAACCGATCTTCGATGACCAACCGACGAGTTCCATCGGCTGCATCGCCGTCGCCAATAGCGACCCCAACGTCGTCTACGTCGGCACCGGCGAGGCCAACATCCGCGGCAACGTCTCCCCCGGCGCCGGCATCTTCAAATCGACCGATGCCGGCAAAACGTGGAAGCACGTCTGGAAGCAGATCGGGCAGATCGGCACCATCGCCGTCGACCCGAAAAATGCGGACGTCTGCTACGCGGCGGTGCTCGGCCACGCTTTCGGGCCGAACTCCGAGCGGGGAATCTACCGCACCCGTGACGGTGGCAAAACTTGGGCGAAGGTTTGTTTCGTCAACGACGACACCGGCGCCTCGGATGTGTGCATCGATCCGAACAATTCGCGCGTACTCTTCGCCGGGTTCTGGCAGGCGCGCCGCAAACCGTGGGAACTCACCAGCGGTGGCCCCGGTAGCGATTTGTTCGTCTCCCGCGACGGTGGGGACACGTGGACGAGTTTGAAGTTGCCGAAGAAGAAACCCAATGATCCCGAGTTCAAGAATGGTCTGCCGGGGGGCATCTGGGGCAAGGTCGGTGTGGCCATCGCGCCGTCCGATTCCAAACGCGTTTACGCCATCATCGAAGCGGAGAAGGGCGGGCTATTCCGCTCCGATGACGGCGGCGAAACTTGGAGCCTCGCCAACGACGACCGCCTGCTTCGGCAACGCGCGTGGTACTACAGCACGCTGACGATCCACCCGACCTCGGCCGATGTTCTGTACGCCCCGCAAGTGCCGCTGTTGAAATCGATCGACGGCGGCAAGTCGGTGAAGATCGTCAAAGGCCCGCATCACGGCGACCACCACGACCTTTGGATTGATCCCAAAAATCCGGATCGGATGATCAACGCCAACGACGGCGGCGTCGACATCTCCACCGACGGTGGAACGACGTGGACCACCCCGCCGCTGCCGATCGCGCAGTTCTACCACGTCCACGCCGACAACTCCGTACCGTACCGCGTCATGGGGTGTATGCAGGATCTCGGCAGCGCCAGCGGCCCGAGCCACAGCCTGAAGGGTAGCATCGGCCTCGGCGACTGGCACACCGTCGGTGGCGGCGAAGCCGGGCACGCGGTCAGCGATCCGAAAGATCCGAACATCGTTTACGCCGGGGAATACGGCGGCATCATGACCCGCTACGACCACCGCACTCGACAAGCCCGCAATATCACCGTGAACCAGTGGAACCCGTCCGGCATCGACCCTGCCAAGCACAAGTACCGCTTCCAGTGGACGGCGCCGATCCTCGTGTCGATCCACGACGGTGCGGTCTATCACGCGGGGAACGTGTTGTTCAAAACCACAGACGCCGGCGGGACGTGGACACCGATGTCGCCCGACCTCACCCGCAACGACAAGCAGAAACAGCAATGGAGCGGTGGGCCGATCACCGGCGACAACACCGGGGCCGAAACGTATTGCACGATCTTCGCCCTCAGCGAGTCGCCCAAGAAGGCCGGCCAACTCTGGGCCGGCACCGACGACGGCAAAGTCCACCGGACCCTCGACGGCGGCAAGACCTGGAAGGACCTCACGGCCAACATCCCGGACCTGCCCGATTGGGGCACCGTCACCTGCATCGAACCGAGTCCGCACGACTCCGCTACGGCGTATCTCGTCGTCGACAACCACCGCATGGACGATTACCGCCCGCACGTCTGGAAGACGACCGACATCGGCAAAACTTGGACGAGCATCAGCGAGGGCCTCGACCCCGGCACGCATTGCAAAGTCGTCCGCGAAGACCCGAAGAAGAAGGGCCAGCTGTACCTCGGCACCGAGCGAGGCATTCTCTATTCCCCCGACTCGGGCAAAACGTGGAAGCCGCTCCAACTGAATCTGCCGACGGTCCCCGTCCACGATTTGCAAGTGAAAGGGAACGACCTCTGCGTCGGCACCCACGGCCGGTCGCTCTGGATTCTCGACGACTTGACCGCTGTGCGGAATTGGGCCCCGAGCCTGAAAACCAAGCCGCTGCACCTCTATGCGGCTCAACCGGCGACGAAGTGGAACACCGTCGGCGGGGGCGACATCACCAGCCATCATCGCGGTAGCAGCTCGTCGAATCCCGATGGCGGGGCAGTCATTTGGTACCACCTCGCCCGAGCGGTGAAGGGCGAACTGTTATTGGAAATCCGCAATGCCGAAGGCAAGATCGTCGCCGTCGGTAAAGGGAAACCGAAGAAAGAAGGCGAGGAGGAGGACGACGACGACGAGGACGAGGCCCAAAAGAAGGAACGCAAACTGGCCCTGAAGGTCGGCCTCAACAAGTTCGTTTGGGATCTGACCCACGACGGCGCCGACACGATTCCCGGCGCGAAGGTCGACGCCGGGAACCCCGGCAGTGGCATCCCGGTGTCACCGGGCGAGTACACGATCAAATTGACACTCGGCAAAGATGTGCAAATGACGACGGTCGAAGTCCTGCCGGATGTCCGGATCAAACTGAAGCCCGAAGCGAGCCGCGAACAAGAAACGCTCGCCCTGAAAGTCCGCGACGACATCGCCGCGCTCACCGATGCCGTTCTTCGATTGAAGGCCATTCAAAAGCAGATCAAGCTGCGCAAAGATTTGTTCCAAGATCACGCCGCTGCGGAACAGCAGGCCAAAGCCGAGGAGGCCTTCGGCAAAAAAATCGAAGCACTCGAAGAGAAGCTGCACAACCCGAAGGCGAAGGTGGTGTACGACGTCTTCGCGTCCAAGCCGGGGGCGATGCTCTATTCACAATTGACCTGGCTTCTCAACAACGTCACCGATGGCGACGGAGCCCCGACGAAGCCGCAGCTCGAGCAGCAAGCCGACCTGACGAAGCGCCTCGCGGGGTTGCTCGGCGACTTCGGCAAATTGACGACCGACGATTTGGCCAAGGTGAATGCGGGGGCCGAAGCCGCGAAACTGCCGGGGTTGTTCCTGCCACCGGGGAAGGCCAAGAAGGCGGTTGCTGAGTAGGCCCGGCCATCCGAAGGAACCGAAGCCTTTTGCGGCACTTCTCGATAAGATGCCGTGCAGGCATAACAAAACCGCGACTCGCGCGTTGGAAGGTCGGTGCTTCCGATTCCCGATTCCGCTTTTGCAAAGGAACCTTCGATGTCGCCTACCTTGATCGTCGCGGCGCTGCTCGCATTCGCCCCGGCCCAAACCGCCGGCAAACTCGAGATCGCCAACGTCCGCAACACTTACGGCGTCTTGGGGCCAACGCGGGCCAACAGCAAACTCATCCCCGGCGACATTCTCTTCGTTTCGTACGACATCGAAGGCATCGCCATCAGCGACGAAGGACGAGTCCATTATTCGATGGTCATGGAAGTCGTCGATAAAAACGGCAAAGCGACGCTGAAGCAAGATCCGTTCGAGAAGATCGAACTCGTCCCGCTCGGCGGCAACCGGGTCGCGGCCCGGGCCTTCGTGACCCTCGGCGTCGACCATCCGGCCGGGGAGTTCACGATGAAAGTGACCGTCACCGATATGTCCGTGAAGGATAAACCGAGTGCGACGCTCGAACGCAAGTTCGAAGTGCTGCCGCCCGACTTCGGCATCGTCGCCGTGTACGCTAGCTTGGACGAGCGTGGCCAAACGGCCGCGCCGACCACCGGCGTCGTCGGGCAAGCGGTGTTCATCAACTATACGGCCGTCGGCTTCAAACGCGACCCCGATAAGAAGCAGCCGAATCTTCGCTTCGAGATGATCCCCCTCGACGAGAACGGCAAGCCCTTGATGGCCAAGGCGCTCTTCCACGAGGGCAATGACCTAGACGAGAAACTGCCCAACTACACGGTCCGCTTCTTGCTGCCGATGAGCCGGCCCGGCAAGTTCAGCATCCGTCTGAGTTGCACCGACATCGTGACCAAGAAAACCGTCAGCGTCGATTTGCCGGTGACCGTCATCGCCGGCGAGAAGTAAATCACCACCACCGAGATTGTAATGAGCGCTTTGGATGACCGCATCGCCCAGTTCGGGAAAATGACGACGGACGACCCCGAGAACGAACTCGGGCACTTCCGCCTCGGGCAGTTGTACATGGAGAACAACCAGCACGACGAGGCGGTGAAGTCGTTCGCCCGAACGCTCGAACTCTCCCCGCAGTTCTCGAAGGTCTACCAACTACTGGGCGAGTGCCACACGAAATTGGGCGACCCCGCCAAGGCCATCGAAGTGATGACCGCGGGGTACAAAGTCGCCGACGAACGCGGCGACAAGATGCCCCGCGATGCGATGGGGCTAGCCCTGAACAAACTCGGCGCCCCAACTCCCAATGCAGCCCCGGCCGTCGTCGTCGAAGACGACGGCATCGACACCGGCTTCCGCTGCCAACGCCCCGGATGCGGGCAGGGCAAACGGGCCAAGCCGCTGGCCGCGTCGCCCATCGACGGGGTCGACGGACTCAGGATCGTCGGCGAAATTTGCGCCGACTGTTGGAGCGGTTGGGTGAAGGACTACAGCGTCAAAGTCGTCAACGAACTCCGGCTCGATCTCAGCTCGGAGTTCGGCCAAGGCGAATACGACAAGCACATGCGCGGCTACCTGGGCTTCGACGAACCCAAGAGTTTGTAACCCATGCCCGACTACTTGGTCCAATACGGATCCTCAGCGTTCGTCGGCCGTTTTGCCGCTGACAACGACTTGTCACGCGGCGCGTCGGTCGTAATCCGAACCGCGCGCGGGCTCGAAATCGGGACGATGCTGTGCGAAGCGCGGGCCGCGACATCGTTCGACAGCGGCGGGGAATTGATTCGCGAAGTGCAATTGCCCGACGAAGCCGACCGGCTGTTAGCCAATCGATTGGCCGGCGAAATCCTCGACGCGGCGAACCTCACCGATCAGGCCGTGACCTTCCTCGATTGCGAAGTGACCCTCGACCGTCGCGGGGCGATCCTCCACGCCTTGCCCTGGGGCGAGTGTCAACTCGACGATCATCTGGCGGCACTGTCCGACCGCTTCGACTTGGCCGTGCGACTGTTCGACGTTTCGCAAGGCAAGCCGCCGATCGATCCTCCCGAACCGAAAACCACCTGCGAGAAGCCCGGCTGCGGCACCGCCGAGGGGGGCTGCACCTCGTGCAGTACCGGCGCCTGCGGGACCGGGTCGTCGTGCAGCAAAGGGAAAGTGGAATCGGCCGCGCAACTGACCTCGTATTTCGCCGACCTCCGGCAGAAAATGGAAGAGCAAGTGGCCGTGCGGACGCCACTGAATTAACTGTGGCAACACGTTTTTAACGTGTTTGACTATCTGATCGATCCACTGACACGTTGGAAACGTGTCACCACGTTTGGAGACCTACCATGCGCCGGTTGGCCATCCCACTTGCCTTGCTCCTGTTCGGCACGACCGCTTCGGCGGCCGAACTCGATACACCCCTCAAAGTGATCAACTCTGTCGGCAAAGAGGGCGTCGGCAACGCCGCGGCCGCGAAAGCGTGGGCCGAGTTGGTGAAGGCCGGGCCGGACGCCCTCTTGCCGATCTTGAACGCCATCGACGACGCCAAGCCGACGGCCGCGAACTGGCTGCGCACCGCCATCGACGCCATCGCCGAGAAACAGGCGGCCGCGGGTGAGAAGTTCAATGATGATATTCTGGCCACTTTCATCCGCGATCAAAAAAACAGCCCGACCGCTCGAACGGTGGCTTTCGAAGTTTTTGAGAAACAGGATCCGGTTCGCTCCGATGTCTTCTTGGTCGGGTTCATCCGCGATCCTTCGCTGGAACTCCGTCGCAAGGGTGTGCAGAAACATCTCACCCTCTTCAAGGACAGCCCCAGTTCTTTACAGATGATTTTCGAGGCCGCGCGGGACAAAGACCAAGTCGAATCGATCGCGAAGGAACTCGAAAAACTCAAACTGCCCGCGAACATCACCAAGCACTACGGCTACATCACGCAGTGGGCACTTTCGGAAGATTTCGACAACAAAGACGGCCTCGGATTTGGCAAAGCTTTCGCCCCGGAAACGGCCGTGGAACGGAAGGGTTGGAAAGCCGCCCAAAGCAGTGCGACCTACGGTTTGATCGACCTCAACGCCGCCGTCGGCAAGAAAATGAACGCGGTCGTGTACTCGTCGGCGATCCTGGAAGCCGACGCGGAGACGCCCGCCGAGATCCGCGTCGCCAGTCAGAACGCCATCAAAATCTACCTGAACGGTAAAGAGATCTTCGCCCGAGAAGAGTATCACCACGGCACGAAGATGGATCAACACATCGCCAAAGTGATACTGACGAAAGGCAAGAATTCGATCTTGCTGAAGGTGTGCCAGAACGACATGCCCTACGATTGGGCCCAAGTCTGGGGCTTTGCGGCCCGCGTCTGCGACGCCACCGGCGGCTCGCTGAAACTGAAACAACGGGTTGATGACAAGCCGGTGTCACTCGGCGAACTCGCCCCCGCGACCCCGAAGGAGAACAAGTGATGCGCCCGATCTTCGCGCTGGTTTTGATCGCCTCCGCATCGCCGCTGGTCGCCGCCGATTGGCCCCAGTTCAAAGGGGCCAATGGCTCCGGTGTCTCGTCCGAAAAAGATCTGCCCGTGAAGTTCACGGACAAAGACGGCCTCCGCTGGAAGGTGCCACTCCCGGCCCGCGGCGTTTCGTCGCCCGTTGTCTTCGGCGACAAAGTGTACGTCACCTGCAGCGCCGGCACGCGCGATGATCGTCTGCAATTGCTGGCGTTCGACACGGCCACCGGCAAGAAACTTTGGCAGCGAAACATTGCCGCGACGGGCGGCACCACGGCCCACCCGAAGACTTGTATGGCCGCGCCGACGCCGGTCGCCGACGACACCGGGATCTACGCCCTCTTCGCCACCGGCGATGTTTTGGCCTGCGGCCACGACGGCGCCGTCCTCTGGGTCCGCTCCCTCACCGGGGACTATCCGACCATCTCGAACCAAGTCGGTATGGCCTCGTCGCCGGTGCTCTACAAAGACAAACTCATCGTGCCGATGGACAACGCCGGGGAATCGTTCCTCGCGGCGATCGACACCCAGACCGGCAAGAATCTTTGGAAGACCGAGCGGTCGCGCGACATCAATTGGGTCACGCCCGTCATCCGCGAGTTGAACAGCACCGACGCCGAAGTCTTCTACCAGAGCCAGAAAGAACTCGTCGCCTACGACGCGGCCGACGGCAAGAAAAAGTGGAGCCACAAAGCCGGGAGTTCGTCGCCGACGCCGACGTTGGTCGAAGGATTGTTCCTGACGAGCAGCGATGGCCTGTCGTTGATGAAGCCGACCGAAAACAAACTCGAAGACGTTTGGAAGTCGGCGAAGTACCGCACGGGCTATTCGTCGCCGCTGTTCTACGATGGCAAAATCTACGCGGCGATCCCGTCGACGGGCATCGTCTATTGCATCGACGCCAAGACCGGCAAAGCGGTTTGGGACGAGAAAGTACCGGGGAAGGGGAAGCAAACGTTCTCCGCATCGCCGGTCGCCGGGGATGGCAAAATCTACGTCCTCAGCGAGTCGGGCACGGTCGCCGTATTCAAAGCCGGGGGCGCGGAAGCGGAACTCCTCGGCAGCAGCGAAGTGGGCGAAGAGCTGCTGGCGACCCCGGCGATCTCCGGCGGGGCCGTTTTCATCCGCAGCGATAAAAGCCTGATTTGCATGGGAGCGAAGAAGTGAAGCCGAACCGGCTCACTTCTTTTTGATCGCCTTCGTCAAAGATTCGATCACATCCTTCGCGTCGGTATCGTTGACCGATTCGTACGCGAAGGATTTCACCACTTTTCCGCCGATGACCACGACCGCCGTCAGGTGGGCGGCGCTGTTGACGCCCCAGCCGTTCGGGCCGTTCGCGTCGCCATTGAACACCGTCAGAGCCGACTTGGAATACGGCACGGCCTTCGCCAACTTCGGCATGTATTCTTTGTTCTTGTCGAAATCGCCGCCGCACCAGACGATCACCGCCATCGCCTTCTCGCTCGCGTCGGCGAGTTTACCGTCGACCGTCAGCATGTACTTGTTCATGGGCCGGGAGAATTTCTCGGCGTTGACGAAGAAGTAGATCGTCGGTTCGTCCTTGCGTTCTTTGGCGTAGTCGACTTCCTTGTCTTCGATCGTGCCGGTGACGGCGTGGACTTTGAGGGCACCGACTTTGTCCCCAATCTTGGGGCCCGATTCGACATCGGCATAAACGGAGTTGGAAGCGGCGAGGATGAACAGCGAGGCGAAGGCGAGACGCATGGGATTTCCGATCAATCGGGGGTGATGGACAGCGGATATTCGGGGATGGCCAACCGCAATTTCGGGATCGCTTGCAAGCGCCGCCAACCCCGCGTCACGCGGATTTCTTCGGCGATCACATAGTCGGCGGAGAGCGTCCGTTTGTCAAACGGACCGTCGCAGATGACGGGCTGCCAACCCTCCGCGACGATGTATTGCGCTACCGCCGGGTTGCACGGCACGTGCCGCTCCGGCTGCAAATGCAGGCCCTCCAACGGCACTTCGCCCATGATGTAGCGGAGGTACAAATCGGAATCGACCACGGCTTCCACCATCTGCCCGCAGACTTCGCACGGGTAGCCTTCGTCGCATTTCGCCATGGGTTCACCATTCAATTTCGCTCCGACCTACTACAATTACACTTGGTATCTCGCGATGAGTTGTCAATGGGCGTTCTCGATTCCTTCCGACTCGCTGGGCAAACCGCCTTAGTCACCGGAGGAAGCCGGGGATTGGGCCGGGCGATGGCTTTCGCTCTCGCTGAGGCCGGGGCTGATTTGATCCTCGTTGGTCGAGATTACGGGTCGCTCGTTCTCGCGCAGATGGAACTGCTCGAACTCGGTCGCGAGATCGACATCTTCGTCGCCGACGTGGGAACGCCAAAAGGGGCGGCGGATGCCTGCGAACAAGCACTGGGTCTCGAAAAGCCGATCGACATCTTGCTGAACAACGTCGGCGGCCGGCGGGCCGATGTTGCCACGGAAGATGTGACCATCGAGCAGTGGAAGGGCTTCTTCGATTTGAACCTGACGGGCGCGCTCGTCTGTTGTCAGAAGATCGGGAAGCCGATGATCGACCGCGGCCGCGGGTCGATCATCAACATCACGAGCATCGCGGGGCCAATTGCGATCCGCGGCATCGGCGGGCGGCATTACGAAGCGTCGAAGGCGGCGCTCGCGGCGCTGACGCGATCCCTCGCGGCCGATTGGGCCGGGCGCGGCGTCCGAGTCAACGCCATCGCGCCCGGCGTCTTCGCGACGGGGCCGAATGAAAAGTGGTTCGCGGAGAAGCCGGAGTTTGAAGCGTCGTTCCTCGGGCACATTCCGATGGGGCGCTTCGGCGAACCGGCGGAGCTCGGGCCCGCTGCCGTGTTCTTGGCGAGCGACGCGAGTAGTTACATGACCGGCGCGACGCTGGTCCTCGACGGTGGTTTCACGCTTTGGTGAGAGAGAGTTTGCAATGCGACTTCCGATGGTGGCGATCGTGGGCCGGCCGAACGTCGGCAAATCGGCGATGTTCAACATGCTGGCCGGTCGAAGGATCAGCATCGTCGAACCGACGGCTGGGGTGACGCGCGACCGCATCGCCACGACCGTCGGCGTGCGCGACCGCTTTTTCGAACTCGTCGACACGGGCGGCATGGGCATCCTCGATGTCGACGACCTGACGGACGAAGTCGAACGGCAGATCCGCATCGCCATCGACGAAGCGACCCTCGTCGTCTTCGTCGTCGATATTCGCAACGGCGTGGTCCCGCTCGACGAGATCGTCGCCCAGCGTCTCCGGAGTGTCGGCAAGCCGGTGATCTTCGTCGCCAACAAAGCCGACGACATGAAGCACGACGCCGGGACGAGCGAACTCTATCGCTTGGGTTACGGCGAACCGATCTGCACGAGCGCCAACTCCAAACGCGGCGTCGAAGAACTGCTCTTCGCCATCTACGAAAAACTCCCCGAAGACACGCCGACCGAAGCACCGGGCAACGCCGAATTGAAGCTCGCCATCGTCGGCCGGCGCAACGTTGGCAAGAGCACATTCATCAACAGCCTCGCCGAAGAAGACCGCGTGATCGTGTCCGAAGTCGCGGGGACAACGCGAGACAGCATCGACGTACGCTTCGAGCGCGACGGCAAAGTTCTGCTCGCGATCGACACCGCTGGGGTCCGCAAGAAGCGCAGCCTCGCGTCCGACATCGAATATTATTCGATGCACCGGGCCGAGCGTTCGATCCGCCGGGCCGATGTGGTGCTGCACTTTTTCGATCCACGCTGGAAGATCAGCCGGGTCGACAAGCAATTGGCCGAGTACATCCTCATCCACCACAAGCCGGCGATCTTCGTCGTCAACAAGTGGGACTTGGCGCGAGATAAGATCGCCACCGAGAAGTGGACGCAGTACCTGCGCAAAGTGTTCTCGATGCTCGATTACGTACCGATCGCGTACATCACGGCGAAGAACGGCAAGAACGTCACACGGTTGTTGAACCTCGCCACGCAACTTTACAAGCAAGCCGGGCGACGGGCCAAGACCGGCGAACTCAACCGGGTCATTCAAGAGGCGATGCTCGCGAGCAACCCCGCCGTCCGCGGCAACCGGATTCCGAAGGTTTACTACGTCACCCAAGTGGGGACGCACCCGCCGACGATCGTGATCGTTACGAATGAACCGGATTTGTTCGACGAGACGTACATCCGCTACATGACGAAGACGATCCGCGACAACTTCCAATACACGGAAGTGCCGTTGAAGGTGATCTTCCGGACCAAGGGAGAAGCGTCGTCGTATGCCGCGCGGCGGCGGATGAAGGCCGAGGAACTCGGGCTCGATCTGGACTTCCCGGAAGTGCTGGACGCCGTCGAAGAATTGAAACGCACGCCCGTTGAGTTGCCCGAAGAACTCGGCGACGAACCGATGCCGTTCGACGAACCGGACGACGCCGAGGAATTCGACCCCGCGGAACTCGACGGCGACGATGACAATTCCGGCCCCGCGACGCCGATGTTGCCGACGAAAAAGAAGACGGACAAGCCGGCGTACGTCTACGAGCCAGAGAAGCAGAAGAAAAAGAAGCCGCCCTCGGCGACGTGGAACGTGTGAGGACGACTTGACTGCCGAAACTCGCGCGCTACAATATTATTGGACTGGGGAACCCGGTCGGCCAAATGGTTTCGGCGGAACGCCGGTGCCTTTGGCTTTTTTTACGGATATGTCTTTAGGCCGTGCCATTCGACTCGGCCTGTGGCCGGGTCTCGATGCAATTTCTTCTCGATACTGTCGTAGGCCCGATTCGCTTGAGCCGGATTGATCACATATCTTCCAATCGGTCGTGCGGTGAGGTCGGCCAACTGAAGCCCCGTGGAATTCGCCTGCTTCCCGGCCACCGTGATTTCAAAATTGAAGGGTTTGCGCACGAAATTCGCCCCGGCGCAAACGCGTCGAAATTCCAGCTCCAATTCACCGTCCTCGCGTTTGCCGCGCGCTTCGAATATGAAATTGACGAGCCGATCGGTCGCCTCGCGGTGGGCCAGGAAATTCGCCACACTATCGAGTCCCAATTGTACGGCCAAATGGTAGAGGTTGTGTCGCACGGAGTGTTTCGCGACGAAGGCTTCTTTCCAGATGACAGCCGCGACAATTGTGAAAGGGCTATCATCGACCCACGATCCCAAATCCGCATGGAATTCACCGCGACGATTCGCATCGGTGAGGAACGAGAAAGAACCCTCTGCTTTGCGGATTTCGCGCTCGTGGAAAACGACCATATCGTGACCGAAGTGTTTGAATTTGAGACGCTGAAAAGCCGGTACGACCCGCGTGATGTACTCGTCCTTTCGGAAGATGCAAAACGTCAGCACAAAGATGGGGAAATCGGAGTTGATCTTACCCAAACTGTGGTCGCCGCTCTCGTCGACGTACACGATGTAATCGCTGTAGTTTTGCATGAGACCTCTTCCGATCGGCCGGAGTGATTATGCCTACGGCTCGTCGATCACCGTCACCGGGGCGGTCTTCGGGCCGTCGATATCGGCGGTATCCAGTCGACCGGCGGCTTGCAATTCCCGGAAAATGCGCACCGTTTCGCGGATGCCGGCTTCGAGACTCGTCTTAGGCATCGGACCGAGATCGCGCTGCAGGGCCGCGTCGTCGAGGTCGAAGGCGATGGCGATTTGCAGCGTGCCGACCGTCACCAATTCCGCCGCTTCCGGCAGTACCGCGACCAAAGCCTTCAGGAAATCCGTCATCGGCACGACTGCGCCGCGAAGGTTGTAACTTTTCGAGCCTTTGTAAGGTCGGGCTAAGCTGAATACGAAGGTTTGCGCTACGTCGTCGACGTATTGAAAGTCGGTCCAGCCCCCGAAGTTGATGGCGTAGGGCCGACCGAGCAGCGCGGCTTTGATCGCCTTGGTCGGCTCGCTCGTCATGCCGAGATCGCGGCCGACGCCGTAGACCGTCCACGGCCGTAAGCCGACGCTGCTGATACCGTGATCTTGGAAGTAGATGCGGGCGTTCCCCTCGTTGCAGCACTTGAAGACGCCATAGTGCGTGCTCGGCACCAAGGTCAAATCGTCCGGCAGCGGCCCGGTCGGGTAATTGTCCGGGCCACCGTAAACCGCGGCGGAGCTGGCGTACACGATCCGTTCGATTTGGGAACCGAGCGCTTTGGCCGCTTCGAACACGGCGAGGGTGCCCAACACGTTGACCTTCGCCCCGAGCAGCGGGTCGAGCCGGCAGGTCGGCACTTGCAACCCGGCCAAATGGATGATGTGGGTGATGGCGTGCGTCTTCAGCGCCAGAGTCAGCGCCGGAAGATCGCAGACATCCCCGGCCACGAAGGTCACCTTCGCGATGGCCTCGTCCGGGAGAATCAACTTCAATCGGCGGTTGTCTTCGCGGAGGTCGTAGACGAAGACCTCGTCGCCACGTTCGTGGAGGCTGCGGATGATCCACGCCCCGATAAATCCGTACCCGCCGGTGATGAGGACACGCATCGTACTTACTCCTGGGGGGGTGTGGTCGGTTCGGTCGATTCCGGCGCGGGTTCCGCCGCGGCGATTTCGCGGGCCAGTTTCGCCAGCGTGATGATCTTGTCGCCGTCGTTCGGCTTCATCACCTTCACGCCCTGCGTGTTGCGACCGACGATGCGGATGTCGTCGACCTTCGTCCGTACGACCATCCCTTGGGCCGTGATGACCATGATTTCGTCGCCGTCCCGAACGGCGACGATGCCGACGCAAGGGCCGTTCTTCGCGGTGACTTTCACGTCCTTCACACCCTTGCCGCCGCGCTTCTGTTTGCGGTAGCGCATCGCGCCTTTTTCGGTCGCGCCGTCTTCGGTCTCTTCGTCGCCCTCGGCGGTCGGGGCATCGACCTCGACCACTTCCGGTGTCTCGGCATCGTCTTCGGGCGAGTCCGGGCTCGCAGCTTCGTTGGCCCCGAACGGTGTTCGCTTGCCGTAACCATTTTCGCACAGCGTGAGCAAGAAACCGTCCGGATCGGCGACGACCATACCGACGAGGCTGTCGTCCTTGGTCTTGTTCAGCTTGATCCCCCAGACGCCGGTGGCCCCGCGGCCCATGGCCCGCGCGTCCGACTCGCCGAAGCGGATCGCCATTCCCTGCCGCGTACTCAGGACGACTTCGTCGCCCGGCCGAGTGACGCAGACCTGCATCAAGGCGTCTCCCTCTTCGAGGTTGATGCCGATGATGCCCCCCTGGCGGGGGCGGCTGTACTCCATCAGGCTCGTCTTTTTCACGAGGCCTTGGCGGGTCGCCATCAAGAGGAACGTACCCGCTTCGAACTCGCGGACGGGGATGACGCTGGCGATCTTTTCGTCCGGCTTCAACGAGAGCACGTTGGCGATGGAGCGACCGTTGGATGTCCGGCTCGCTTCGGGAATCCGGTAGACTTTGAGCCAGTAGCATTGGCCGCGGTCGGTGAAGCAGAGGAGGAACGATTTCGTCGTCGCAGTGAAAAAGTGCTCGATGAAGTCGTTGTCGCGCAGGCCGCCTTGGACGCCTTTGCCCCCGCGGGCTTGGGTGCGGTAGGTTTCGATCGGCAGCCGTTTGATGAAGCCTTCGTGCGAAAGCATCACGACCGTCGGTTCGTCGGCGATCAGGTCTTCCATCTCGACGTCGCCGCCGTCGTCGGTGATTTCCGTGCGGCGGTCGTTGCCGAAGCGGTCGCGCATGAGGTTGAGGTCGGCGCGGATGATGTCGTTCACCATCGCGTCGCTGGCGAGGATCGCTTCGTAGCTGCGGATCTCGTCGCGGATGCCGTTGTATTCCTTGAGGATTTCGTCCCGTTCCAGGTTGGCCAACTGACCCAGTTGCATCCGCAGGATCGCCTCGGCTTGCAGTTCCGTCATCCGGTATTCGTCCCGGATGCCGATCTCGGCTTGCAAAATTCCGAAAGCGACTTCGCCCAGGGCCGACTTCATTAGGTCGATGGAAACGCCCATGGCCTGCAAGCGCACTCTGGCCTCGGATCGGGACGGCGACTGCCGGATGGTTTGGATGACGAGATCCAAACTCGAGATCGCGATCAATTGCCCTTCGAGGACGTGGCTGCGCCGCTTCGCTTCCCGGAGGAGGAAATTCGTCCGCCGGCGGATGACGACGATGCGGTGATCGACGAACTTCTGCATCATCTGCTTGAGCGTCAGGAACTCCGGCCGGCCTTCGACGAGGGCGAGCATGGCGATGCTGACGGTCTTCTGCAACCGGCTGAACTGGTAAATCTGGTTGAGGGCGAGGTGCGGGTCGGACCCGCGTTTGAGTTCGACGACCAAGCGCACCGGTTCGCCGGTGCGCGCCGAGGATTCATCGCGGACGAAAGTCATGCCCGGAATGCGGTCGTCGCGGAGCAGCTCGCCCAACTCGGCCATCATGGCGTTGCGCGTCACTTCGAACGGGACTTCCTTGATGATGATGACGGGGATTTTCCCCTTCACCTCTTCGACGACCTCGGCCCGCGCCCGCAGCGTGATCCGGCTGCGCTCGCCCATGTATGCGCGATAGATGCCGGCCTTACCCATGACGATGCCCCCGGTGGGGAAGTCCGGGCCGGGCACGATTTCCAGCAGCTCCATCAGGCTGACATCGGGGTTGTCGATCAGCCGAATCAACCCGGTGCAGATTTCGCGGAGGTTGTGCGGTGGGATGTCCGTCGCCATGCCGACGGCGATCCCGACGGCGCCGTTGACGAGCAAGTTGGGGAACTTGCTCGGCAACACCAGCGGTTCGCGGTATTTACCGTCGTAGTTGTCGATGAAATCGACCGTGTCATTTTCCAAATCCGCGAGCATTTCCGCGGCGGGGTGCGTCAGGCGCGCTTCGGTGTAGCGGTGGGCCGCGGGCGGCAGCCCGGCGATGGAACCGAAGTTCCCTTGGCCGTGGATGAGTTTCTGCCGCATGACCCAGTCTTGGGCCATGCGAACGAGCGTGTCGTAGATGCTGGCGTCGCCGTGCGGGTGGTAGCGCTTCATCGTCTCGCCGATAATGCCGGCGCACTTGCTCGTCGCGGCAGTCGGCCCGAGGCCGAGGTCGTTCATGGCGACGAGGATGCGTCGCTGCGACGGCTTCAAGCCGTCTCGCACATCCGGCAGTGCCCGGCTGACGATGACCGACTGTGCGTACGTGAGGTAGCTGTCCCGCAGTTCGTCGACGATGTCGAGCGGATCGATCGGCAGATCGGGGAGGACAACCGGGGGCGGATCGTTGGAACCGGGCGGGGTCGAAGAAGACTTGGCCAAACCGGAACTCCTGGCGCGGAACCTGTGCAGCGATGCGGAAATCCGAAAAGCAACCGAATACCGGGTAACGGGTTACAGTCGGTATCGCGGTGGCACCTTCGGATTGATTTCGTTCCTTATAATTTATGAATTCGCGTTAGTCCGGGCCATGTTCGTTTGTCAACAAATGGAACCATTTTCCAGGCGGCGGCGTCCGATTGAGGTAAGCTAGATACTTGCAATCGTCCCCACCTCCCTCTGGAATTTGCCATGAATCGTTTCGCATTGGGCCTGCTCGTCGCCGTCGTCGGGGCCACGGCGGTTCACGCCGTCGATGCCAAGGATACCTTGGGCGCGTCGTTCACGCGCACGAAAAAGCTCAAAGGCAAAGTCACCATCGACGCCAAGAACGAGCCGATCGGCGACATTTTGAAAGAGATTTCGAGCCAACTCGAAGATCAAAAACTCGGCGCCATCAGCGTGACCTTCGATATCGGCGTTTCCAAAAACACCAAGACGACGTTCGCCTCGAAGGATAAGAGCGCCGAAGAAACGCTGGACGGATTGCTGAAGACCCTCGACCTCGGCTACGTCGTGATTTCAAAGGATAAAGACCGCTACGACGGCTGGCTGAAATTGGTAAAGGGCACCAACCGGGGTTACGAGGCTGGCCAAGAACCGAAGGACGGTCCGAAGCCGGTGGCCACGCCGGAGCCAAAACCCGAACCGAAACCGGTCGTCAAGCCGGACCCGGAACCGAAGCCGGTCGTGAAGCCCGAACCCAAACCGGTGACCGAAGACAAAGCGACGGAACAGGAAGAAAAAGCCGCCGCCGCGAGGTTGGCGACGGCTAAGGAATTGATCGAAAAGGGCAAAGATGCCGAAGCGAAGCCGCTGTTGAAATACCTCGTGAAGTACGCGGCGAACACGAAAGCCGGCGCGGACGCGAAGGAACTCATGGACAAAATGAAGTAGCCCGTCCAAAATGGGTGTGTGAATGACACCGCTATCGACAACGACCGCCGGCCGTGGGTTTTGCCCGAGTTCGCGACCCCCGAAGGGATCGTGGGCGTGGGCGGCGACCTGCGGCCGGGTACTTTGCTGGAAGCCTACTCCCGCGGCATCTTCCCGTGGTTCAACGCCGGCGACCCGATCATCTGGTGGTCGCCCGAGCCGCGGGCCATCTTCGACCTCCGCAATTTCCACGTCCCCCGTCGCCTCGCCGCGACCATCAAACAAAACAAATTCCGCGTCACAGCCGACACACAATTCCGCGCCGTGATGGAGGGCTGCGCCGCCGACCGGGCAGAAGGCACTTGGGTGACGGGCGAAATGATCGATGCCTACACCGAATTGCACGGGCGCGGCCACGCCCACAGTTTGGAAGTTTGGCTCGGCGACGATCTCGTCGGCGGGATTTACGGGATCGCCATCGGCGGCTTCTTCGCCGGGGAATCGATGTTCCACCGGGTCCGCGATGCCTCCAAGGTGGCGCTCGTGAGTTTATTAACGCGCTTGCGCGACCGGGGCTTCGAACTGTTTGATACGCAAATCCTCAACGACCACACCGAACAATTCGGGGCGTTTGAGATTCCCCGCGCGGAATACTTGCGACGTTTGGCGATCGCGGTGCGAAAGGCCGCGGAGTTCGGATGACGCGCGTATAGAATTCGAGAGCCTACATCCCCCGGAGACGCGTCCCCATGAAATTTCCAGCGTTCGCCCTCGGAGTCGCGTTGCTCGCCTCGCCGTTGTTCGCGGCGGAGTATCCGAACAAATTACTGCTCGTCGAACCGGCCGACTTGGCCAAAGCCGAAGTCGCCAAAACCTTCGTGATCCTCGATGCCCGCGAGAAAGCGAAGTACGAAGCCGGCCACATCCCCGGATCGATCTGGGTCGATCACGCGGCGTGGGCCAAGACCTTCGGCGAAGGGGAACATGCGAATGCGTGGAGCCAGCGCATCAGCAAACTCGGTATTGCAGCCGACTCGAAAGTCGTCGTGCTCGATGATAACCTCACCAAAGATGCCGCCCGGATCTGGTGGATCTTGAAATTCTGGGGCGTAGCGGATGTACGGCTGCTCAATGGCGGCTGGAAGGATTGGACGGCCGCGAAGTTGGAAGTGACCCAAGACGCCTCGGCCGATCCTCGCGGCGTCCAGTTCAACGCCGTGTCTCGAGCGGATCGACTCGCCACGAAGGACTTTCTGCTGAAAGCCATCGACGGCGGGAAATTGCAAATCGTCGACGCCCGCTCCGAGAAGGAGTTTTGCGGCACCGAGAAGATGAACAACAAGAAAGCCGGCGCGATGCCGGGCGCGAAGCAGTTGGAGTGGACCGACTTGCTCGATGCGAAGACGCATCGATTTAAGCCGGCCGACGAACTGAAAAAACGATTCGCCGACGCCGGGATCGCGTTGGACAAGCCGAGCGCGACGCACTGCCAAAGCGGCGGCCGCGCGTCGGTCATGGCCTTCGGCATGGAGTTGATGGGGGCGAAGGATGTGCGGAACTACTACAAGAGCTGGGGCGAGTGGGGCAACGCGGACGACACGCCCATCGTCCCCGGTAAGCCGAAGGAGAAGAAGTAACGAATATTTCGAGGAGTTGCGCGAAAGACCGGAGGAGTGCGAATGCCGTTGCTCGATCACTTTCATCCGCCGGTCGAAGATGTCGCACCGTGGACATCCATCGCGACGACTTGGATCGTCGCACTGGCCAAATCGCTCAATCGCACTCTTCCGGAGCATAATCTCCGAGCCTTTGCGCACGTTCATTGGGGGGAGCACGCTCGAAGCCGATGTCGCCGAATTTGAATGCGGCTCGGGAATCAGTTGGGAGCATCCGAGTGGCGGTCTGGCGTCGGCCACCGAAGTCATTCCTCCGCCGGTTCTCACCTTCTGCGCGCTTTTTCCGGACGAATTTGAAGTCCACATCTGCGACACTGGGAAAGGATTGACCCTGGTCGCCGCCATTTTAATCGTCAGCCCGGCCAACAAGGATCGCGAAGAAACCCGCGCGAAGCTCGTTTCGAAATGCATCGGCTATTTGCAGATCGGCGTCGGGGTTGTCTTGGTCGATCCCGTGACGAACCGTTCGGCGAATTTGCACAATCTGCTGATGACCGAGCTCTGTGGAAAAAAGTTGCCGCGATTACCCGATACCCCGACGTACGTCTCTTCGTACCGTCCGGTGGGCCAAGATGGCGACCATACTTTGGAAGTCTGGCCCTATGAGGCTCCGGTCGGCCAATCGATCCCTTCGGTCCCGTTACCGCTCCGTCGGGGACCGTCGGTGATGATCGATCTCGAAGGGACCTACCTCGAAGCACTCGCGGATAACGGAATCCCACCGTCGAATTGATTCACCCCCGCATGTCGCGATCGTGCAAATTCGTCAGGAACATGTGCCCCGGTTTGTGCGCGATGGCGAACGGCGGCTTCGCTTGCATCAGCACGGCTTGCGGTGTCACGCCGCAGGCCCAAAAGATGGGCACTTCGCCGGGTTTGAAATCGACCATCTCCCCGTAGTCGGGCTTCAAAAGATCGCGGATGCCGATGGCGGCGGGATCGCCGAAGTGGACCGGCGCCCCGTGGGCCAGGGGGAATTGGCCGCAGATGGCCGTCGCCTTCAAAGCCTGCCCCGGCAGCATCGGCCGCATCGATACGACCATCGGCCCGTGGAACTGCCCGGCTGGTCTGCAGGCAATGTTCGTCCGGTACATGGGCACGTTGCGATTCTGCTCGATGTGCCGCACCGGGAGACCCGCTTCGAGCAGCGCCGTTTCGAACGTGAACGAACATCCGATCAGGAACGAGACGAGGTCATCGCGCCAATAGTCCTTCACATCGGTCGGTTCATCGACGCATTCGCCGTGGAAGAAGACTCGGTAGCCGGGGAGATCGGTGCGGAGGTCGGCCCCCGGCGCGGCGAACTTCGGCTCCCAACTCCCGGTGTCGGTGACATCGAGAATCGGGCAGGGCTTCGGGTTCCGCTGGCAGAAGAGTAAGAAATCGTAGGCCCAATCGGCCGGGAGCATGACGAGGTTCGCTTGGACGAATCCGCGCGCGAGGCCCGGTGTCGGTTGCGTGAACTTGCCGTTGCGACACGCCATGCGGACATCGGCGGCGGTGGATTGCGGGGTCATCGGGTCACGAATCCAGAATGCGTTGCATCTCGAGCAAGGGGCGACTGTACTCTTCCCAGCTCAGCCCGTCCACCGTCGCGGTTTGCTTGCCGGTCACACCGTCGACGAGCGGGCCCTCGCGCACCATCACTTCGAGGATCGCCAGTTCGCGATCCGGATCGAACAAATCGGCCGGCGGTTTTCGGTCGAGCAGCACAAACAACCCGGCCGCGAGGGCGTACGCCCCCCAGTTACTGACCCCCGCGACGATGAGGTGATCCGTCGGCACCCGGCAGTGGATGAGGTCGCCGTTGGGGATGTTCTTCACGATGGTCTCGTGCGGAATCTTCCCCATACCGATTTCGTTCCCGCCATCGCCGATTCCGATTGAAGCGTGCCCCCGGAGGTCGCGGTCCATCCATTTGTGAATCCAGTCGGACAGGTGAGGACGGATATCGCGTCCCCGCATCGTGTAACATTTGCCGTCGGCAGCAGGACCAGCGCGTTCGAGGGTGATCAACGGCCAGTCGTGCCCAAAATGATCAGCCGATGCGGCTGCACCGACCTCGCGCAACCCGGCTCTCACCGCGTTTTGCACCGGTGGTTCGCCGAGCACGGTTCCCCCACCACCCATTGCGGACAACGCACGCACAAGTAAAACCGCTCCGAGAGGTCCGTCGGTCTCGAACGCTGCCGGCGTCGCGGTGGGGATGTAGAATCCAGTGAACACGGCGGCGACCGGCCACCCGGCGAGCAGGCGGCACGCCCGTTCAAAATCCCCCGCCGTCGCGGTGAACAAGTTGTCCACGGGATCGCGCGCTAAGCCACGGTTGCCGGGGTCGGTCTGCACGGCCGCGAGGATCGCGGCGAGTTTGTCGGAGTGGGTCATTTTTTCACGAGGGGAAGCAAGACGAGTTGAACGATCACGGTGACGAGCAAAGTGGCGATGGCCCCGGCGAAGATGTACACGAACTGCCAGCGGCGTTTTTCATTGTCTGTGATGTGCGTTTCGAGTTTCGCGACCCGATCGGCGACCACAGCGACAAGTTCCCGGAGTTCCTGCAAGTGGAGTTTCCCGAGCTCTTTTTCTCGAAAATCGAATTCCGACTGCAACTTGGCGATTTGTTTGTTGGCTTCGTGGGCGAGATCACTGGCCGTGGCCATTTTTGGATTCCTCCCGTTCGAGTTCTCGGATGCCGCGGTCGATCACGTCGCCGATCTGATGGAAGGCTTGCCGCAGGAGTTGTCGAACGAGTTTGCTCATGGAAATTTCCCGATAGTCGCTCTCGAATAAGTCTTTTCGGCTGATCAATGCTTGGGCGTCCCGACGCCCGTAGTGATCCCACTCCGAGAGTTTGACGACGATGCCGGGCGTTTTCTCGGATACGCTCCACGAAAGTTCGCGGCCGTCGGCTTCCAAATTGGGCTGTTCGAGAAGTTCTTCCAAGAAATCCGTGGCTAGCCCCACCGCCGCGAGCAAGCTCGGTTCCCGGCGAATCGCTTCGGCAATCTCGATCTTCAAGTCTGGTTTGGTCGTTGTTGCGTTCATGATCCATCTCCTCGGTTATTGCCACTATACCCGATCCGCCGTCACTTCTTCGCTCCCGGATTCAGCAAATAGGCGAAGCGGCCCTTCCATTCTTTGGGCACCTCGGCCTTCAGCGTCACCGGTTCGTGAAGCACCGGGTGGAGAAAGGTCAGCGACTTCGCGTGCAGGCCGATGCCGTGGCCGAAGATCTGCGTCGCCCCGTATTTTTTGTCGCCGAAGATCGGCGCGCCGCGCGAGGCCAGTTGAACGCGCAGTTGGTGTTTGCGACCGGTCATCGGTCGGAGTTCGAGCAGCATCAAGCCGCCGTGGCGGGCCTTCACTTGGTAGCCGGTGCGGGCGTGCTTGGCCCCTTCGGTGTCCTCGGGCACGACGCGCACCAATCGCTGCGAATCGTCGTGGAAGAGCCAATCGTCGAGGGTGCCCCAATCGCCCCACACAAACCCCTTCGGCCGCGCCGGGGCTTCGCTCGCCACGGCCCAGTAGACCTTCTCCACGGCCCCATCGCGGAACTGCTCGCTGAGCCGCGCCGCGGCCTTGCTGGTCTTGGCGAACACGAGCGCCCCGCTCGTCGGCTTGTCGAGCCTTTGAACAATGCCGAGGTAGACGTTTCCCGGCTTTTGGTATTTCTCTTTGAGGTAGTCCTTCGCCAAGCGGTCGAAGGTTTCCTCGGTGCCGTCGAAGTGCGTCGTCGGCCACCCGGCGGGTTTGTTCAACCCGAGGCAGTGGTTGTCTTCGAACAGGATGTCGAGCAACTCGGCGAAGCTGGCCATGGCATCTCCGCACCGAAAGACCTGAGTATACAATCACGGATATGGGATCGACGGATCGCTCGTACTGGGGTGACGCAATCGGATCGGATCAACCCGCCGTGAAAGTTTACTTCGACTGCTGCATCCTTCAACGGCCTATGGATGATCGGACCCAACTCCGCATCGCCCTCGAAGCCGAAGCGATGCTGGGCTTTGTGGCGGCCGCGGAAACCGGACGTTTGAAGATCGTCTCCTCCGAAGTGTTGTTGCTCGAAGCCAACAAGAACCCCGACCCCCAGAAGCGCGCGTTCGTTTTGGGGATTCTCGACGGGGCCGCGCCGATGATCGGATTGGACGCACATATCGAATCGCGTGCCAAACAGTTGGAATCGCGGGGTTTCAAAGCTTTCGATGCTTTGCACATCGCCACGGCGGAGTCGGCGACCGTATATTGTTTCTGCACCTGCGATGACGGGGTACTCCGCAAGGCGCGGACGCAGACCGATTTGACCGTCCGAATTCTCTCGCCCTTGGAACTCGCCGACGAGGTGCCGACATGACGAATCCGAATGCGACTTTATCCGAGGTCACCGCGACGGCGATCGCATTGCTCTGCCGCCAAATCGGGCCGGCGAACACGGCCCGGTTCTTGAATCAATTCCATGGGGGCCGAGGGAATTACACGGAAGACCGCTTGGAGATATTGGGCGATCCGACCGTCGAGGAGCTGGTCGCCGAAGTGAAATCACGCCGCGAAAGTGCCGCCGGCCGATAACCGGGAATCGCGGCACGGAGCAATCTCACAATGGACACTACCAAGATCAAAATCGCCATCCTCGGTGGCTCCGGGTACACCGCCGTCGAACTGATGAAACTGCTGCTGCGGCACCCGCACGCGGAGATCGTCGCCGTAACGTCGCGCCAAGAGCCGGGCAAGCCGGTGTCGGCGGATCACCCGATCCTGTTCGGCCGGCTCGATCTGCCGATGGAGAACTTCGACGCGGACAAGCTGAAGGCGAAGGGTGTGACCTGCGTCTTCGGCTGCCTGCCGCACGGGGCGAGCGCCGAAGCGGTGGCCCCGTTGCTCGAACGCGGGATGCGCGTTGTCGACCTCAGTGCAGATTACCGGTTGAAGAACCCGGACGAATACCAAGAGTGGTACGGCCATCCGCACCCGGACGTGAAAAACCTGGAGCACGCTGTCTATGGCTTGCCCGAGTTCTTCCGCGAGGAGATCCGCACGTCGGTGCTCGTCGCCAACCCAGGTTGCTACCCGCAGACGGCTATCCTCGGTCTGGCTCCGCTGATCCGCGACGACCTCATCGACCGCGATTCGATCATCATCGATAGCAAGAGCGGCATCAGCGGGGCCGGGCGGACGCCTAAGCTGGCGACACTCTACCCCGAGTGCAACGAGAACTTCTCCGCGTACAGCGTCGGGGTCCACCGGCATACGCCGGAGATCGAACAGGCCCTCGCCCACGTCGCCGGGTCTCGGTTCCGCGTGCTCTTCACCCCGCACCTGACACCGATGGATCGGGGCATTTTCAGCACAATTTATTCGACGCCGAAGCGGGAGGTCACCGAGGCCGGGCTGCTCGAACTCTTCCGCAGCACTTATGCGAAAGAACCGTTCGTCCGCGTCCGGAGCACGCTGCCGACGACGAAGGACACGGCCCACACGAACTTCGTCGATCTCGCGGTCCGCTCTGTGCGCGGGCGGATCGTCGTCCTCGCGGCCGAGGACAATTTGGTCCGCGGCGCCAGCGGCGTGGCGGTGCAGAACTTCAACATCATGCACGGATTCGACGAACGGCTGGGCCTCGGTTGATGGACGACGGCGACGAACGCGAGGCATTTTTGAAGGCGATCTTCGACGCTCCGGCCGACGATCTGCCGCGACTCGTCTTTGCCGATTGGCTCGAAGAGCGGGGCGAGTCGGGCTGGGCAGAATTGATTCGGATGCAATGCCAAGACCATGTACCGAACGGACTCGGATCCGTGAGAGGCTTCCGAAACAATTCCCTCATGGCGATCTCTGCGGACCAACTCGCTGACGCCACGAATTTCCGATCACTCGCACTTCGTGAGAACCCGGAGTGGTACGGGGCGACAGAATTCAAACTCACCAGGGGATTGATCCAAAGCGGCAAGCTGATTCAGACGTTGCTCACCAGTCCCGTGACGGCGCGAATCGTCCGATTCGACTTGTGTGGATCGCTTACCCACTTCGGCGGACCTTCGGGGGAATCTGGCGAAGAAACGACCGCCATCGCGTTGCTCCGCGAATACGAATACCGACCCGTCGTCACAGTCCAAGCGGTGGAAGCCCTCGTCAACTCCCGCGAAGCGCGCCGGATCACGCACCTCGACTTGCGCAACAACGACCTCGACAACGACGCGGCTCGGGCCATCGTGAATTCCAAGAACCTGATCCGCCTGCAATCGCTCCATCTGTTCGACGGCAACCAACTCCGCGGGCGAACGTGGCAGCAATTGCTCGAACGCTTCGGCCCCGACGTGGTGCAGTGATGATGTCGGAACACCGGGCTTTTTTGAACGCGATCTCGGATCGGCCGGAGGACGACCTGCCGCGGCTGGTCTACGCCGACTACCTCGAAGAAACCGGCGCGCCCGAGCGGGCCGAGTTCATCCGCGTGCAGATCGAACTGGCGAATTTGCCCGAAGGCGACGCGCGGTGGTCGGGGCTCGACGCCCGGCAAAACGAGCTGCAAAAAGACCGGCCCGATTGGCGGCTCCCGATCCGCGGTATTCAGCGATTCCGACGGGGGTTCGTGGAATCGATCGCGGTGACCGCCGATTGGCTGATCGACGCGCCGGAACCGGTGTTGCTTCTCGCCCCGATCCGCGAACTGCGCGTCATCAACGCCGACAACTCCGTATCGGCTCTCGCCGGAGTCGCGGGGTTGGAACGCATCGAAACGCTCGATTTGCGGAACAATAATTTCGGCAAGACCGAACGCCTGACGCGATTTCTCGATGCGGCTCCGTTGAGTTCGATGACCCGGCTCTTGTTGCAGAACAACCGGATCTGGAGCGACGGCGTGGAAACGCTCATCGGGCACCCGCGCGCCGCCCAATTGCGAACGCTGGATCTTTCGGGCAACCCGATCGGCGACGGCGGGGCGGCCCATCTCGCGCAGGCCCTTTCGCTTCAGGATCTCCGCGAGTTGGTCCTGCGCAGTGACGGTCTCGACTGGCGGGATCGCATCGCCCGCGACGGGGCCGAAGCTCTCGGCCAGTCGCAATCGCTCGGCGAATTGCGCATGCTCGACCTCGCCGGTCACCTGATCGGTGATAGTGGCTTGGCGGCGCTGGCGCACGCCGCCGGCTTGCAAAATTTGGAACGCGTCGACGCCTCCTTCAACGACTTGGCCCACGGCGACCCAACGGGATTCGACGGGTTTTTCCGGGCCAATCCGCGTCCGGCGATGCGGGTCTGGAATCTCGCCGGCAGTTTCATCGGCTTGGTTGCCGCCGCCGGCTTCGCCGTCTGGGATCAACTCGAAACACTGCGCGAACTGAACCTCGAACGGTGCGGGTGGGAACCGGGTGCCCGCGAATTGATTTTCGACAGCCCGTGGGCTTCTAAAATTCGCATGGGCGACCCCACCTCGGGAGAACTGACATGATGCGATTCGGGTCCGTGTTCGTCGCAATTGCCTTGGCTGTCAACGCACTGTCGGCGGAGCCGGTGAAGCTCGCGTTGAAAAGCGAGAAGGTCGAATTCCCCGCAGCGCTCGCCGAAGCGCTGAAGCCCGAATTCACGACCGATGCGTTCACGATCAAAGACGGCGATACGGACGCGATGACGCTTTGGTTTCGCAAAGCGATCCCGGCGAAGGCGAGCGCCGAGCAGATCAAGAACGGCCTGACGTACCGCGAGATTCCCGAAGGGACACTCGTCGGGTTGGTGAAGTTCGACAAGGCGTTCGTCGACTTCCGCAAACAGGAACTCCCGGCCGGGACCTACACTCTCCGCATCGCCGTGCAGCCCGAAACCGGAGATCACAAAGACACCGCCCCACACGCCGACTTCGTCTTGCTCAGCCCGATCGCCGACGACGAGTCGCTCGAACCCTTGGAATTGAAGGACTTGGTGCGTCGCAGTTTGAAAGTGACCGGCAGCGATCACCCCGCCGTCATGCTGCTCTTCCCGCATTTCGGCAAAGACGCCGATGCGAAATTGGTCACAAAAGAGAACGGCGCACAGTGCCTGCAATTGAAACGGTCGGTGAAATCGGACGCCGGGAAAAGTTCGCTCGGCTTCGGCCTCGTGGTCGCGGGCTTCAGCAAGACGCGGTGAACCATCACTCCGCCCCGGCCGTCGCCTTGCCGACCAGCGGTAGCTTCGCTCCGCCGGTCGGCCGGAGGAACTCGGCGTCGTTCTCTTTATTCACCCCGAGCGCCGGTCCGTCCACCGCCACGGCGGCCAAACTGATGGTGCCTTCTTTCGAGGCCGCATCGCGGGCGTTGTCGGTCGCTTGGATGCCGGTGGCGTTGCTCGCCTTTAAAAGAGCCGGGACGTTTGCGAAATAGTTGCGGGAGATCGCCATTTCCTGCGGGCCGGCCAGCGGGCCTTCGAGCGAGACCCCGGCGATTGAGAGCGAGTGGAACGTGTTCCGTTCCAATTTCACGCCGAAAGGTTTATCCGGCGGGAGCGCTGCGATTTTCAAACCGGTCTCGAAGCCGAGGGCGCGGTTGTTCCGCAATTCGATCCCGGTCGCCGGCCCTTCGATCGCGAATGCCGCTTTGGCCGGCCCCTCGAATCGGCAGTCCGAGACTTGGATGAACTGATTCGACAGGAGCGAGTTAGCGTGGATGTTCACACCCGATTCGTACGGCGCGGTTCCGAGAACGCGGGATTTGAAGATCTTCAAGGGCCGGCCCGCTTCCGCCACCGCGTTGTTGATGCGAAACCCCATCGACTTCGGGTTCTTGACGGTAATGTTCTGGAATGTGACGCCGGGGCAAGTGCCAGATGCGATGAGGGCCGAGTGGGCGATGCCGCCGAGTTCGAAGGTGATGCCGTCGATGATCACGTCTTCGACGTTCGTGAGTTGAAGGGCCGTATCGTTACTCGAGTTGGGCGAGACTTTGAAGGTCCAAGTCACGGGCGTGCCCGGCGCGGCTTCGATCCTCACGTTTTTCAACGGGTTCTTGTTCGGCCCTTCGAGTCGCAATCCGGGGGATTCGTACTGGCCGTCGAGCAGGATAATCGTGTCGCCCGAGCGCGCCGAGGCGATGGCCTCGCGGATGGTCTTGCGCGTTGCGGTCGGATCGGGCGATGACCCCGAAGCGGTGACGTAAATCTTGCGCGATTCGACGGCGGGCGTTTGGGTCGGTTCGGCCTTCACCCACGGCCTCCAGACCAAAAGACCGGCAACCGCCCCGCACCCGATGAGAAAGAGCACGACGCTGACGCCGAGGATCGGGACGAGGCGTGATTTCGCTTTCGTCGGGCGGGCCGGTTTGGTCGCGGTGCGCGTCGGGCGCGCCGACTTCGGCGTCGAATCGACCGCGACCGGCTTCACTTTTTTGGAAGAGGGCGTATCCCCGCTCCGGATCGTCTCGGCGCCTTGCAACGATTCCCAAACGGCGGGGATGTCCGTGGTTGCATAGACGGCGGCCGGGGAAGTCGCGGGGAGCGGCGCGCTCACATCGCCCAGGGCCTCGGCGAACTGGAGTTGGGCCTGCTTCAGCGCGACGGTCGGAACGGGATCGCTCCTGAAGGGCGCCGGCGTGGCGACGATCGAATTGTTGGAGGCGGTCGCGTTCAGCGAAGGGCCCGATCCAGGGGCCGCGCGGCCGGGGACGCCGCCCATTGCGGCCAGCGACATCTGCGGCATTTCGCGATCGGGCGGTGGCGGGATCGGCGTTTGCACCCACGGGGCCAAGGCGTCCATAACCTCCGCCGGGGACTGGTAGCGGTTGGCCGCGTCCTTGGCCATCATCTTGTCGACGATCGCGGCGACCCCCTCGGGCACCTCCGGGCGATAAGCGCGGATCGCCTTCGGCACTTTGGTCTGGTGCCAGAGGAGTTTCTGCGCGACCGATCCCTCGGGGAAGGGCGGGAATCCCGTCAGCATGTAATAGAAGGTGCCGCCCAGGCCGTAGATGTCGGCGCGGATGTCCACGGTGGAACTGTCGATGGCCTGTTCGGGGGCGAGGTAATCGGCCGTGCCCAAGACGCTCTCGTCGAACTTCTTCGTGAGCATGTCGTCTTCGTCCGGGTTGAAAAACCGGGCGAGGCCCATGTCGAGGATTTTCACGACGCCCGTGCGGTCGACCAAAATATTCGCCGGTTTGATGTCGCGGTGGACGAGCCCCATTTCGCTCGCGTGGTGCAAGCCGACGGTGGCGCCGAAGATGTAATGGCAGGCGCGCAAGATATCGACGGTGCCGAACTTGCGTACGAGATCGTGGAAGTTGATGCCGTCGACGAACTCCATCACGATGAAGTGAAGGTTATCGTCTTGGTCGATGTCGTAGGCGCGGACGAGATTCGGGTGATCGACTGCGGCGACCGCGCGGGCTTCCCGGTAGAAGCGTTGGAGGGCGGCTGGATCGGTCGATTTCGCGGCGGGCAACACCTTCACCGCGACTTTTCGCTTCATGAGCTTGTGTTCGCACAAGAACACTTGGCCCATGCCGCCGACGCCGAGCCGCTCCAGCACTTTGTACTTGCCGATGAAGAAGCGCTTCCACTTGCCTTGCAGCAGCTGTTCGGCTTGGAAGTACGTCAAGATGCCATCGCGGACCATCAACCCACCGAGCTTACTCGGGTCATTCGGGACGCCCGGTTCGCTTTCGCCGAGCTTTTTGATGTACGCGCGCAACTTCGGTTCTTCGATAACGCCGCTTTTCAGAATGACATCGGTCAGCTCATCGTTCGAAGCGGGGGCGGGCATCGGCGCATTCTCCGGCGGTCACCGGCTCGGGTCGGGCCCGACGATCCGCGTGCGACGTAAATATAGGGCAAAGGTGGCGCCGGCGCTGGACAAAAGCGAGTCATAGACGGGAACTTCCCGACCGCAACGTGAAATCGACCGAAATCGGGGGATTATCGGAGGATCAAATACCCTGCGACGGCGAGCAGGCCCAAAACAATGGCGAACGTCGCCGCGCCGAGCACCACCATTTGGGGAAGTCGAGACGGGGAACCGGATGCGGGCCGGACGGGGGTTCGGATCGGCGTCGTCGCCACGTTCCGGCCCGTCGGCACTTTCGCTTCGGAACTCGCGGCGCCGGGGAGAACCGTGGAATCGACCATCCGCGTCGCCGAACGCGACCCGGCCAGCAGCAACTTCGCCGTGCTCCCGCGCATGTTCATGCCGGGGGCGACGCCGTTGAGCACCGCCACGGCGGGGCAGAGGTCGGGCATTTCCCGTTCGGGCGGCGGGCCGATGGGTTGGTCGGTCCACGGCGTTAAAGCCGCGACGATTTCGTCCGGGGTCTGATAGCGGGCGTCCGGGTTCTTCCGCATCATCTTGTGGAGCACGGCGAGCAACTCCGCCGGCACATCTTGGCGGAACTCGCGCACCGACTTCGGTTCCTGCGTTTGGTGGGCGAGTAGTTTCTGGGCGATGGAACCGTCGGGGAACGGGGAGACCCCCGTCAGCATGAAGTAGAGCGTTCCGCCGAGGCCGTAGATGTCGGCGCGGATGTCGACGACGTCGTTGATCGCCTGTTCCGGCGAAAGATAATCGGCCGTGCCGAGAATGGTGTTGTCGTCGAACTTCTGGGTCAATCCGTCGTGGCGATGGTCGAAAAAGCGAGCGAGCCCCATGTCGAGGACTTTGACGATGCCGTTGCGATCCAGCAGGAGGTTGCCCGGTTTGATATCGCGGTGGATCAAACCGAGGTCGGCCGCGTGTTGGAGTCCGGCCGCCGCTTGGGCGATGTAATGCGCGGCCCGGGTCGGATCGAAGAACTGATTCTGCAGCGAGTCACGGGCGACGATCTCTTGGAGGCTCGTGCCGTCCACGTATTCCATTACGAAGAAATGTAGCCCTTCGTATTTGTCGATGTCGTAGGCGCGGACGATATTCGGGTGATCGAGCGCGGCCACAGCGCGGGCTTCGCGGTAGAAGCGCTGCAGCGCCGTCGGGTCGGACGCGATTTTGTCGACCGGGAGGACTTTGACCGCGACGAGGCGGTGCATGAAGGCGTGTTCGCAAAGGTAGACCGCGCCCATGCCGCCGACGCCGAGGAGTTCGAGCAGCCGGTATTTTTCGGCGAGCGTGAACCTTTTGTAGCGGCCCTGCTTCACTTGTTTGACTTGGAACCGCGTGAGTAACCCCGCTTGGACGAGCGCGCTCGCCAATTGGTCGATCCCGGCCTGCGGGGAGCGCATCCGCAGGACAGCCGACGAGAGTCGGTCTTCCGGGACGAGTCCGCTCTTGCGGACCATTTCCAAAAAATCGGCCGCGTTCGTGGGAGCAGGCATCGCCACCCTGACGAATAAGATTTCTGAGAGACTGGTGATTTAGTATTGCGAACAGGGTGGATCGCGTGCAAGAGTCTAATGCGCATTTCGTATGAAATAATCGGACCGTAGCGCCGACGCCAGAATCCGGAAGAGCCCTCGCATGATGCACCCGCTGCCGACCGTTCCGATCCGCGGCGCTTGCCCGCACGATTGCCCCGATACCTGCAGTTGGATCGTCTCGGTCGATCCCGCAACGGGTCGCGCGGTCCGACTTCAAGGCGATTCAGCAAATCCATTCACCGACGGCTTCCTGTGTCAGAAGGTCGCCAATTACCTCGACCGCGTCTACCACCCCGAGCGATTGACGACCCCGCTGCGCCGCACCGGCCCCAAGGGGAGTGGACAGTTCGAACCGATGAGCTGGCCCGACGCCATCGCGGCCATCGCGGAGCAATTCAAAACAATCGCC
>JANXTU010000460.1 GCA_025352235.1 Fimbriiglobus sp.
TACAGCGCGAACACGTTCTTCAACACGAAGAGCATGGAAGACCCGGTCGGCTTCAACGTCGGCGGGATCGACCCCGGCTACGGCAACCAAGCGTTCCGCCTGATCCACGGTGTGAACTTCGGGATCGGCTTGTTCTTCTAAGCCGAACCCTCCCGCGGTCCCCACGGGGATGCCCTTTCGACCCGCCCCCTCCGGGGACGAGTCGAAAGGGCTTTCGGCTTGACCGGGCGACTCATGGTGACCTCGTTTACACTGGGGTGACCCTCCGGGCGAGCGGCACGGCGTGAGCGGCCGTAGAATCCGAACGGAGTGAACCCGTGCGGCGAGTCGCGGATCGACTACTCTGGATCGGACACGCCGGCGACCTCCGCGATTCGAAGGGCATCTTGGACGCCGGGATCGCGGCCATCGTCGAACTCGCCGATCGCGAGCCGCACGCCGTACTCCCCCGTGACTTGATCCGCTGCCGCTTTCCGCTGTCCGACGACGCCAATAATCCGCCGTGGCTCATCCGTTTGACGATCCAGTCCGTCGCCGCGATGCTGACAGCACGCGTTCCGCTGTTAGAGTTGTTATGCCAATCGCATCGCGCATCGTTTCAGAGACATCGTGTTTTCCAATCTGCAGGGCTACGTATAAGACGAGAAACACCGCGTAGAAAAAATTGCCCCGCGAACGAGGGCGTTTTACTAATTGCTCACCTGCATTCCGCTGGCGTTTCCGCAATGAGGTACGGTACATGAAAGTTCTCCCACTCTCCCACCGTTTCCGTCCGAGCCTCGACCGCCTTGAAGGCCGCGACGTTCCATCGGCTTCGGTCGATCTGACGACGCTCGGTTCCACAGGCGAAATCAACGGGGCGCTGTTCCAGCAGTGCGACGCCCAGCCGACCGGGACCGGGCTCATCAACTCGTTCGTCCGCCTCCACGGGAGCGGCGTGGAGCGCGGCTACAACACCGACGCGCGTCCGCTGCAGTTCGACGAAAACCGCAGTCCCGCGTTCACGCGCTCGCTCCGGCTCGCCGACGTGCCCGTGGTGATCGTCAACGGGGTGGCCTACCGCGAATTCCTGCTCGACATCAACCAGAAGGCCTCGGCCCCGCTGCTCTCCCTGGACGAACTCAAGATCTTCCTAGGCGACCGCGGCAATCTGAGCGGCTACGATGCCGCTACCGGCAGACTGGCCGACCTCGATGCGGCCTACAATTTGGACGCTGGCGGGGATTACTCGGTTCTGATGAACTATTCGCTCAACCACGGGAGCGGGTCGGGCGACGTGTCCGTGCTGATCCCGGATCGCTTCTTCGCCGCCTCGTCGAGCAACCCCTACGTTTACCTCTACTCGACCTTCGGCCAGAACGCCGCGGCCAATTCGGGCTTCGAGGAGTGGGCCGTGAAGCCCAAGTCGGACGTCTCGGCGCTGGGCAGCCTCTCGGGCAAAGTGTATTACGACATGAATCACAACGGGGTCTACGACGAGGGCGAAGCGGGCATCGCCGGAACCTTCATCACTCTGACGGGGATCGACGACCGCGGCAACGCCGTCAACCTGACGGCGGTCACCGACACCTTCGGCAACTATTCCTTCCGGGGGCTCCGGCCGGGCACGTTCACCATCACCGAGACGCAGCCTGTGGACTATACGGACAGCGCCGAGACGCTCGGCACCCTGGGAGGCGTCATGGGCGCTGATTACTTCAGCAATATTCTAGTTCGAGCTGGCCAGAACGGACTGAATTACAACTTCGGCGAAGAGCTCACGAGCGGATTGGGTTAATTTGCAGAGAGTCTCGTTCGGAACCAAAGAGGTTGTTCAGCAGCATCGCCAAATTCCCCTAAGAAAGCTACTTGGTCCATCCTTATGGGTGTGCCAACGATTCTGGGAGTCGTCATTCCAGCGTGAACCCACCCACCCTATCGTGGAATGACGTCCGACTTTCGGAACGACCTAGCGCGGCAAGGAGTTACGTCCGATTTCAGGTGCCTCCCCTGGCTCGGATTCACAAGTCATTCCCCCGTGGCTCCAAGAATTGTTGCCACACCCCATCCCTATCCATCAACTGATAGATGTTACGGTTTGATCACATCTTCCCCTCACCCCACCATCGGCACCACCAGGTAGAGGTAGTGCTCGCCGATGCGGAAGATGGCGCGGTCGCGGGCTTCGGTCATTTCGAGGAGGATCGTCGGTTCGCCGTCGGTGGCGCGGAGCATCTCGGTCAGGTAAGCCG
>JANXTU010000495.1 GCA_025352235.1 Fimbriiglobus sp.
TTTCACTCGGAATCCTCTTCGGCGTACAGATCTGCGGGATGCGTCTCCATCCACAGACCCCGGAAACCGTCGAGGATTTCAAGCTTTTTGGCATTCGCAGAAAATAAACGGGTCGAGATCACGCTTGGTTGAGGGTTAGTCTTTCGTCACTGCGTCTACAACCCCGATCAAGGCGAAACTATCGTCGTCATCGGCGGGCAGGGCGTTGCCATTCGGCCCGACTCGCTGCAAACGCAGTGTCATCTTTTGCGTGCGGCCACTCTTGAGCTGTTCGTACAGACGCTTGCCGTAGTCGGACGTCTTCGGTGCGTAGGCATGAGCGCTGGCATATGGCGAGCCCCCTACGACGCGAAACGAGTAGTGGGTTTCGGCGCACCTGGAGAACGAAAAGTTATAGTACGTGCTCAGTTCGCAATCCACTTGCACCGCAGTCGGCTTGGATGGTTTTTGCAGGATGAACTCCTTCAAACTCATGTCACCCGGCGGCTTGTCTTGTTCGACTGGCTTCACCGAGGCCCAGAAGACGAAAGCCGCAACGACGCTCACTCCACCGCATCCAAGTACAACGACACCCGCGACAATGGCGATAATCAGCGGCAAAGGCATGCCCTTAGCCTTTTTCTTTGGCTCCGGGGAATCGTCGTCTTCCTCGATATTGCGGGCCATGCGTTGCTCCAAACGGAAGTTGGGTTCGGGTACTTTCAGATTATCTACTTCCCAGACGAGTTTGTCCAATGACCACACCCGCGAAGCTGGCCGCGAACAAACGGAACGCCAAGCGCTCCACGGGGCCGAAGACGGCGGCCGGGAAAGCCGTGGCGCGGATGAACGCGCTCTCCCATGGGTTCCGGGCCGCATCGCCGGTTGTCCCCGGTGAGAGCGCGGAGGTGTGGGAACAGTTCCGGGAAGCCGTCGTCGAGGACCTGGCACCGATCGGATTCCTCGAAAGCGAACTGGCGGAGCGGGTGGCCTTGCTCTCCTGGCGTATGCGACGGGTGGCCCAATACGAAGCCGGCGTGACCACTTCGGTTTCCGACCGGCTTATCCGGGGGATCCGCGGGGAAGAAACTGACGAGCACGACAGTGACCGGCCGGACGATAAGCCGACGCTCGTCGAGGTGAAGCAACACCTCCAATGGGCAGAAGACGCCATCGTGCGCTGTACCCAACGTGCCGAACTCTTCGCTCGCTTCACGGCCGCACCGGATGACGCACCGTTCCCCGGCGTCGAGGCCCTCGACATTCTCCGCTGTCTCACCGATTACTTGCCTGAGGATCACGCTGCGCTGGATGATTTCGACCTCGACGACCTCGACAACCTCCCGCCGCTGGATCCGATGATCGACCCGGACTGCGCCGCATTTCTGAACGCCCTCGATGTTCCCGAAGCTCACCACGATGAACCCGATAAATGGGACGGCTGGACGGCCGGGAAGATCCGGCTCGGGATGGCTCGGATGGGCAGCACGGCGAATTGGAGTGGTGCGAAACTCGAAGCCCGGGCCGTAAGTGGTTCGGCGGCCGACGTCGTCGATGCTCAGAAGCAACTGGCAAAATGAAAGTGCAGTTGCGGGATGTGGAGCGCCGCACGGCCATCGAGGAAGCGGATGCTCGCCGGCGCTCGCTGCTGGCCCCCGGTGTGACCGACACGGTCATGAAGTACGAAGGCTACCTGCACCGGCAGTTGGCTCTGACGCTCGAAGAATTGGAGCATCGGCAGGCCACCCGAGCGGCGCGCCAAACGATACCGACGGGGCCGTGTGTGATTGTCCGTGAACCCCTGCGCTTGCCTGCCCATTCCGATGCCTGAGCCGTCGCGGTGGGTTCGTTCGGAGAAAAGTGAACTACGGGGCTTTCGGAGTCGCAGATATTCGCGCAAAATAGGGGCGGGTTGCTGTCGGCTGATCCCCGGCAGCATGAAATCGGTCGGTCGGTGTCGGTGCGGTGCTCGTCACCGTCATCGACCGACCGGCCCGCCACCAACGAGCACACAGCATGTCTGCGCCATGGAACCCTGAGGGGAACCCCGTTCATTTCCTGATCGAACTCCACGACGTACTCCGGGGCGGATTCGATCGATTCCTCACGGTGAATTCAAAGAAGGAAAACCTAGTCGCGGAGCAACGTCAAGCACTCGAAACCGTTCGTTTGGCAGTCCACAATCCAATCAATTACGGCGTTGGAAGGGACGCATTGATCTCCGAAACGATGGCATTTCTCAGAAACAAAGCCATCGAGACTTCGAGCGAGTTCGATCCAGTCAAAGTTCGGCATCTGATCAAGGACGAGATGATCAATGCGCTTATGGGGCTTTCAAATGTCCCGCCTGTCCATCTCAGCGATTCACTCGCCAAGAGCCGAACAGTCGACGAACGGAAAGAGCTGATTTCACAACTGAATAGCCAGTCGGAACTGATGAGCGCTGCACTCGGCGCTCGGCAGGGGTTGCTGAGGCTTCTTGGCGATCTCGGCTGCGCTGCCCCCAGAGAAATTGCGATTCGAAGTACGTCTGGTGAAGCTGGCCATTACCGATTCCGAGATCTGCAACCAGTTGCCCCAACCTATCGGGGAGAAGAAATGCCTTCCTCAAAGGGTGCCATTGGCAATTTTGAGCAGGATTACTAGGCACTGTTGACATTTATGCGAGCCAGAGCATGGTGCCGGCGAGTTGGAGCATGGCCAAGAAGTTGCGGGCGGATTTCTCGTAACGAGTCGCCACGCGTCGACAGTTCTTGAGCCGATTGAACAGACGTTCGATTTGATTCCGTTCCTTGTAGATCACGGTATCGTACGTTCGCGGTTCCAAACTGTTGCTCCGCGAGGGAATCAACACCGTCATGCCCTCGGCTTCGGCGGCCTCGACCAGACTCTTGCTGTCGTACCCTTTGTCTGCGAGGAAGTGTTCCGCGACGAGACCCGCAATCAGCGATCCGGCCATCTTGCTGTCGTGCACTTCTCCACCGCTCAGGAGGAACCGGACCGGCAAGCCGAGCGCATCGCAGACCATGTGGATTTTGGTAGTGCGGCCGCCAACCGAGCGTCCCAACGCTTCGGGATGAGGCTTCTTTTCCAGCGTTTTCAGCGGTATTTCGGATTCCGGAATCGGCGGCGTGGGTTCGGGAGGAACCGAGAGGATCGGGATGGCTTCGGGGAGAACCGGAGTGGGTTCCCCGACGGTGGGAGCGTGAGTCGGCTGGGCGGGTGGCGGTGCAACCTCGGCGGGCGGGGTTACTTTTTTTTCGACGCACCGGCGGCGTGCTGGTGGGCACGGATGACCGAAGCATCGATCATCATCCACTCCCAATCGGGTTCCTGGACTGCTTCGAAGATGGCAGTCCATCGGCCGTTTTTCGCCCAGCGGCGGAACCGCTGGAAGACGGAATTCCACGCTCCGAATCGTTCGGGCAGGTCGCGCCAGGGTGCTCCGGTTCGCAGGATCCAGAGGACCGCACTGAGGAATACCCGATTGTCGGCAGAGCGTCCGGGATCGGAGGATTTACCCGGCAACATCTGTTCGATTCGGGCAAACTGCTCGTCGGTCAATTCGAAACGTCGCATCGCAAACCCCTCCATGGACTTGCCTTGTAACAATTCCGCCGGATTCGCAACAGACGAATGTCAACAGAGCCTAGTCATTTAGTAGATTATCCGCCGTCAATGCCCAGACTTTGTTTTTTTCTTGACCATCGGTCGGGGCGGGCATCTCAAAGATGTGCCAAAGCAGTTTTTGAAATGCTTTCTCTTTCAAGGCGGCATTTTTTTTTGAAGTTGGATCCGCGTCAAACGTTGCCTCGGCATCGATCTTGGAATCGCTTGCGGCGCTTTTGTCCACGTTGTTTACGAATAAACTGATACAAGTCCATCCGCCGCAGCAGAAGACGATCATGGCACCTACGGCCCCCGCGATCAGGAGCGGCTTTTTGATGCTCCGCTGCTTCTTGTTACCCTGTTCCTCTTGACCCTCGTCATCTTGATCTTCGTCATTCCGCTCGTCGTACGTGTTGCGATTCATCGTAATTTCCCTGTAGAACTTGTGTGGTGAGGCTATCCGTTCGGGGGGGCCAATTCAGGCACAGTTGCGCCAACAAAAGGTGGCCGGTGGCTCCCCGCCAAGTCGCCTGGAGGGATCAAAATTAGCGTGTCCGCATCGGCTTCCGGGACATCCGTTTGAATCATCCAATTCGCTGTGCGATACCGGGCGATCCCCGACACCCGCAGCCAGTGCAAGTTGCCGATGAAGCTTCCGCGCGGCATTTCCGGGGGACGCCAAATGGCCCCGATGGTCGGCAATCCGGTTCCTTTGCCGATCCTCCCCGCCGCCTCGCATCCGCCCACCATCTTGCCGTCGAGGTAGAGGCGGGCTTGTCGGCCGTCCCAGACGAAGGCGACGTGGTGCCATTCGTTCAAGCTCACCCGGCAGCGCGCATCCACGTTGGCGACCGGGAAACAACAGCCGCTGATTCCGGCCGGACTCACCCCCAAGTAGGTGTCTTCTGCCCCGTCCGTCCACTGGCTGAACACGCTCCAGTCCTTCGCCTCTTCCGAAGTCAGCATCACTCGAACTTCGATGGTGCAGGCCTCCTCCAGTTCGACCCGAGCGGGCAGTACCACGCTGTCGGTCGGACGACGGAAGCGCCAATATCGGGCGGGCATCTCGGCATCGGCGGAACTTCTCCCTCCGAATTTCATGAACAGCAGCGACGCGATGCCCGCCCCCGCACCTCCACCCGTCGCCAAGAACCAGCGGCGGCGATCCATGCGTTTCGCAACGAATGGCATCATCGCAATCGCGACCTGGGCGGCACTCCCGTATCGTCGATCCGGTTCCGTCTCCGTCATCCGTGCGATCACGGCCGAGAGTGACGATGGCACTCCCCTCCTGCTGAGATCGCCGGTCGCGTCCCCCGTCAGCAGGAACTGGAGCGTCCGACCGAGGCTGAATACGTCGGCTCGGACATCGACGCTCTGGGCATCCCGCTTCTGCTCCGGTGCGACGAACTTGGGAGTTCCGAACCCCTGCCCGCAATCGGTGAGCAATCCTTCCGAGTCGGTTTCTCCCTCGGGGCCGGCATCATCGACTGGCCACGGCCCCAGAGTCGCCAACCCGAAGTCCACGATCTTCACGACTCCGGTCTCGGCGAGCATCAAGTTCGAGGGCTTCACGTCCCGGTGGACAATCCCCCGATCGTGGGCCTGCTGCAGTCCGACGGCCGCTTGTCGGATGTACTCGCACGCCTCCGATATCGGAAGCGCCCCCTTCTCTCGGACGATCCGGGCGAGATCCCGGCCCGCGATCAGTTCGCTCACGAGCACCAGTGCCTCGCCGATCTGTTCCGCATCGAACGCCGTGGCGATGTTGGGGTGATCGAGCTTCGCGACCGCTTCGACCTCCCTCCGGAACCGTGCGAGGGAACCGGAACGCATCAGCACCTTGGGGCTGATGACTTTCAA